>DASYML010000151.1:0-14027 GCA_036009045.1 Pyrinomonadaceae bacterium
CCAAAATCTCGCGCCGCGTTTGGTTCACAGGCTGGCAGATATTTATGCGGGTAGCGTCCATGTCAGAGAAATCGGTCTACGCGATGCTGATGATGCGGTGATTTGGGAGTACGCCAGGCTGAATGATTTTATCATCGCCTCAAAAGACTCTGATTTCCAGCAACGTAGCCTGTTATATGGCAGCCCACCTAAATTTATCTGGTTGCGTGTCGGCAATTGTCCTGTCAAAACGGTTGAAGATTTGTTGAGGAAGCATTCAGTGGCGATACATACATTCGGCCTGGACCAAACAAAATCACATTTAATGCTCCCTTAGCTCTTTCACACAACGCGAAACCTGATAACTCCATTCAACCCGCCGCCTCGAAACTTCCGCTCACACGACGCGATTCATTAGATACGCACTCGCCTTCGATGAGCACACTGTAGAGCCTTCGCCTCTTGAGCCTTAAACCGTCAACAGAATTATGATGACGACAGTTTGCATAGTGTGATTCGCGTTTACGGTCTAATTGGCATAGGCGGGTCTGCTTCAGTTGACTCATCCACTAAGAAATTTGCCCCTAAATGACGGTGACCGGGAAATCTGCTTCAGTTGACTTATCTATTAAGACATTAGCCCGTAAATGACGCCGACCGGGAAATTTGACGCCGTTCGTAAGGGAGAAATATATGCTAAACATAGACCACGCTCACGCTGAGGCTGCCCGATCTACACACCCTCACGCGCACCTTTCCAATCTCTCCGGGGAAAAACTGTCGCATGCAATCCTACATCATCCCCACTGGTTGGGCACTGACGACAACAATGCCATCAGGGACATCCAGCACTACCACGCGCGCGGCGTTCATCGCATCGTGTTGCGCGGCTTGCTGGCGATTATGGATGGCCGCTGGGATGTCCATGTGTCCGTGATACGGGCGGGGCATCACATAGACGGCGTTCACAATCCGGGGGGAATCGCCGTTGATCTCAACAACTACGGTCCTGGGGGCGCGGCTTCCCGCCGCCCTGGAACGACGAGTTCGACCCATCCAACCCGCTTCGTGCATTGGTTGAAGATTAATCGCGCGGCATTGGGACACATCCGTATCGGGGGCGGCGCGGGGCGCGCAAAATGGGGCACCGATTTCGCTGACTCAGACACGCACATCCATATAGATTGGAAGCATTGACGAGCATCATGAGAAGAACCACAACACCTTCCAATTGAATTGTCTGGCTGGACCTGACGTTGGACGAGTCGGAGATGTCAGTTCATTTTTCCGAGTCTCACGCCAGGTCCGGTGGCGGGCGTGAAATATCTGTGCCGCTGTTCATGGCCTTAAGATATCTAACTGGGCTTTGCCAGTATTAATCACAGCATTCATTAGATACACACTCGCCTTTGATAAGATAAGCCAGCCTCTCTACCCATCAAGCCACAACCCTAAACTATTGATTGCAGATCACTTCAAAGCACGCTGCGCCTTGACGTGGAGGCAGATTCGATCTTAGATCAGTATCGCTTTGTCAGTTGAACGCTGTCGGATTGTGGAAGAGAGTTTAATGTTTTCAGTCCCCGCATCAGGCTCATCGCTCGAAAGGGATGAGCATCAGGAGGCGAGCACACCTCACGCTGTTCGTCAGCCGGTCTTCGTTGACGAGAAACACGGGCTGCGTCTCTACCAGGGCGACGCGCTGTTGATGCTGCGCGAGGCGAGGAGCGAGATGTTCGACCTCATCTTCGCGGACCCGCCTTACTTTCTCTCGAACGACGGGATTACCTGCCAGGCGGGCAAGATGGTGAGCGTCAATAAGGGGATGTGGGACAAGGCTGAGACCTTCGAGGCCGTCTATGCCTTCAACCTCGAATGGCTGCGCGAGTGTCATCGCCTGTTAAAGCCGAACGGCACAATCTGGGTGACAGGCACTTCGCACAACATCTACAGCGTCGGCTTCGCGTTGCAAACCATCGGCTACAAGATTCTCAACGACATCGCGTGGTACAAGGTGAACCCGCCGCCGAATCTCTCGTGCCGTTATTTCACGCACGCCACGGAGACGATACTCTGGGCGAGGCGCGACCCCAAAGCGCGGCACGTCTTCAACTACGAAGAGATGAAGCGCGAGAATCGCGGCAAGCAGATGCAATCGCTCTGGCACATCAAGCCGCCCGCGCCGCGCGAGAAACGCTACGGCAAACACCCGACGCAAAAACCCGAAGCCCTCCTCGACCGCATCATCCGCGCCTCATCCAATCCCGGCGACAAAGTGCTCGACCCCTTCTGCGGCAGCGGCACAACCGGAGTGTTGTGCGCCCGCCTCGCCCGGCGTTTCGTCGGCTTAGAGATGGACCAATCATATATTGAGCTTGCGACAAAACGCTTGGAGGATGAAATTATGTTGGTGACTAAGCAAGAAAGTTTTGCCTTTGGCACGCAAACTGCTGGGGGGGGGCCGAATAAATCATGGCCGATTCCTCCTTTTACTTCAAACATTACGGCATCAATTCTGCGGACATGGCCTTCGAGCATTTCACGGCTTCGCTTCAGAATTACTATGACGCGGATTTTTATGTTGGGTGGGATAAAATTTACAAAAGAATCGAGCACTACCGTCCTGAATTATTCTTATTAAGCTCGCTATGTGGCGCGCAAGACAAGCAGCAAGCCATCAGACGATTGTTGGCGGAGTATCCGAAGGTGATTGCAGTGCTGCCACTTCTCATGGCCTGTCGAGAATCTGTTCAGCTAATGGAAGAGGAGGGCGAAGCGCATGTCACTTGTTACGACTTCCCGTCAACTTTGCGCCAACTCTCTGAGGCAGAGATTGAACATTACGTGCGATTTCTCTCCTCCTCAAGAGTGCTCGAACTCCTCGAACACATCAAATCCGTGCCGGACTATGTGACGGGCGTCGAAGTCGGAATGGATACCAACGGGCGCAAGAATCGCGGCGGCAAATGCGGCGTCAAAGCTATCGAACCCTTCGTTGAGGAGGCTTTAAAAAAGCTTCCGTTCATGAGCAGCAAAGCGGAAGCCACCTATGATTTCCTCGCCTTGCAACGCTGCGTGCTACCTGAGCTTTATCGCAATGAAAGATGGGACTGGGCTTTTTGGACCAATGATGAGCCGCGTCGTTTCGCAGTGATGGAGGTTAATCACTATGGGTCCGGCGGCTCTAAACTAAAGCCAATCGCGCGCGAGTACATTGGAAGACAGAAAGTTCTGGAGGCGGCGGGCATCGGATTCATCTGGGTTACAGACGGATACGGGTGGCACAAGTCCCGTCATGCTCTGCGCGAAGCCTTCGATAGCATTAAGCATCTCGTCAATATTCGACTCGCCAAAGACGGGCAACTCGCATGGGCTCTAAGTCGTCTGCTTTCTGCCGACATAAAAAGACAGGAAGAACACGCCGCTTAGTTGTATAATTCGCCTCTCAAAGCTTTTCCGTGAATGAAGCGAGGCGACGATGAAACAGCATGAAGCGGTCATCAGGGCGATGGAGCAGAACGGCGGCTTTGCGACGCTCGGACATCTCTATCATGCCGCTCTGAAAGTGCCCGGATGTCAGTGGGGCACGAAAACGCCGTTCGCCAGCATTCGGCGGATAGTGCAAACGCATTCCGACCTCTTCTTCAAAATCAGGCCAGGCCTCTGGGCACTCAAGGCCCATGAGCAACAGGTGCTTGAACAACTCTCTCTACTTCAACATACATCCCCTGACCATCATGAAGAATTCAATCACAGCTATTACCAGGGGTTGATTGTGCAGCTAGGCAATCTGAAAAATTACGAAACCTTCGTGCCGCATCAAGACAAGAACCGCTCTTTCCTCACACACAAACTGGCTGATGTTGCGACACTCAAACAGTTTCATCCCTTTACCTATGATCATCTTTTAAGAAGAGCCAAGACGGTTGACGTGACATGGTTCGGCGCGAGAAAGATTCCTCATTCATTTTTTGAAGTGGAACATTCGACCGACATTTACAATTCCCTGCTCAAATTTTCAGACTTTCAAGACTTCCGCATCAACTTTTTCATCGTTGCCGCAGCAGCACGGCGCAGAGAATTTGATCGTAAGATTTCGTCTCACACCTTTGAGCCAATACGTGAGATCGTCAAATTTGTGGATTACGAAAAAATATCTGACTGGCACTCAAAGATCTCTGAAAGCGCAGCAGCAGAAAAAAGTTTGAATCTGTAGTCTGAGTTTCCAGCTTGTTTCCGCTGCTTCAAATTTTTAGCCCTCGTGCGTAATTCAAGATTGCTTCGATGCGGAGTCGTCCTCAAGAATTGAAGAAGAAATTATTAATCATCTTCGCTGCGCTTCTCTGCTTTGGTCTCGCCTTCTTTTTCTTCGTCGTGCCGGGGCAGGTTGACGGGCGTTATAACGCTGTCTTCGTGCGCCCGCCTTACGGGGCATCTGTGAAAGCCAGCGCGATCCATAGGGATTTGTTCATCGCGGATTTGCACGCGGACTCGCTGCTGTGGAAGAGAGATTTGTTGTTGAGGAATGAGCGGGGGCATGTTGGCCTCCCAAGGCTCAGGGAGGGGAATGTCGCTTTGCAGGTCTTTACCATCGTGACGAAAGTGCCCTGGGGACTCAATATCGAAAGCAATAGCGACCGGAGCGATATGATTACCCCGCTCGCCGTCGCGGAGAGATGGCCCGCGCGGACGTGGGGCAGTTTGAAGGAGCGGACTCTTTACCAGGCGGGGAGGCTCTCGGATTTCGCCGCGCGCTCGGAAGGCAGGCTGACGCCCTCCTCGCAAAGAATTTCACCGAACCCGAAATCAAGATGATCATGGGTGAGAACGCCCAACGCGTCCTGATGCAAGACTTGCCTTAAGATTTAGCGCGGCAATTGAGTGTCTGGTGAGAAGCGTTCACCACCGCAGACACAGGGGACTCAGAGAATGCACAGAGGGCTCATAGAGGCTTGATTGAATAACTCTGTGAGTTCTCTGTGCGCTCTGTGTCTACGGTGGTGAATATCCCTTCCCCTACATTGAATTAGAAATGGCTCTACATGATGCTGTCCGCGTGCGCTCGCTCGCGGCGTGCGACGCTCGTCTTGTAGGCTGCCTCTTCGACATCGCGCGCGACCGCTTCGGCAACTCGCTTATCGAAGACCGATGGCACTATGTAGTCCGCGTGGAGTTCGCTGTCGGTGATGATTCCGGCGATGGCGTGGGCCGCCGCCAGTTTCATCTCTTCGTTGATACGCGAGGCGCGGCAGGCCAGCGCGCCGCGAAAGATGCCGGGGAAACAGAGCACGTTGTTAATCTGGTTGGGATAATCGGAGCGGCCCGTCGCCATCACTGCGACATGCGGCGCGGCCTCCTCCGGCATAATCTCAGGCGTCGGGTTCGCCATCGCAAAGACGATGGGCTTCTCTGCCATCGTCTGCAAATCATTCTCGTTGATGACGCCCGGCACTGAGAGGCCCAGGAAAACATCCGCGCCCTTCATAGCATCATGGACAGTTCCCTGTTCCACGTTCGGGTTCGTGTTCTGCGCATACCAATCCTTGACCCAGTTCATGTGCTCGCGCCGCCCCTTGTAGATAATCCCGTTCTGGTCGCAGCCGACGATGTTACGCACGCCCGCCGCCATAATAATCTTCGAGCAGGCCACGCCCGCCGCGCCCACCCCGTTGACCACCACCTTAATATCTTCCATCCGCTTCCCGACTATCTTCAACGCGTTGATTAAGGCCGCGAGGACCACCACCGCAGTCCCGTGTTGGTCGTCGTGAAAAACGGGGATGTCCAGTTCTTCCTTGAGCCGGTCTTCAATCTCGAAACAGCGCGGCGCGGAGATGTCTTCGAGGTTGATGCCGCCGAACGCCGTCGCAATCATCTTCACGGTCCGCACAATCTCGTCAGGGTCTTTCGTCGAGAGACAGATAGGGAAAGCATCCACGCCCGCGAACTCTTTAAAGAGCATCGCCTTCCCTTCCATCACGGGCATCGCCGCCGCCGGTCCAATATCTCCGAGACCGAGCACCGCCGTGCCGTCCGTCACGACCGCCACAGTGTTCTTCTTGATGGTTAGGGTGAAGGCTTTTTCGGGGTCGCGGTGAATGGCCTCGCAGATGCGCGCGACGCCCGGCGTGTAGGCCATCGAAAGGTCCGCGCGCGTCTTCAAGGGAGACTTCGAGACGACCTCTATCTTGCCGCCGATGTGCATGAGAAAGACGCGATCCGAAACGTTGAGGACCTCGACGCCGTCTATGTCGCGCACGGCCTGTACAATCTGCGCGCCGTGCTCGCTGGACGCGGCGTTAACGGTGATGTCGCGTACCACCGAATCGCCGCCGACGCTGACAATGTCAATCGCTCCGATGTCGCCCCCGGCCCGCCCGATGGCGGTCGTTAATTCTCCGAGCGCGCCCGTCCGGCTCGAAAGTTTGACACGCAAAGTCAGGCTGTAACTGGCGTTAGGTGTGTTCTGCATCTCGAATGAATGAAAAGTCCTTTCATGTCTGAAAGTCTCAAAAGGAATTGATGAATTCAACTCTAACGCCAAAAGAGCGCGGCGCGCAAGAGCAAGGATGAAGTAGGAAGGCGGAAGGATGAAAGACAAACTATTCATCTTGAATAGCCAATCTCTCATCCTTCATCATTCATCATTCCTACTTGCTCTCGCAGATTGCAAAGGAGTCGCCCGTCAATCCGCAGCTTGCAAGAAGGACGCTCGCCTCGCGCCTCGGAAATCGAAGAAAACCATGACTGTCAACAGTGGCATGTTAATTGAGTAAGAGCAAGATTAGCTGGCCGCGACGGACTGCTCATCAAGAGGCCATCGTCGGCAGGCAGTGATCCGGGGCGCACAGAGGTCCACTTTGAACTGAACGCGTGGTCGGTATTTTGGACCTGTAATCGGCAACGCAGAAGGAGACATCATGGATACAATCGTCATCACTTATCTGACTTACATCGGCATCAGCGTGGCGCTGACTGTCTGGGTGGCCCAGACCCTGCACAGCAACGGGCGCATCTTTCTGGTTGATGTCTTCCACGGCAACGAAGCCCTCGCAGATTCCGTCAATCACCTGCTGGTCGTAGGCTTCTACCTCATCAACCTTGGGTATGTGAGCCTCGCTCTCAAACTCGGCTATAACCTTGAGAGTATGCGCGAGGGCATCGAAGCGCTCTCCTGGAAAGTAGGGATGGTCCTTGTCGTCCTCGGCGGCATGCACTTCTTCAACCTCTACGTCTTCAGCCGCATCCGTCGCCGCAAGACAGACCCCCCCGAAGAGAGATTCACGGAGCCGGTCAACTACCCGGATTACAAGTAGAGAGGAAGATGAGAATCAGGGTCATATCCCTGAAAGGGCCGAATATGATAGCCGGGGGCGCCGCTCCCGGCTATCATATTCGGCCCTTTCAGGGCGCATCCGGTTTACCGGTCTCGCTCAAATCTATAGCTTTACACTGTCCAGCGCGCGCGCGATTTCTTTCAGGGCCGCTGCATCCGCGCCGTTGGCTTGAGCGAGTTGCAGGGAATGTTGGCCCAGCAGAATGTAAGCGGCGAGGGCGTCGCGCAGGCCCGGCGCGTTGAGCGTGTCCAGATGCCTCAAGACCGTGGCGGCATCGGCGCGCGCGAATGTTCCTGTGAGGGCGCGTCTCGGTTCACTCTGCGAGAGATTGTCAACGGTGCTGCGGACGAGCGGCATGAGCACGGCGCGTGCCCTTCTCTCACTCAGGCCGCAGCGCACGAGCATCCCCGCCGCGATGTCAAGAAGCGCGACCATGTGGCCGGAGGCCATCACAGCCGCCGCGTGATAGAGCGCCTTGTTGCGCGTGTCTAGCGAGAAACTTTGTCCACCAAGATCGCGCACGATGCTGCGCGCCGCAGCGACAGCGGCCCGCTCGCCCTCCACGCCATAGAAAGCCTTATGCAAACTCAAGGCTCCCGCGCGCGGCTCGCTGACGGAGACCAGCGGATGCATAGAGCCTGTGCGAAATCCTCTCTCGCGCAGGACGCTCAAGACCAACGAAGAGAGAGCGCCACTGGCATGCAGCACCGTCGTTGGTTTCCGTCGCCCGTCCTGTTTGAGAGACGTTGCGAGTTGCGCGGCGACTCCGGCGATGACATCATCCGGCGTCGTGATGAAGATAATGTCTGCGGGTGGAAGCTGGTCCAATTTACTCAGGGCCAGTGAGAGTGTGTGCCTATCACCGATAAGTTGAGCGGCCTTGCGCGCGTGGTTAAGACGGCGCGCGACGATGGCTTCGATGGAGTGGCCGCGCGCAGAGAGGGCGAGGGCGAGGGCTGTTCCGAGCCTCCCCGCGCCGATGATATTGATGGTCAAAGGACGATTCGTCTTCACTCGCTTCGCTTTTGCAGACGAGGACTTGTGAGCGACGGCGGGCGCTTTCTTAACCCGCATCGCCGACGCTCTCGCTGACGATTTCCACGAACGCGGGATAATCCGGCAGGTCGTCCAGCCATTGCTTGAAGCGCGAGGCCATCTCGTCGCGCGTCAACAGGGCGTGGCCGCTGACGGGCAGGCTCACGCGCAGGGGAGGCAGGCTCGTCTGCTGCAAGGCAGCCTCTATCAGTTGCACTTCCGATGCGGAGAAGAGGGCGGGCAGCGTGCCCTGCGCGAGCAGGCTGGCGAGCGCGCGTGCGCGGTCTCTCAAAGTAGTTTTCAACTCGTCCTGCGCTTCATCCTGTGCGAGGGCTTCGAGCGCATGGGCCAAAGGCTTGCACCACAATGCGAGCGTGCGGCGATGCGCCATGCGCCCGGCGTGCGCGGCGTCTTCGAGCGCCTGCGGAAGAGAGGCGAAGGCCGCGACGCGCGCGAGGCGGAAGGAACAATCGCAGAGGGAGCGCTGCTGTAGAATCTGTCGCACGGGCAGAGCGCAATGTATCGAGCGTGCCTGGGCCAATAATCGCGTCGCATCATCCCAGTACTGGCGATTGACGATGGAGAGTTTCGAGAGAGTCTCAAAATCGCGCCACTCGTCGCTCCGCGTCAACGCGTCAATCGCGCGACGACCTATCGTACTGCCCATCGTGCGCTCGTGCATCAACGCATAATGCTCTATGTACTGCGCCTGGAATTCTCGCCAGAGAAGATTAAAGCGATTGACGGACGCTTCAAAGAAGAGGCTGTGAATGTCGTCCGCCAGCGTTTGTAATTCGCGGCGCGCGCTCTCGATCTGGTCCACGTTCGTCGGCTCCGTGGTCATCAGGTAAGCGCGGACATGTTCGCGCCGGGCCAGTTCGGCGGTGAAGCATTTCAGCTTGGCAAGCTGTGAGACGTTGCGCTTAAATTGGTCCAACGAATCGCCGAAGGCGTCCGCGACGCGCTGCAAGCCTTCTTCCAGAGAGAGAGTCTCCGCCAGCGTCGCCTCTACGGCGTCCGCCGCGACGCAAAAACTCTTGCGCACGGAGGCCGCCAGATCCCAGGCGTGATTAGTCAATCCTTCATCCGGCAGTTTGTCGAATTTTTCCAGCAGACGCAGTTCGCGCCACTCCCTGAGCCAGCCGTTGAGCGCGGCGCGCACAGCCTCGCGCGCTTCCGGCGCGGCAATCGAAGCGAGGTCTTCAAGACCCGTCAGATTCCTGGCCCAATTCGTCAACTCTTCCGCGCTGTGCAGGACCGTCTTGATGCGCGCAAAGCCCGCGATCTCGTCCCAACGCAGCGCGCGGTCCAGCGTGCGACGACTAATGCGGTCGCCGCCTTCCGTGACCAGTTCGATGCGACGCTGGGCGACGAGCGCGGCGAGAATCAAGTGCTGCGCTTCGCGTTGCAGCCCGTAGGGTTCGCGGCGGAGCGTGGCGGATAAATCCGTGAGCGGGACCATCTCGTTGCCTGCGGCGTCCGTCATCGCCAGCACTTCGCGCACCCAGGGTTGCCTGAGAGCCTGCTCGTCAAGTTCGGGCGCGTACACGCCGCCGCGCAGGGAGGCCAGGCCGAGCGGCACGACGAAGAGACGCGTCAATTCCTGCACGCTCGCTTCGGCCTGGTTCGCGCCGCTGAAGAGGCCGCCGACAAGCTGCGCGACTTCGACTTCGCCGAGCGTTGAAGCGAACGCGGGATGCTGCGGGTAAAGAGTCTCAAGCAAGGGAGCGACGACGCCTTCAAGCGTCCGCGCGAGCGAAGCAGCGTTGCGCGCAACTTCGCCCGGCGCGTGTTCGCCGGACGGCGTCAAAAAGCGCCCGTCGTCAATGTAGATGCGTGACCAGATGCGTTCGGCATGGGCCAGGTAAGTATGTTCGGCGGCGCGCGCGGCGTCTCCGAAATTTTCCATGAGCGAAGCGTCCGCGCGGAGCGCGATGAGGCGGCGCAGGCTCTCCGTCTCCTCCGTCAACAAACGCGCCGGATGCCACACGGCCCGCACAGGCGAGGCATCTCTCGCTGGTCCAGAAAAAGCGTCCGCCGGTCCACTTGAAGCGACGAACGAAACATCATCACCTGCCTCCAACGCAGAAGCCGTCGCAGGCGCGAGCGTCAACACTTCCCAATCATGTGCTGCCGCATCAAACGTCGTTTGAGAATTGACGCGAGCAAACTCTTCATCATTCTTCTGGCGAGCAGACTCTTCTTGATTCTTCGTGTGAGCGAACCTGTCATTATCATCATGCGAGGCTTGCCATTTGAGATGACCGTCGCGCGGCGTGCCGCGCCACATCAAAGTGAATTCAACGGCGGCGGGCATCTGACCAGCGTCCGCGAAGGCGAGCGGCCAGTCTGGATAACGCGCGCGCGCGACCCCGCACAGCAATTCGCTGATGGCGGCTGGACCAATATTGAGACGCTCTGCGGATGCGGCGAGCGCGGTCACGAACTCCGTTGAAGTCTTGATGTTGAATTGATAGCGAGTCTCGCCTTTATCTTCCGTGCGCCGGAGCGCGCCGTGCGCCGTCCCCGCTCCGGCGAAGAGGGAGAGCATCCCTTCGATGCGTTCTATCTCGGCAGCGGGTCGCGCTTCGTCGTAGAACAACATCGCCGCGCCGAGTTCGCGCGCCGTCGCGCCGCGCCCGTCGAGCGAGAGAATGAAGAGACCCTTCAGGATGAGCTTGGCTTGAAGCCTCTGTCCTATCGGAAGGCGCGGGACGGACGCCTTCACCAGTTCATCATAAGCCTTAAAGGCGGCGCGCAAATCTTCCGCCTTGCGCAGGTCCGCTTCCGTGCCGTCGAAGACCTCGTCGAGCACGATGAGGGAGAGCGCGGGGCGATTGGCGGCGCGCGTGCCAGCCGTTGAGGCGAAGGTCAGAAAGGCGAACTTCGTCGCGTACAAACGGACGGCGGCGGCCACGTCCGCGATGAGCGGGTGGATGGGATAGATGGCGGCAAAGCGCGGCTCGCTCCAGTTGAAGCCGGGCACGGAGTAGCGCAGGGTCTTGTAAATCTCGCGCAGCGCCGTGCGCGCCTGCGCGTTCTTCGGGAAGAGGTGCAGGTCCGCGATGCGGTATAGATGTTCTGGGTCCAGGTAATCAATCTGGAAAGCGCCGGAGAGAGAAACGTTGGCCCCGTCCGCGCCCTCTATGTCGTCGTCCAGGGCGAGCGCGACGAAGGCGTTAATCTCCTTCGTGGCTGCCGCCAACTCGCTCAAGAGCGGGCCGTCATCTCGGCGCACGCGAACTTCATGGCCGGGCGCAGTGTCTATGAGGAGCAGGAACGGTCCGTTGCTTCTGTGCGCGGCGACGGCGAGCGCGACCGCAGGCTCCTGCGCCCAGTCCGCCTCGTTGCCGCCAAAGCTGCGCGCGAAGGCGTCTGTCATCTCCTCTTGAAGAGTTGCGCGTGTGCCTCTATCAACGCGGACGACCTTGTAGGGACGGCTGAGCAGGCGGCGCGCGCTGGTCGAGACGTGCCCATCAGAGACGGACTGGCGCAGGTCCGGGAAAGCCGCGAGCGCGGCGATGGCCGCGAGCGTGTGGCTCTTGCCAACGCCGCGCAGACCCGCCAGCGCGCGTGCTGCTCCCTGATTGCGCGGCAAATCCGCGAGGGTCTCCAGCCAGCGGGCCATCAGGTCCGAAGTGGCGTCCGTGAAGCGGTAGGCGTTGAGGGCGCGCGCAGGGTCCCTGGCATAGTCCTGCACATCATCAAAAGCCTGCGGCTCGACGTAATCCTTGATCTTATCCTGTGAGCGCTTCATCAATTATTAAACAATGAGGTGGGACTGTCAGGCGGCGGGGCGTCGGGGCCGCTTCCTTTTGAATCTAACACGGGCGCGCGCACCCGCGCAATCTTTTATGCTTTTCCGCCCGTAGTGGTCTATAATGATTCTCCCAAAGGGACAATCGCCAGAGGAGCCGGGCCGCTTGAAGGTTTTGCGGGCGCGTTTTGTAGGATGGGCTGCGACGGTGGCGCAACCCTGAACGCTACGGGATGCATCAAAGATTGCTGTATCCGAACAGTGCGCCCCCAATTAGCCTGAGAAGCTTAACTTTAAGCCAGACACGGCTCCGGGCGGGCGCTAGTCCTTTATAAAATTTATCCGGGCCATGCCGCAGGGGATTTTGGAAAGGCACGGAACCCGGCATTTTGAAGAGCGCTCTTCATCAAGCGAGAGCGGCTCTTATTTGCCAGCCACAAAGGTCGTCAGTAATTTTTTTGGAGGCTTTCGAGATGAGAAGTCGCTTCTCCCGCATCGCACTCGCCAGCGCGCTCGCCGCCAGTTTGTGGACCAGCGCCATCGCCGTCGTCGCCGCCGCGCCCCAGACGCCGCAACAGACGCCCACGACAACACAGAAGACATCCACACCGCAGAAGGATTCAAAAACCAAGCCTGCGACCACCACCACCCAGGGAGAGACCAAGCCAGCTTCGAGCGGCACGCTCTCATCCAAAGAAGACCCTAACCAGATCGGGAAACGCAACATTAACACGGGCGTCTGGGCCAAGATGAGCACCTCCACGGAGAAAGAGGTCGCGCTGGGCCGTCAGTTGGCGATGGAGATAGACCGCGAAGCGAAGTTTGTGGACGACCCTGTGATTACCGAATACATCAACCGCGTCGGCCAGAACATAGTGCTCCACTCGGACGCCAAAGTTCCCTTCACGATTAAGGTCATTGATTCCGACGAGGTCAACGCCTTCGCGCTGCCCGGCGGTTTCTTCTACGTCAACAAGGGCTTGATCCTGGCCGCAGACAACGAGGCGGAATTGGCTGGCGTGATGGCGCATGAAATCGCGCACGTCGCGGCCCGCCACGCCGTCGAGAATCAGGCGAAAGCCAACGCGATGCAGTACGGCGCGATCCTCGGCTCTATCTTTCTCGGCGGCATTCCGGGAATGATTTTCCAGAACACGGCGGGCCTCGGCATGCTCGCGGCCTTCATGAAGTTCAGCCGTGGCGCGGAAGCCGAAGCGGATAAACTCGGCGTCCAGTATCTCTACGCAGCCGGTTATGATCCGAGCGCGATGGCGACCATGTTTGAGAAACTGGAAGCGAAGAACAAGAAGAAGCCCGGCCTTTTGTCCAGAGCCTTCGCCTCGCACCCGCAGCCGCCGGATCGTCGCGCGGCCTCCATCGCCCTCGTCGCCAAGTTCCCAGAGCGCGAGGAGTACATCGTCAGCACTTCGGAATTCCAGCGCGTCAAAGCGCGTCTCATGAGATTGTCGAACGCCCGTGCGACGACTGCCGGAGACATCTCCGGCGGCGACAACGGCTCTTCAGGACGCCCGACTCTCAAGCGTCGCGCGCCCGCGCCGGACGATACGACGACAACGCCCGACGACAACGACCAGAAGCCTTCGGAGAAGCAGCCCAACGAGGCACCGAAGCTGAAGCGCAACGACGGAGCGCAGCCCGCTTCGACGCAGCCCAACAGCCAGCCATAAGCGTTTTCTGGACCAGTTGATAAAGAAGGCGAAAGGCTCTCCGGGAATATGTCGGGGAGCCTTTCGCTTGCTCAGGTTCGCCCGATGTTCCGGGGAGTGACGAAACAAGCATCGGTACGTTATAAATCTCTTCATGCTTGAATGTCCCTATTGCCAAGCCATCGAACGACAGATTAAAGCTGGTCGCAACCGCGCTGGCTCTCAGCGTTATCAATGCCGGGAGTGTAATAG
>DASYML010000152.1:0-18654 GCA_036009045.1 Pyrinomonadaceae bacterium
GCGACATAGAGGGGCGGGCGCGGGCAAATGAATGGGAAACATAGGCGGGCACTTGTGCCGAACTCAAAAACCTGTGGAGCGATGCCGCTATGCTTGAAGGGGAACTACGCGGGCAGGAGTGGTGGCGCTCTTTCCCGAGGACCGTCTTCTGATAAAACTGTTGCCGTCCTCTTTAGAGATGAGACCCTGTTGGACGAGGTCGTGAACGGCAGTCTCGAAGGTCATCATGCCGTGACCACGCCCCGTCTGCATGGCGGAAGATATTTGAAACGTTTTGCCTTCACGAATCAGATTGGCGACCGCCGAAATGTTGACGAGAATTTCCACCACTGGAACGCGCCCCTGATGTTCTACGCGGGGCAGGAGAGCCTGCGCGACGACGCCTCTCAGGCTTTCCGAAAGCATGACGCGGATTTGCGCCTGCTGGCCTTCCGGGAACACGTCTATGATCCGGTCAACGGTTTTGATGGCGCTGTTGGTATGCAGCGTGGCAAAGACGAGGTGGCCCGTTTCCGCCGCCGTGATTGCCAGGGAGACGGTTTCCAGATCGCGCATCTCTCCCACCAGAATGATGTCAGGGTCTTCCCTCAGAGCAGCCCTCAAAGCGTTGCTGAAGGACTTGGTATGACTAGACACTTCTCTCTGGTTGATTAAGGAGCGTTGATTCTGATGAACAAACTCTATCGGGTCTTCAATCGTGATGATGTGCGCCTGCTGGTCCATATTGATGGTATGAATGAGCGAAGCGAGCGTCGTGCTTTTGCCCGACCCGGTTGGACCAGTGACGAGGATGAGACCCTCCGAGACATCAATCAACTCAAGCAGTTGGTCCGGCAGCCCCAGTTCTTCAATCGTCTGAATGTGCTCAGGGATGAGACGAAAGACGGCCCCGATGCCCTTCCTTTGCATAAACACATTGACGCGGAAACGCCCGATTCCATCGAGCGGATAACTGAGGTCGAGGTCCCAATTTTTAAGAAAGAGTTCTTTCTGATTGTCCGTCAGAATTTCAAAGATCAAGCCCTGGCAAATATCTTGTGAGACATCGCGGTAGTTGAGTTTGACCATTTGACCATTGACGCGCAGGTACGGCGCAGACCCGCTCGTGAGATGGAGGTCCGAAGCGCCGTGCTGCTTCATCAGCTTGAGAAGCTCGTCTAATTTAGCCATCTTGGAATCAATCTTTCAAAAAATGGGTTGAAGGTTGCGCCGATTTTCAACACCTGCGTGGTGATTATCCGGGCGCGGGACGAGGAGCTAACAGTTCATCTATCTTCAGGCTCTGGTGGTTTCAAAAGAGATGTGCAAGGGTTTCTTAAAGGCAAGCCGGGTGATGCAAGTGACTTCAACTTCGCGACCGTGGACACGCTCTCAAGGGGAGAGAGCCTGCAATTCACTATAGCACACATGAGATTCCCTTTGTCTAAGAAAAAAAGTGGCGGGTCCATAAGAGTTGAGCGAATATGAAAGATGAGTTCACCACACAGACACAGAGCGCAGAGTGAGCACGGAGAGTAGAATGCTTAACTCTGTGCGTCCTCTGTGCGCTCTGTGTCTGCGGTGGTGAATCTCAATGTCCTCTACACTCAAGACCAATCTCACCCCTCACCGAAAAAAGAGAGGCTTGCTTGCTGGTCCACAAATAAAACTAAGAGCGGCGAGCCTGTCCGACTCGCCACTCTCAACTATTTCGCGCAGGTGATTGATGAACTTGACTAACTTGACTAGGGACCGCATTCACCGTTGTTGCGGGGCACGATGTTGCTGAAACGCTCCTGATATTCTCTCGAAGTGATAAACGCGCAGACCATGCTGCGGTATCCGGTGGTATCGTTCGGCAAACGGTTTTTCAGGATGTTGAGCCAGAAATTGTACCCGCCCGTGTCCGCGTCGCGGCGTAGATAGCCGAAGTACTGCATGAGCACGAAAGCCTCGTTATACTCTCGCGTCTTCAACTCTGACATTTCGACGACTTCACGCAACACTTGCGCGCGAGTCTTGCCCTGACCGAATTCCTGGACCATTTGCTGCCGCTCGGTCGTGTATGGTTTCAGGTTGGCCGTATCCATCAGGGTATTGACGAAGGCATCGGGCGTCATAGTATCCGGGTATGCCTGTTTGAAAGCCGCGCGCTGGACCCATTGATCGGCAAAGGCTTGTTTGCCCGCTTCAAGATTTGCGCCGCCGACAACCAGATTACGATCCGCCATGAACTGCGCGAAGGTCGGGCGAGCGCCAAAGGAGGCTTTGTAAAAACGGTAGACGAAGTAACCCGTCTCCTGAAATTCCGTTTCCATGAAGAAAGCGGCGGAGACTTCTCTCCGGCGCGCGCTGATGCAGGCTGCGTCGCTGCCGCAAGCGGTGATGCGCCCGGTCCAGTAATTAAGCCCGCCCGTATCCGGCTGGCGGTTGAGGAAGTCAAGGTAGTGCTGGCGCACGAAGAAGCGCGCGTCTTCCAGCGGATTGGAAGAGGGCGCGGCGGTGTCGTTGTCCTGAATCGTCAAGACAGCCGTGCCTGGCACGCCCTGCGAGGCTCCGGCGGCGTTGCTCAGGGTGAGGTTGACCGTCCGGTTGCCTCCGACATAGGCATCGTCTGTCAGCAGGATGGTGAAAGTCTTGCTCGTCTCGCCTGCGGCGAAGTTGAGCGTGCCCGCTGCGGGCGTGTAATTCGAGCGTTCCGAAGCCGTGCCGTTGCTGGTCGCATAGTCAACGCTCGCTGAACTTGATGTGTCGCCGGAACGAGTGACGGTAATGTTGATGCTGCCCGCATCTTCCTGCGCGCTGTAGGTTGACGCGCTGAATTGAACGGTCGGCGCATTGATGGTCGGCCCGCCCGGATAGTAGACGCTCCCGCCGGGGATGATCCTGACTCCCGTGATGGTCGTGTTGTCATTGCCGGATAAGGTACCCGGAGTGCCCGTGCTGATACCTTGCGGCAGCGAGCGCGGGTCAACTATAGAGTTACCCCATGTGCTGAGTGAGAGCGGAGAGAAGATGGTACTGCCGTCCATCTTGCCCGTCGAGGCGAGCAGCCCGTCTGCATAAAAATTGGCTCCGGGGTTCTGCGTTCCGACGGCGCGCGTGGCGGAAACCTGGACCGCTACCGTACGTCCACCTATGTTCTGAAGACAATTGCTTCCCACATAGCTGTCAGCGAGAATGAGACCGCTGGGCCACACACTGTTATCCGCGAGAATCAAACCGTCTGCGAGAATCAAACCGTCTGCGAGAATGAGACCATCAGCGAGAATCAAACCGTCAGCGAGAATGAGACCGTCCGCGAGAATCAAGCCGTCCGACATAATCAAGCCGCTATTGAGCACTCCATACTCAAGAAGATGCCCCGATTGATCGTAGAGTTTGAGTTTGAGTTGACTATCCAGACTCTTCAAGGTTACGCCGGACTTGAGCAGATTTTGACCGGCAATGGCTTTATCTGCGTCTACGCGAATATTCTGGGCCAGTCGCACCGCCGCGTAAGCGTTGACCAGTCCAGCCCCCTGCGAAAGCATGCGCTCGACCTGATTCTTAGACGAGAGCGAAGGCAATTGCTGCGCGGTCAATCGCAGGAGTCCCTTGACCTCCGCCGGAGTCAGTTTGGGATTGGCCTGCATCATGAGGGCGACGATGCCTGAGACCGCAGGGGTGGCAAAAGAAGTCCCGCTGAGTTGGCAGTACATTTTGGACATCGCCGCGCTCGAACGTGAGGTGAGCGGCATGATCGAGTTCGGCAGAATTTGATCTGTGAGGGTCGCGCCGTCGCGGCTCGCGGGGGCGATGATTTTAGTTCCGGGGGCAACTATGTCCGGCTTGATGAGACCGTCAACCAGCGTTGGCCCACGCGAACTGTAAGAGGCTACTTCCAGGTCCGTGCGGCGCAAGGCTTTCGGATTCGGGCTGATGTTGACCGTCGGAGTGGGAGTGCTGTTCCATGTTCCGTTCCAAGTCTCCAAAGTTTGCTGCGGGTCTTTCGTCGCGCCGACTGTAATCACCTTCGGATCGTTGCCGGGGCTATGGATGCCTCCGTAGATAGTTTGATAGACGGGCTTGCCGTTCACGTCATAACCCGTCACGACATCGTTGTGTCCATAGTTGCCCGCCGCGCAGACGACCGTGATGCCGCCCGCGACGGCCCTCTCCACGGCCTGGCAGAGCGGGTCCGTTTTGTAACTCTGTAAGACTGGCGCTCCGAGACTCAGGTTAATGACTTCGATGTTGTAGATTGATTTAACTGAGATGACGTAATCAATCGCTTGAATGACGGTACTGATATTTCCGCCGCCGTTATGGTCCAGCACTTTGACGGACAGGATGTTGGCCCTCGGCGCGATGCCTGTGAAGTCTCCGTAATTGCCGGGATACCAGTCAACTTTGCTGCTGTCCTTCTGGCGCGACCCCCAGCCGCTGCCCGCGACGATGCCCGCGACGGCGGTCCCGTGCCCGTAATCGTCATAACTGTCACTGGCCTGCGTGCTTTTCTGCACATGGCCCGAAGCATCTCCGGCGAAATCCTTGAACGCGATGAGACGCGCGTTTTTGTGTTTGTTGTCATCACCGCCGAGGTCGTTGTTATTAAAGCTGACGCCTGAATCTATGACGGCGATGCCGACGCCCTTGCCATCAACCGCCTTGTATTTGTTGTCGCCGTCGCTGTTGTCATTGTCATCGTCATCATCTTCATTATCAATGCTGCTCTTGTTCCAGAGTTGGTCCGCGCCGACCAGTTTCGCCGTCGCCGCGAGGCTCCTTTGAACTTTCCTGTCGGGAGTGATGAAGGCCACGGACCCTTCACCAGCTAACTCCTCTATGCGAGAGAGGGGAATCTCAACCAGAAAGCCATTGATGCTGTCGAACCGATGTTTGAGTCTTCCGCCATGCCCTTCGATGATGCGGCTGACGGCATCTGTCGGAGGCTCAGTCGTCTGCACAATCACGCTTTGAAGATGCTCGCCGCTTCCGCTATTGGCGATTAAAGAGCGCAGGTCATCGGGAATTTTGGTAAGCCCCTGCGCGTTGAGACCGGCGGTGTCAGCGGTCTGCTTGCGGGCCAGCGCCTGCGTGCCCATGTGTCGCAGGAAGGGAATCCTGGCGACGGGAAAAGCGAGCAGCAGGACCGGCAAAATTAAACTCAAGACAAGCAGGAAGCGTTTCATTGATTTCCCCTTCTGGTTCGACGAGCGTGGGTTTTTTTGTCTCTCAGTCATTCGATTATCTAAACTGTCGAAAGTGAGTTTCCCGGCAGACCTCGCATCAAGCGAGGCAAGACCTCCGTTTCCTCCTTCATCAAGTGATGTGCCACGCCGGAAGAATCATGCCCGTTGGCCCACCAATCACAGACGAGAGTTTCTACGGGAGAACGTGCGCGGCGCGTTTTTTTTTGAGTTAATGCTTTGACAATAACAACTTGAGCGTTGGCGAGGGTGCTCACTTGATGTCACCGTGGGCGCTGTCAGTAAACCGTCACGCGGTGCAGCCTGAGATTTAACGCCGGTCCTTCCAATCTCCGCGCAGGTCAGAATGATTCGCCAGAATGAAACGATTTCTCAATTTGATTGAACTCGACGAATAAGAAATCGGGCCTCTTCCTTCAACTTCCCGCGATAATCGGACCTTTTACGGGCTTGTTTCTTCCCGCCGGGATTGGCACGCGGCTCGCTATGAGGATTCAATGTGTGCCCCCGACGGGCGGCCCACTTTTGATGTCGCGCTCCTGCGCAAAGGCGTTCCGCGAAACGCGGTCGAACTCGAAGACGCATGCAAGGGGCGGCGGATGACTCCGAAGTTAAATTATGGAAGATCAAAAGCATCATCGTCGGTCACTGGCCTTCAGGCTCTTGCTCATCGCTTGCGGGATTGGCGTCATCGGCATGGCGTTGGCCCATCTCGGCAGCCAGACGATTGATGCACGCTGGTTCGCGTTGATTGCCCTGGCGTTAATCGGCAGTTGGATACCGACCTCGCAGATTCCCGGAGACAAGGGCGTTATCACGGCCTCGGATACGATTATCTTTCTGACGCTGTTGTTATACGGCCCGGACGCGGCGATTGTGACGGCAGCCGTGGCGACCGCGAGCGAGTCCGCGCGTTTTACCAAGCGCTGGCTCAACTTCGCCACCAACGTCTCATTGATTTGCTGCTCCTTCTACGTCTCGACCACACTCCTTCACCTGGCTTTCGGTGATTCGCGTCTGCTCGCCCATCGTCAGGAAACCTTCTTCACCTACGCGTTCGCTTTGATCGTCTTCGCCGTCACACAGGCCGTGGTCAATCATGGTCTGGTGGTGGCGATGGTCGCGCTCAAAACGGGCAAGCCCATGTTGCGGACCTGGCGCGAAAATTATTCATGGGGATTCGTCACTTTCTTCTCCGGCATGCTGACGGCGGGCATCGTCAACGCGCTGGTCCATTATTACGGTTTCTGGGCCGTCTCCTTTACGGTCCCCGTGCTGCTGGCTAACTACCTCGCATATCGTCCGTATATCAAGAACATAGAAGCCGCGCGCCAGCACGTAGAAGAGACGCGCGCGCTGCACCTACGCACGCTCGAAGCCTTCGCCACCGCCGTGGACGCGAAAGATCAAATCACTCATGAGCATGTCCAGCGCGTGCAGATTTACGCCGAAGGGATGGCGCGACTCTTGGGTCTCTCTGGAAAAGAGATTGAGGCGCTACACGCGGGCGCGCTCCTGCATGACATAGGCAAAATCGCCGTGCCCGATTACATTCTCAACAAGCCTGGGAAACTGACCGCCGCCGAGTTTGATAAGATGAAGCTGCACACTGTTGTCGGCGCGCAGATTCTCGAACGCATCAAATTTCCTTACCCGCTTGTGCCCATCGTGCGTCATCATCACGAGCGTTGGGATGGGACGGGCTATCCAGACGGATTACGTGAAGAACAGATTCCTCTCACCGCGCGCATCCTGACGGTGGTTGATTGTTTCGACGCGGTGCGCGAGCACAGGCAGTACCGCAGGGGACTGACGCGCCAAGAAGCGATTGAGTTTTTGCTGAAGGACCGTGGGAAACATTACGACCCGTCAATCGTTGATCTCTTCGTAGAGCATTTGCCCTCTTTTGAGGAACAGATTGTTCAATTGAAAAAAGGCGCGCAGGCTTTTGTCCCTCTCAAGATGGAAGACACGGAGGCCATCCGCAAGGCTCTCCCAGCCGCTGGCCTGGCCGAAGAAACCCCCGCGCATCAGCCCGCCGAATATTTGCAAACGATTCTTCAAGCTCATCAATCGAGCCATGAAGTCGTCGCGCTCTACGAGATTGCGCAGGGCTTAAGCGGCTCGCTCGATGTGCGCGACACCCTGACCGTCTTAGTTAGCAAACTTGAAAGAGTCATCCCTTTTGAAACCTGCGTCGTTTATTTATGCGACGACACGGGCGGCACGGCCATCGCGCAACACGTCGCCGGATTGAACGCGGAGAGTTTTCGTGGCCGGTCCGTGCGACAGGGCGAGGGCGTCACCGGATGGGTCATCGCCAACAACAAACCTTTCGCCAACACGGACCCGGCGCTTGACCTTTCGGCTCTCGGCAGCCAGGTCCAGGGTTATCGCACGCTGGCCGTCTGCCCGCTCGTCAGTGGCGACCGGAAACTGGGCGCGCTCGCGCTTTACTCTCAATCGCTGACCAGCTATTCGGAGGACCAGCTTCATATCCTCGAACAAGTGTCCAGCTTAACTTCTGACGCGCTCAACAACGCCGTGCTGTATGCAGAGACCAAGGGCAACCGCGCGACGGATCAACTGACGGGACTACCCAACGCGCACTATCTCTATGCCTTCTTCGAGCGCGAGCAGTCGCGCGCCAACGAGGATAAATATCCGCTGGCGTTGATGACGATGGACCTGGACGGCTTCCGGCGTGTCAACGAGGCGGTCGGTCAATCTCGCGGCGATGAAGTGTTGAAAGAGATAGCCCGGATGATTCGCTCGCAACTACGTGGCGATGACCTGCTCATTCGTTATTCGGGCGATAAGTTCGTCGCGCTCTTTCACAACGCCGCGCCGGAAGTCGTCAGCGAGATTACCGTGCGCTTACAAACCAATCTCAGCATGTATCACTCTGCCGTCGAGGGAGCCGAAGCGCTCTCCCATAATCTGAGTATCGGTCAAGCCAGGCTCAAGCACGACGGCGACACCCTCGAAGAGTTGATGGACATAGCGGAAAAGCGATTACAGGCCGATAAGGCCGCGCACCGTTCGCTCGTCAACTCGTTTGCGGAAGTGACGAACGGAAATTGAGACCGGCGGGCAAGCACATTATGTTGGACCAAAAACATCTGACGGAGCAGTTAATAACATTGGACGCGGAAGTATCCACGGCGCGCGACGGCGAAGGTCAACGACGGCGGCAGAGACGGCGACTCCGCACGGACCCGGAAATCCGCCGCTTGATTGCCGGGGATGAATCTCAGGCGCTCAGCTTTCTGGACCAACAGCCGCTGAAAAACTTAATCATGATCGGTCTCATCAGGGACCACGGGTTGGAAAGCCCCTCCAATCGAGGGAACTTTTATGGCTGTTTTCTTCAGGACCAATTAATCGGAATGGCATTAATGGGCCACTGCGTCCTCCTCAGTGGAAGCCGCGAAACCATCAATCACTTCGCGCATCTCGCGTACCTCCCGGATGTTTCAGAGGTACGCATGATGCTCGGCGAAGAGGGAATGATAGAGAGTTTTCATCGCTATCTCAGCCAGCTATCGAACCGGCTGACCGTTGAGCGAACCGCCCCTCAAGTAATGTTGGTCCTGAGGGACGTACAGGCGACGAATCAATGCCTTGAAGAATTGCGGCGAGCCTGTGCCGGTGAATTGGACCAGGTGGCGCGGATGAACGCCGAAGGCTATTTCGAGTTGAACGGGGTGGACCCTGCGACGAAAGACCCTGCGGGTTTCCGTGAACGCGTTCTCAAGCGCATCGAGATGGGACGTGTGTGGGTGATCAATGACGAAGACGGCGTCGCCTTCAAGGTAGACATCGTGAGCATGACGGATGAGGCCGTCTATCTGGAAGGCATCCTGACGCGTTCGGACCTGCGCGGGACCGGCCTGGGCAGCGCGGCCCTGAGCGCCTTATGCCGCCTCTTGTTGAAACAGCATAAGGCCGTCTGCCTGTTCGCCAATGCGGATAATCAACCGCTTCTATCCTTCTACAATCGCATCGGGTTCGTGCCCTTCGCTTCTTATCGTCTGGTTCGCTTCGCGCCCTAAAGCCGCTTTCGGTAGAAATTCAGGTAGCGGGTAATTGTGGGGGCAGGGACCAGCCCTGTCCCCACAATTTTATTGAGCGCCGTACATTCATTTCCCCACAACCAGAACCACGAAGCTTCCCGGCACGATGCTGGGGCGTGGATGAGGTCTGTCTGCCGTGGGCGCTGGCGGAGGTCCGAACTCTGCTGTGACGAGAAAGACTCTGTGGGTTGTCGGGTCAAGAGTCATCGTGCGCGCGCCCTTCTGCGTGGCGACGTTCTCCACGACGCTGAACTTCTCCGGCGAATCTTCATGAACGATGGTGAGCGTGCCTTCGCCGTTGGAACTGAACGCCAGTCCGGTTTCAGGATCAAACCCGGCGGCGTCCGTGCCGCTTCCGATGGGCAGGCTCGTCACCAGCTTTCCATTATCGGCGTTCATCACGATCATCAATTTGTTGGAGCACACGATGAAGAGTCTGCGGTGCTTGCGGTCCATCGCCATCCCGGATGGCTCTTCTCCCGGCGCGAGCGGCCAACGGTTGTTCACCGCGAGTTTCTTTGAATCAAGTTCGAGCACCTCGCTTTTATCTTCCAGGTTGACGTAGACGTGTCCCTTCTCATCAGCCGCCGCAAACTCCGGGCGACCGCCCAGGGGAATCGTGCCCGCGACCGTCTCCGCCTGCGCGTCAATCGCCGTCGCATCACTGCTCGCTCCGTTAAAGGTGAAGACGCGCTTCGATGACGGGTCATAAATAATCGCGTCCGGGTTTTTGCCGACCGGAATCTGTTTCAACACCTTGAGGGTTTTGAGATCGAAGACCGTCACGGTCGAGTCGCGGCCATTACTGGTGAAGCCCTTGTTCAATTCCTGGACCAGCGCGATGCCATGCACGCCCGTCGTGTTGGGAATATCACCGACCAACGCGCCCGAATCCGCATCCACCACCATCACATGAGTAGAGCGTGAGATGTATAGACGATGAGCCTTCTCGTCGAACGTCAGGTAATCCCAGCCGCCTTCGGCACCCAGCTTAATCTGCTTTGTCAGATGATAACCGGATGGAGATTTCGACTGGGCGTTTAGAGCCATGCATTGAAAAAAGATGAGAAGAGAGCAAACCAACAAACCGCGCCAATTAAATGACCTCATAGTTGACCTCCGCCGTGTGAAGTTGACTTCTCCGGCTGCTTTGGTTAAATTTTATAACTTCAAGAACGATGATGCGCCATACCTGGCGTCGAGCATTATCTTGACACGATAGGGTTGGCGGTGCAAACGCGCACGCGCCGGCCATTTTCTAAATTTTTGATGGGATGCTCCGAAAGACCTTCGTCATGAATCGAACGTTCACTCGATTCTGAAATTTATTAGCCGGGCCTGCTCCAAACATAGCGGGCTTCGCGGCGAAGGCGCTCCTATCGAATCCGATCACGAAGCAGTTGCCGTTCCAGATTATCGGCACAAATCGAATTTGGTTAATGCTTTCACCGCAAGGGGCCGCCGTTGAAGTGGTGGGCCGGAGCGTCTTTAATTGTCTGGCGTGAATCGTCAGGAGCGGAAAGCTGTTTCTTCTCTTGACGACCGCGCTCGCAGGGAATTGAGATGGAAAGCATAGACCATAAAGCCATGAGCGAAATTAACGTCCAACTGAAAGACGGCGCGGCGGCGCAACTGCCGGCGCCCGTGACCGTCGCGGAGGCGCTTAAGAAGCTTGACCGCGACCTGGCGAAACAGGCTCTCGCGGCCCGCGTCAACGGGCGCGAAGTTGACCTCGCGTTTACCCTTGACGCTTCGCAGCAGAACGGCGCACCAGTGCAAATCGAGCCGGTCCTGCCACAGACGCTCGAAGGCTTGGACGTGCTCAGGCACTCGACCGCGCACCTGCTCGCGGCGGCTATTCTGGACCTTTTCCCCGGCACGAAGCTCGGTGTTGGACCGGCCCTGTTGGACGACCCGCGTTACGGCTTCTACTATGATGTCATCGCGCCGCGCCAGTTGACGGACGCGGACCTGCCCATCATAGAGAAGCGTATGCGCGAGATAGCGAAGCGCAATCTGGGCTATCGTCGGCATGAGATTCCGAAGGCCGAAGCGTTGCGTCTCTTTGAGGAACGCGATGAGCCTTTGAAGTGCGAGTTGATAGACGAAAAGGCTGGCGAGGTGGTGAGCGTCTATTACATAGACGGCTCGCCCTTCATAGATTTCTGTCTTGGCCCACACGTCCCGAACACGAATAAGCTGCGCGCCTTCAAGTTGCTCACGATGTCCGGCGCATACTGGAAGGGCGATCAGACGCAACCGCAGATGCAACGTATCTACGGCACCGCCTTCGCCACACAGGAAGAACTTGACGCCTGGACCAAACAACGCGAGGAGGCGGAGAAGCGCGATCATCGTCGCCTGGGCCGCGAATTGGACCTTTTTTCGATTCAGGAGCAATACGGGCAGGGACTCATCTTCTGGCATCCGAAGGGCGCGGTCATTCGCAAGCAGATGGAAGACTATCTCTACGGAGAACTGGTCAAGCGCAACTATAGTTTCGTCTACACGCCGCACATCGCGCGGCGCGAGTTGTGGCAGCTTAGCGGGCACGAGCAAAACTACGGTGATTCGATGTTCGCGCCGACGAAACTGGAGGAAACGGAGTTCCGCCTGAAGCCTATGAACTGCCCGTTCCACATCGGCATCTACAAGTCGCAGCAGCGCTCATACCGCGACCTGCCGCAACGTTATGCTGAGATGGGCACGGTCTACCGCGCGGAGCTTTCAGGCACGCTCCACGGCTTGATGCGCGTGCGTGGCTTCACGGTAGACGACGCGCATCTCTTCTGCACGCCTGAACAGGCGCGCAAGGAGATTAATGATTGCGTTGATTTCGTCAGAGATGTCTTCAAGACGTTTGGCTTCCACCTGGTCAAGTTCGAGTTATCAGTCAAGGGCAGCGACACGAGCAAACACTATCTGGGTTCGGACGAGGACTGGACCACGGCAGAAGAAGTGCTCGGCGGTGCATTGGAAAGGCTCGTGGTCGAGCGCGCAGATGGTGAGGTCGAGAAGTTGCCTTACGACCGTATAGAAGGTGAAGCAGCCTTCTACGGCCCTAAGATTGATCTCAAGGTTGAAGACGCCATCGGTCGGCTGTGGCAGCTAGGCACGGTTCAGTACGACTTCAATTTGCCAGAGCGTTTCCAGCTTGAATACATCGGTGAGGATAACAAGCCGCATCGCCCGGTGATGATTCACCGCGCGTTGTTCGGCTCTGTCGAACGCTTCTTCGGCGTCCTGATTGAGCATTACGCGGGCGCGTTTCCCATGTGGCTCGCGCCTGTGCAGGTGACGATTTTGCCGATTACGGATCGCATCAATGATTATGCTCAAGCGGTGGCAGACGAGTTGAAGGGCAGCGGCCTGCGCGTCTTGACGAACCTCCGCAGCGAGAAAATCGGCGCGAAGATACGCGATGCTCAATTGCAGAAGATACCCTTCATGCTCGTGCTGGGCGACCGCGAGATGGAGGCTGGAACAGTCGCCGTGCGCGAGCGTAAGGGCGGGGACATGGGGGATATGACACTCGCGGAGTTTAAAGAGATGGCGCGTCGCCTCATCGAGTCGCGCGCTCTAACAAGTAATAGTCAGGAGTCATGAGTCAAGAGTCCTGAGTCAAAAGCAAAGAGCAAAGTCTTTCTCTTGACTCCAGACTCCAGACTCTCAGACTCCTGACTCATAACTGAGGAGGTGCATCAATCGTTACGAATTTTCGAGGCGGTCGCGGGGGACAGCGCCCGGATAATCGTCGCGCTCCCATCGCGCGCATCAATGAAAGGATTCGCGTGCCGGAAGTGCGCGTGATAGATGAAGACGGCGAGCAACTCGGTATTTTGGAGACGCGCGACGCCATCCGCCAGGCCCGCGAAAAAGGGCTTGATCTGGTCGAAGTCGCGGCCAACGCCGAACCGCCCGTGTGTCGCATTATTGATTACGGCAAGTTTCAGTATGAGGCCAAGAAGAAGGCTGGCGAGGCCAAGAAGAAGCAGGTCGTGATTACCGTCAAGGAAGTCAAGTTTCGTCCGGGCACGGACGACCATGACTACGATTATCGTATGAAGCACGCGCGAGAGTGGTTGCAGGAGGGCGACAAAGTCAAGGCCACGATCTGGTTTCGCGGGCGCGAAATGACGCACCGCGAACTCGGCGCGCGTATCCTGGAGAAACTGGAAAAAGACCTCGCGGATGTCGGCGAAGTCGAAGCGCGTCCAAGGATGGAAGGCAATCAGATGTTCATCATTCTTGGACCAAAACGGCACAAGGGCGCGGCCAAGCCGGAAGGCACAGTCCAGCCCGCGCCGCCGCCGGAAAATAAACAAACAACGTCATGACGTTGGATTTTAGAGCGGGGATTTTAGATGTGGGATTTTAAATTGGTCCATCAAAGATTTAAACGGGCTGGCGCTAAATCTAAATTCTAAAATCCAGAATCGCTTGAGGAGTAAAGATGCCAAAACTGAAAACACATAAGGGTGCGGCCAAGCGTTTTCGCCTGACCGCCACGGGGAAGATCAAGCGCGGGCATTCACATGCGCGTCATATCCTGACCTCAAAGACTCATAAGCGGAAGCGTCAACTGGACATTGATACGTATGTCTCCGATGGAGACCAGAAACGCGTCGAGGGAATGCTGCCGTACGGAAGAAGTTAAAAGATTGTCTCATTGATTCATCGGCTTATTGACCCATTGACTCATTGAAGAAATGAAACAATGAATCAATGAATCAATTTTTAGGAGGAGTGAGTTATGCCTCGTGCAAAACGTGGTAATAAGCGTCTTGAGAGACGCAAGAAGATTTTAAAATTAGCCAAGGGCTATCGCGGCACTAAGTCCAAGCTGTATCGCTCGGCCAAGGAATCGGTCGAGCGCGGTTTGAACTTCGCCTATACGGGACGCAAGCTCAAGAAGAGAGATTTTCGCAGCCTGTGGATCGTCCGCATAGGGGCCGCCGCGCGGCTCAATGGTCTCAACTATTCGCAGTTCATGCACGGACTCAAAGTCGCTGGCATCGAACTGGACCGCAAGGTACTGGCGGACCTCGCCGTTCACCAGCCGGAATCCTTCGCCGCGCTTTCGGGCCAGGTCAAAGACGCGCTGGCGAACGAGCCGCAGCAGCAACAACCCGCCGCAGCTTAAATAACCGATGAAGGATTGTGGAAATGCCGGAAGGCGATAAGCAGGAAGACCCGCAACTCAGGGCGGAAACCGCACGCGAAGCGTTCGAGCAAGAGTTCGAGCGCTTTGCGCGCTTTCGCACGGGTGTGGGCCAGCATGAGAATTTAACTCTCAACGATGCGTTGGTGTTCCAGCGCGAGTTGAGCGAGTTGCGCACGCGGCACATGGGCAAAAAATCCGCGCTCTCCTCGGTCATGAAGATGATCGGGCGCGTCGCGGCGCAAGAGCGCAAGGGCTTCGGCCAACTGGTCCAGGAAATCGAAGCCAGCATTAAAGCGTCCATAGACGAAGCCGAGAACGCGCTTAAATCTTTCATAGAGACCGCGCGCACTCAGCGCGAAGCGTTGGATGTCACCCTGCCGGGCAGGCGTCCGCGTCGCGGGCACTTGCACCCGATTACCATCCTGCGCCAGCGCTTTGAGGACATCTTCGTTTCGATGGGTTACGCGATTGAAGATGGCCGCGAAGTGGAGACGGATTTTTACAACTTCGACGCGCTCAACATCCCGGAAGGCCATCCGGCGCGCGCCTCGCAGGATACCTTCTACACGACGGAAGGCTTCGCGCTGCGCTCGCAAACATCCACGGTGCAGATTCACGCGATGCAGCGTCGCGGCGCTCCCGTGCGGATGATCGCGCCGGGCCGCGTCTTTCGCCGCGACACGCCGGACCCGACGCACAACCCTATGTTCTTTCAAGTCGAAGGACTCTGCGTTGATCGCGGCATCACGATGGCCCACTTGAAGGGCACTCTTCAGGAGTTCGTCCGTCGCATGTTTGGTCCAGCAATCCGCACGCGTTTTCGTCCCTCCTACTTTCCGTTCACGGAGCCGAGCGCGGAGGTTGATTACAGTTGCTTCAAATGCGGCGGGCAGGGCTGCCGCATCTGCAAAGGGTCAGGCTGGATAGAACTGGGCGGGTCTGGGATGGTCCACCCGAACGTCCTGCGCACGGTCTCGATTGACCCCAACGAGTTCAGCGGCTTCGCCTTCGGTCTCGGCATTGATCGCATGTGCGGGCTGATGTTTGAACTCGACGACATACGCCTGCTCTTCGAGAACGACGTTCGCTTCCTCGAACAATTTAACTGAATTAACAAGGGACAGGTGACGGGTGACAAGTCAGAGAAGACTTGTTCCTGCTCGTCACCTGTCACTCGTCACTCATCACTTTGTTATGAACATTAGTTACAAATGGCTGCGGGAATTAACGGGCACTGCGTTGTCTCCACTTGAGTTGAGGGAGAGATTGACGATGGTGGGCCTCGCCGTGGATAGCGTGGAAGACGCAACGGGCGGCGATAATGTTCTAGATGTAGAGGTCCCGTCGAATCGTCCAGATTGCCTATCGCATGTGGGCATCGCGCGCGAAGTCTCCGTCATAGAGAACGGAGAATTGCAACTACCCGCGAAAGCTTCATTATCTGTCGGCGGGCTGATGAAAGATTACGCGTCCGTGGAAATTGAGGACGCGGACCTCTGCCCGCGTTATGCCGCGCGGGTCGTGCGCGGAGTCAAAATTGGACCATCGCCTGAGCGGCTGGTCCAGCGATTGGAAGCCATCGGCCAGCGCGCGATTAATAACGTGGCCGATATTACCAATTACGTTTTGCATGAACTGGGCCAACCGCTGCACGCCTTCGACCTGTCCCTGCTCGCTGGACATCGCATTATCGTTCGTCGCGCGCGCGCGGGTGAGAAGATTAAGACGCTTGACGGCGTCGAGCGCGATCTTAACGTGGAGATGCTGGTCATCGCGGACGCTGCGCGGGCGGTGGCGGTGGCGGGCGTGATGGGCGGCGCGGAAACGGAAATCAACGACGCGACGCGCGACGTGTTGATTGAGAGCGCGTATTTCTCGCCAGCATCCGTCAGACGCACGGCGCGCGCGCTGGGTCTCAACACAGAGGCTTCGTACCGTTTCGAGCGGGGCGCGGATTACGACGGCGTTCTGCGCGCGCAGGAGAGATGCGTGCAACTTATCTGCGACATCGCGGGCGGGACGGCTACGGAGGATTTTGCAGATGTCTACCCGCAACCTTTCTTGCCGCGAACGGCGAGCCTGCGACCGGAACGCGTAGAGGCTTTGACGGGCTTGCGTGTGCAGACTTCGGAGATGATACGAATTCTCTCTGCCCTCGGATTGGACCAGCACAGGGAACGTCCCTTGAGCGAAGCGGAGTCTAACTCTCATCCTGCTGTCCTGAAAGAGAAGCCCGCGAGTTCTGTCGAGGTGATGCGTTTTGTAGTGCCTTCGTGGCGCGCAGACATCGCCATCGAAGAGGATTTGGTGGAAGAGATCGCGCGTCATACGGGCTATGAAAAGATTGCGATGTTAGTGCCCCCCGCGAATTCGGCGGGCGAATACCAGCCGAGCGAGGGCAGGCGACGCGCGATGCGGCAGGCTTTGACGGCGGGCGGGTACGACGAGGCCATCAATTTCAGTTTCATAGATACGGCCAGCAACGAACGCTTCGAGCTTATCCAGACCCTTGCCACATCAACGGTCGAAACAGAGAAACGCTTTATCACTCTCAGCAACGCCATCATCGAAGGCGCGACCCGCATGCGCGCGACGCTCTTGCCGGGTCTGCTGAATGATGTGCGCAACAACTTCAATCACGGGACGCGCGACGTGCGGCTCTTTGAGACTGGACGCATTTTCGCCGCGCATGAGACGCGCGGGGAATTGCCGTATGAGATTGAAGCCTTCGCGCTGGTGGCGTCGGGCGGGGAAGTGTTGGAGGGGCGTGCGGGTGCGTCGCGCGAACTTGATTTCTATGATCTCAAGGGCGCTCTGGAAGCTGCGGCGGATGCGATGAAAATTGGTCCGCTCGATTTCGAGGCCGCAAGGGCCAGGCATTTGCGCGAGGGCCAGTCCGCGCGCGTGCTGGTTGAGGGACAGGCTATCGGGAGCATCGGCAGGCTCGACGAGGGCATCGCCGCCGAGTACAAATTCCGCCAGCCGGTTTACGTTGCCGAGGTGGATTTCAACGCGTTGCTCGCGGCCAGAGAGTCCACTGTCCTATACAAGCCACTCGCGCGTTATCCATCCATCGTGCGCGATGTTTCCCTGTTAGTTAATCGCAGCGTAACGCTCGCGGAGTTGCTGGGCACGGTCTCGGAGCAGGGTGCGGAGTTTTGCCGCGATGCGAAGCTGGCGGATGTTTACGAGGGCGAAGGCATCCCGGAAGGGAAGCGTTCGGTGACGTTGCGCGTGCAATATCGCGCGGAAGGGCGCACGCTCCGTGATGAGGAAGTTGACGAACTACACGCGCGCATCGTCTCCGCGCTGGAAGAGAAGTTCGACGCAAAGCTTAGAGGCTAGGGACTAGAGGCTAGAGGCTGGCGCAAAGCGAAGATGTTTTTTTACCAGTCTCCAGCCTCTAGTCCCTAGTCTCCGTATTTAGTCTTGCACTTGGAGGCGTGAAGTCGCATAATCAAGCGGCTCTTTTGACCCCGCCTTCGGATTCTTACTTTTGGAGATAAATGATGGTCGGCCTATCTGGACTCGAAAAATTTTCACATCTCGAAGATAAAATTTACCGCACCATCGAACTGACGAAAACCTTGCGGCAGGAGAAGGAAGGGTTGGAACGCGAGGTCGCGTCTATCCGCCGCGAGCTTGGCGGACTGCTCAACGAGAAGGAACGGCTCGAAGCGCAGGTCGAGAGATTATTATCCGAGCGGGACACTATTCGCATGAAGGTCGAAGCCATGCTGGACGCGATTGCCACGCTTGACCCGGAGATGGCGGAGGTGGTGCGTAGATGAAACCGGACGGGCGTGGGCGTATAAGTTTGGGCAAAGGTAATATGGACACAGCGAGCACTCCGACCATCAGGGTCGAAATTTACAATCAGACCTACAACATACGCTCCGACGGCGACAGCGAGTACATCACTCAACTGGCGGAGTTCGTGGACACGCGTATGCGCGAGATTTCCTCCGGCACGCTGACCGTTGATTCGCTCAAGGTCGCCATTCTCGCCGCGCTCCACATCGCGGACGAACTTCATCGTCTCAAACGTCTACACGAGCAAACCGACTCACAACTCGCCTCGCGCAGCGCCGAATGTGCGGAGATGCTTGACCGCCTGCTCAAAGTCCGCACCAGCGTCGAACAGCAGAATCCAGCGCCCGGCAATATCGCTTTCACATAAAACAGTCCAGAGTCTTGGAGTCTGGAGTCAAGAGTCTGGAGTCATAAGGCAAAGCTCTGCTCT
>DASYML010000153.1:0-13495 GCA_036009045.1 Pyrinomonadaceae bacterium
AAGGCATGATGGTCAGGCCATGCGCGTCCGGCTCCATCTTTGCGAGCGCCTGCTCTGTCGCCTCCCTCTGCTCAGCGTTGATGGCGAAGGCCCCGCGCAGCCAGCCGTACAACCCGCCGCCATCCGAGAGCGCGCCGCCGACCACCAGCCGATTATAATCCGCGCGATAACACCACAGGGCTGGCGGAATCTCCCTCAGCGGCGCGCCCGCCCACATGACGCGCATCGCGCCGGATGTGCCGATCATCAACGCCGCCCGCGCGGGCGTCATGCAGCCCTCGCCTATATTGTTGGCCGCGCCGTCGCCGATGGCCGGATACCAGCGCGCGTGTTCAAGCCTGGGCCAACGCCGCGAGTATTCGTCCCGCAACTTCACGAATATCTCGTTCGCCCTGGCGACGCGCGGTAATTGGTCCAGCGAGACGGAGAGGCTTTCCAGCAGTCCGTTCTCCCAGACACCGCCGCGCAGATTGAGCAGGCCCGTGCCCGAAGCCATAGAGATGCTGATGGCCGTCTCGCCGAAGAGACGCAAGGTTAAAAATTCCGCGAAGGTCATCCAGCGCTTCGCGCTCTCGAAAATATCTTTACGCTCTTCTCGCAGCCAGAGAAATTTCGCGGGCCAGTAGCTCGGATGAAAACGGCAGCCCGTGCGCGTGTGCATCTCTCGTTCATCAAAGCGCCCGCGCAACTCTTCGGCAGCCGCAGCGGCGCGCATGTCCGCCCAGCCGTAGACGGGAGTGATAGCACGCCCTTCATCATCCACGCCGACGAGGCTGTGCCAGAAACATGAGAGGGCCACGGCCTCCGGCGGCTCCGGCAGATGTGCGGAGTTAGCGAGCGCCGTGTCAATCGCCTGCCCGACCTGTTCGAGCGCTTCTTCGGCGGACAGTTCCGCGCCGCCTTCCGGGGTCGTCTCGAAAGTGCGTTGGACGCGCGCCTCCGTGCCGTCAAGCTCCGTGCCGAAACCGTCAAAGACAGCGGCGCGGACGCCGGACGTGCCGATGTCAACTGTGAGCACTAGCGGTGGCTCTGGTCCAGTTCTCCTGATCATGCGTTCGCGTTGTTAGAGCCGGTCCGGCCTTTGAGGAAATGTTCGCCGACGAAAATAATGTCTTCGCCGAAATACTTGTTGACGAGTTTGAGGGCTTGAATCGTGTCCGGGCGATTGACGCCGCGCTTAATCTCAGTGTCGGCCACGAAGTTGAAGATGCAGTCGCGCAGCAGTTCCAGTTCACGCAAAAGCTGCGTCAGCGTGTAGCCTTCGGCAGAGCGCACATAGCCGTGCTCGCTGGCGGCGCGAATGGCATGAAAATCCGGCTCGCCCTCCTGGCCGAAAAGCCCGCACAACTCTTCCAACATCTGCGGCACATGGTCCACTATCTGCGCGAGCGTGAGACGATTGCGAGAGCGCAGGTAGGGGTCTTGCTGCACGCGCTGGACCCAGCCGAGCGTGATAGCGTCTACGGATGCGCGCATCTCCGCGCATAATGATTCGAGTTCAGCAGGCATCGCTCAAAGGTTTCCTGTTTTGCTCATGGCGTCAGCGCTCTCCTGGTAGCCTTGCCGACGCGCTTGCCGATTTTTCCACTGCCTATCCCGACGTGTTTGCCGAAGCCGCCCATCCCTTTGCCAAACTCTTTGCCGCCGCGCACGGGCCGCCCGTCGCCCATATCCTGGCCCAACCGTTTCCCGCCTTTGCCCGCAGAATTTCCCGCCTCCTTGAACGAGCCGCGAATGCCTCTATGGCGAGGTCTATCGCCGCGCCCGCGCCTCTGCCGAGAGTGCGGCGCAGTCAATACGCGCGGACTCTGATTGTCCTGGTCCTGGTCCAATTTTAAGGAGGCGGAAAGGGGAGTGCCGGAAACAAAGCTCGCGGGGAAAACGAGTAGAGCAAACGTCATGGTCAAAAGCTTACGCATACGAAAGACTCCCAGGTGTTTTGATGAATGAGACCCTCTCAGCATCGCATAGACCGCGCCGCCTAGTCCAGTAATGTTAATCTTTTCGGTAGAAAATTGCCGCTGCCAGTGATAAGCTATCATCGTCAGAGGGGAATCCGATGCGGCCCCTCTCATCTCTTATCTGAACAACTCACGCGCCGTTCGCCAGTCTCCTGATCCCGAAAAGGCTTCCCGAAAAATGATCGCTGAAACTCTCAACTGCCCGATGTGCGGCGCTGCCGCCGCCACCGAATCGGTCCATTGTTCATACTGCGATGCGAGGCTCGCCACCATCGCCTGTCCCTCATGCTTCGGCATGATGTTCAGAGGGAGCCGTCACTGCCCGCACTGCGGCGCGTTGGGCGCGCGTGCGAAGACTGCGGATGAGGTTTCAACGCGCCAGTGCCCGCGCTGCACGCGCGTCCGTTTGGAGCCGGTCACGTTGGGCGCGGCGACGCTTTTTGAATGCCCGCAGTGCGACGGACTCTGGGTTGAGGCCGACGCCTTCGAGCGGATTTGTGCCGACCGTGAGCAGCAATCGGCTGTGCTCGGCGCGGCCTCGCATGTGCCATCAAGGGCGGCTGGCGGAGAGACGCGCGGCGGAGGCGGCGCTGTGCGTTATGTGCCCTGCCCTGAGTGCGGGCAGTTGATGAACCGTCTCAACTTCGCGCGCTGCTCCGGCGTCATCATTGACCTGTGCAAAGGCCACGGGACATGGTTCGACCGCGAAGAGCTAAGAGGTATCGTAGAGTTCATACGCGCGGGCGGGCTTGAAGCATCACGCCGGATGGAGAAGGAGCAACTCTCTGAAGCACGACAGCGGCTTCAACAGGACCAGTTGACAGCCGACGCCCGCGCAGATTTCATGACCGGAATGACGGAGCGCGAGCACAGGAGGACCAGCGTCCTCGTCGTCGCAAAAGATTTGCTGGGCCTCTTGATTGATTGATGAATTAAGAGTGTCCGTCGCGAGTCCTCTCCAGGAGAGACTATCCATTCGGAAGTTCGCCATCTTATAGAAACTCGCTTCGGCTCAGATCATGTTATCGCTCTGCCTCACATAGATTTTGTTTCGGCAGTTGTTGAGAAAGAATGTGGCATCAGGATAAAATCCTGAGCCGGTGGATGCCGGGCGCACGCGAGTGTGGGAATCAAGCCGCAGAATCATGAAGCCCCTTGCCCGCGCAGAACAAGGGCATGTCAGACAATCACAGGATAATCAAGATGAATAAAAACAAAAAGTGCTTCGTCATTAGTCCCATCGGGGTTGAAAATTCAGATACCAGAATACACTCTGATAACGTCTTTAAGTGCATCATCGAACCGGCCCTGAAAGAAATTGACGTGACGGCGGTTCGTGCTGATCACATGGATGAACCGGGCACAATTACGCATCAAATGATAGCAGCGATTCTTGAGTATGATCTGTGTATCGCTGTCCTCACGGGGCATAATCCTAACGTCTTTTATGAACTTGCAATCGCGCAGGCGGCATCCAGACCAGTAATCCTTATGATTTTAAAGGGAGAAAGTATCCCATTTGATGTGAAGGATTATCGAGTCGTCGAATATAACCTGGAACCACAGGAGATTTTCCATAGAACATGGATTAGTAAGCTTGCTACTCACATCAGGGCAGTGCAAGCAGCGAGTTACAACCCCCCCAAACTTCTGACGCACGCCAGTGTTAAGCCTCACAAGAAAATCGTATTCTATGCGCCCACCTTAAAAGGCAATCCGTTTTTTTACGAGATACTGGACCACATTATCGAAATCACATCCAAGGATAATAGTAAGATTGATGTGATAGTGCGTAAAGCTGTGGGTACGATTAATTATCATATGACCAGCGATCATTTACGCGTGCTTGAAGAGTATATTGATAATGATTATGAAAACACCGTGCTGATTATGATTCCGGCAGGTCCTCACTCGTACAATGACATCTTGAATCTAGACCCCGATTCTAAAATTAACCTCATTGCGCTGGATATGGAAGTCAACGCCGAGGACCCCAGATTGCAACTATGCTCCTTCCTTAAACAGGTCATTCTAATTGACAATAAACATGGGGCTGAATTGGCCGCGAGGACTGTCGCGGATTATTGCCAGAGCAAAAAACTCGACCGCATCAATACTATAGTCTGCGAAGGTGAGTTTCATAACAGGGGCAAATACTTTAGAGAATCTCTGCAACAGTTGGAGACCGAGAGGGAGATTAGCGTCCAATTTCTGGACGAGCTTGAAGAACTAAGTTTTGCCGAGCCAATTACTGCCACCAGGCACGTAATTAAAGCTATCAAAGACAACCTCAAGGCCATGCAGCATGAGACGACTTTTATTTTCTGTGCCAGTGATAATCTAGCCCTCGGCGCGCGAATCTCACTATCGTCAGCACAGTTGCAACTGGACGACTCCGTAGATATTAAAATCATCAGTTTTGATGCCTCGGATGTGATGAGACAAATGCTGAGTTTAGAAGATAAATACATGTTTGCCTCGATTGATCAAAAGTACTACGATTATGCGCATCAGGCAGTAAGATTCGCAAAGGATATTTTTGAACGCCGAACCTTCGGTTCAAAAATAACGCACCTGGCTCCCAAAATATACAGCGGCACAAGCGGATAATTACACCCTAATGCTAACATCCCGGTGGCAATGCCGCGCCTAACAACTCATCCAACCCGACGCCTCGATAGCATGGTTTTCATCATCTTTCCTTGCGCTGTCGGTTGAAGGTCTGCGCCCGGCGCGGGTTAATTCTGGCGTTGGGCTTCTGAGCGGTGCTTACCAGTAGAGTTTCGGGCTAAAATATAGCTGAGGAGTAATAGCCTTATGAGGAATATTTTAGTTAGAAAAAGTTCATTGCATAATACAGATGGCGAGAGTGATCTAAAGGATAAATCTCCTGAACAGTTGCTCGGTATGATGTGGCAACTCGCTCTTAACGCATGGTCGTTTAAGGAAAACTTGAATGCTGAACCCAGACTTCAAAGAAATGTTGTGGTGCTTAAAAGACGAAGAAGTTGAGTTCATTGTCGTTGGCGCTTATGCCCTGGCCGCGCATGGATTCCCTCGTGCGACAGGTGATATTGATATTTGGGTCAGAAACAGTTTCGAGAATGCACAAAAGATAATGAGCGCGTTGATGAAATTTGGTGCGCCGATTTCCAACTTGTCCGAAGAAGATTTTACTGCCCCCGACATGATAATTCAGCTTGGCGTTGAACCATGTCGCGTTGATTTGTTGACGGGCATTGATGGGGTGGGATTTGATGAAGCTTGGCAGAACAAGGTCAGCATTACTATTGATGATCTGGAAATAGATATTCTGTCGAAAAAAGATTTGCTCAGGAACAAGCTGGCTACAGGTCGGGATAAGGATCAGGGTGATATAGTCTGGCTGGAAAAGAATCAAAGCGGCGAAGCCTAACAATTCATTCAACCCGGCCCGGCGATAGCATGCCTTTTATGCTTGCGCAATCCAGCGTGTGCTGTGTAGTGCTCGCGCCGTGCGGGTTAATTCGGGGCGCGTGCGTGGCAAGCGCGTGAGGGGCGCACAGGGGGAGACAATTGTTTTCGGCATTTATCAAGACAAGGGCCGGTCTCCAGGTACCTCGCAGGCTTAATGAAACGTCTTCGATGAGATTTCCGTATCAATGTGGAGATGGAATGGTCTGCATCGGGCCGGACGGTTTCGATAAATTTAATATTGCTTTTAGATTAGCACTAGGCGTAGGATGCGCGAGTGTCAGCGCATCCTACGCCGGGCACGCGCGTTGACATTTCAGGGCTTTTCAGCGTACACGTCAGATGGGCCGCCCCTTGAAAACTCTTCACGGCAGCCTGGCATAATCTGTATAAAATGTACTGGCTAATATAAGGACAACACGTTTTGGAGGAGGTCCAGGGTGCTCTGTATCAAAGTGTCGCCGCCGACGGTCGCCTGGGGTTGGTCGGCTGATGTTGTGTGCGTCGGGACGTAGGGACAACCTATGTTTCCATCACCGAACGCATTAAAAGCAAGGGCGAGTGTTAAGCAGAGGGCGGCGCATAACTTGGGAAGACGGCTCATTAGAATTCTCCTGCTGACCTATTAGGGTTCATTTAAATGTTGAGTTAGTTAAAGATAAAGATGCTTGCAAGATTTCTTGCTACACCAAAGCGGGTATATCATAACACTATCCACGGGTATGCAAAGAATTTTGCAACGTTTCCCGTACAGGCACAGAAAGGTACATCTTGATGGAGTCGCGAACCTCACTTCTAAATCAAATAAACGATTCTAATCTGTCTCTTGATGAACGTACACGGCTTCGCTGTCATCTAGCCAAAGGGCTGGAGGATGCCGGTAAATATGAGGAAGCCTTGAGGGTGTTCGGGGATTTGTGGCCGCACCCCGGCGAGCGTCCATTGATAGACGCTCTGGACCAGAGCACGGCGGCTCAGGTTTTGTTGCGGGCGGGCGCTCTCCTGGGATGGATTGGCAAAACCAAACAGATCGCCGGGGCGCAGGAGGCTGCGAAAGACCTCATCAGCGAGAGCATAGAGATTTATGAGTCTCTGGGCGAAGCGGAAAAAGCGGCGGAGGCCAGGTCCGATCTGTCCGTCTGCTACTGGCGCGAAGGCTTAAACGATGAGGCTCAGATCATCCTGCGCAATGCGCTGGACCAACTCGGAAATGATAAGGACGAGAGAGCGCTGGCCCTTTCGCGTTTGGCCCTGGCCCAGAGGTCTGCGAATCAACTGAGCGATGCGCTGTGGTCCTTGAATGAGGCCGCGTCGCTGGTCAAAGAGAGCGAGAATCATTCCATCAAGGGAAGATTTCATGTTGAGTTGGCGATGACGCTGGGCGACCTTGGGACGGTGGAGAGGCGTGAGGACTACATGGATCGCTCCATCGTGGAATATACCGCCGCGAGTTTCCACTTCGAGCAGGCAGGGCACACCAGATATTTTGCCGCCGTTGAAAACAATCTGGGACTCGTCCTCTTCAAGACCAAACAGTTTGATGAAGCGCACGAGCATCTCAATCGTGCGCGTCGCCTGTTTGTCACTCTCAGGGATAAGAGCCACGTCGCGCAGGTAGACGACACGCGCGCACGCGCTTTGCTCGCGCAGGGTCATTACTCCGAAGCGGAGAGGATAGCTCGCGCCTCCGTCCGTACGCTCGAACACGGCGATGAGCATGCCTCGTTAATCGAAGCCTTGCTCGCGCACGGGATGGCTCAGGCCCGCCTTGGTCATACGGAACAGGCGCTCTCCACGCTTCGACGCGCTCTCGATAGCGCCGCACGGATGGATGATGTTTACAGAGCGGGCCTGTCCGCGCTGACTATCGTTGAAGAACTTGGAAACTCTCTGACCGTGGCGGAGATGCTGGCCTATTATGAACAGGCGGATGACAAGTTGGCCCAGGCGCAGCAGCCTGAAACGACGGAGCGTTTGCGCCTCTGCGCTCGCAGGGTGCTGGACGCCGGACGCGAAATGCTGTTGCCCGCCGATGGCGAGAAGACTTCGTCTCATGCTGCGGATGCGTTGGCCCAACAATTGGCGCGAACCTCTGAGGATAATGGCGAGTGGCAGGGATGCTGTCTCGAAGATGAGGTGTTGCGTTACGAGGGCAGCTTAATCCGGCTCGCGCTGGATACCGCGCGCGGCAGGATTACGCAGGCCGCGCGCCTCCTTGGCATCACGCATCAGGGCCTCGCATACATTCTTCAAGGGCGTCACAAGAGCCTGCTCGTGGCGAGGAAGCCTGCGAAGACTCGTCGCCGCAGCATCATCAACGTCGCGCCAAAGCAGAGACTCTAACCTCTACAATCGTCATCCATCGTCTCAAACTTAAAAGCTGAAGCGTAGCTGCAATTCAACGCGGCGATTGCCAGCCGCTTGATTTCCGCCGCCGCCGAAGCCGAAGCCTCCGGCGGTCGAGTTCGATAGTCCGAAGAACGGCGAACTGAGATTGCCTGTGGGCGTGCCCGCGTTCGTGCGGTTGAAAAGATTCTGCACGTTGGCGGAGAAGGTCAGGTTATAACGTTTCGCCGTCTCGTTAGAGTCGCCGAAGGCTCCGCCTCCTTCACCACCTCCAGCACCGCCGCCGCCTCTACCGCCACCACCGCGTCCACCGCCACCACCACCGCCACTTCCGCGTCCGCCGCCAGCGCCACCCGCGCCGCTTGCGCCCTGAGCTTCACCGAAGCCCCAGGTCTTGCTTGCGCGCAGGTTGACTGAGAAGAAAGCCGGACCAGTGCCGAAGTTGCGCGGGATGATTTGCTGGCCTGCAGTCGGGTTCGGGTCGAAAGCGCCGAAGCGTGTGACGATGACGCCCGGCTTGTTGAGGTCCGTGGCGAAGGCCGGTCTGTCTGTAAAGATCGTGTCGCCATTCGCGTCGCGGCCCGTCGTGATGTTGAAGGGACGACCCGAATTCGCGGTCACGAACGGGCTTAAGCGAATGCCCCACGGCAGAGCGTTGATCGAGCCGCCGAGAAAGAAACGGTGGCGCGTGTCGAGCGAAGAACGTCCATACTCCGTGCTCAAGTCATACTGGTTGGCAGGGAAAGTATTAGGCCCATCCGTGTCGCTGTTCGCCTTGTTCAAAACGTAGCTCGCAAAGAGCGTGAACTTTCTTGAGAAACGATTGTTGGCGCTGACGAGAAGTTGGTTCTGGTTGAAGCGCCCGCTCGATTCATACTCGAAGATATTGCCGATGTTGCCGAAGGGACGCGCGCCCGTGCTCGTCGGCGCGTTGATGTTGCGCACGCGCAAGACATGCAGTGTGCGCGCGCCGATGTAGCTGACGGAGAGAGTCGTCTTGTATGGCAATTGTCGCTCGATGCTGAGCGATGTTTCCATCGTGTATGGCGTGCGTAAATCGTTTGCGACGGTACGCGTGGTTTGCGGAATGTTGAAGGCAGAGAGCGTTGCGGTTGACGGCACGTTCGGGAATTGGCCCAGTATATTCGCGCCCTGTGCCGTCGCGCCCGTGATGATGAACTGCTGTTGATTCGTCCCGTTGAAGCGGTTGGCCTGCAACGTCAGATTTTCGCTGAAGCGTTGGTAGAAGATGCCGAAGCCGCCGCGAATGACGGTCGTCTGCTGTCGCCCGCCGCCTCCTGCGCCGCCCACTCCGGGCGACCATGCGAAGGCGACGCGCGGCGCAAAATCCGTCCTCTCATGAACGTTCGTCTGCGTCTCGTAGCGCAGGCCCAGAGACAGCGTGAAGTTCGGGCGCAAGCGCCAGTCGTCCTGGATAAATGGTCCAAAATCAACCTGCGAGACGCTCGCCGCCGGGTTGCCGCCCGCGATGGAAAACTGCGTGGGCCCACCGCCGCTCGCGATGATTTCCGCTGGCGTGAAAGCGAGACCCGTCGCGGGATTAATCGCGCCCTGTAGCAAGAGCGTGCGACGATAACGCTCGATGCTGTTGATGGAGACGAGGACGGGCAGGCCGTCAGCGCCTCGCACGATCCCGTTGCTGGCATCCAGTTGCGGGACGAGTCCGCCGGAGAAGGTAAACGTGCCGCCGAAGTTGTTTGGCGAGACATCGCGTATGCGTAGTGCGCGCAGGCGTCCGCCCGCTTTCAAAGAATGTCTGCCAAAGGACCACGAGGTGTAGTTCTGCAACTCGAAGCGGTCCACGTTGTTGAAGGCTAAGCCGACCTGAGAGCCGCCTCCGACGAACGCCTCTGAGACGCGCAAGGTCGGCGTGGAATTGTCGCCCGTCTGGATTCTGCGGTCGTGCTCATATTGAAAGCGCGTCTCGTTAATTATCTTCTGGTTGATGACGGCGGTCTCTGTCAATTGCAGGGTGTGCTGCGTGTTCGATGTATTGAAGGCGCGCGAGGCGAGCGAGAAATCGCCGATGCCGGAATTAATATTGCTGGAACGCTGGTATGTGTAGCGCGCGACGAGCGTGTTGTTCCCGTTCAACTGGTAATCCACGCGCGGGCTAAATGTGGTCCGGCGCGTCGGCGTGATAATGGTCTGGCCGAAGGGCGTGATGTTGAGTTGCGGGTCCAGAATTATCGCGTTGATGACGGCGTTATCGTCCGTCTCGCGTCGCTCGAAGTCGAGAAAGAAGGAAGCACGTTTGGCGCTGATTGGACCACTAATGTTGCCGCCGTACCGGCGAGACTGAAACGGAGCGCGCACGTCCGCGAAAGGATTGCGCGAGTTCAAGCGCGCGTCGTTGAAGTTAAAAGATGCCTGCCCGCGAAATTTGTCGGTGCCGGGCTTGGTGAAAATTTCTATCCGGCCAAAACCAAGACGGTCGTACTCGGCAGAGAACGGATTCCGATTGATGCGAACTTCGCGTATGGATTCCTTGGGCGGCAGGCGTCCGCCGCTAAAGCCGTCTATAAAAATTTCGCCGCCCTCTTCGTTCCCGGCTGAAGGGCCTGCGAGAGCCTGCAAGGCATCCGCCAAATCATCCGGGTCATCCGGCAACGCGTCCAAATCCGCGCCGCGCAGGACGACCGCGCCCGCATTATTGTCAGGTTCCGTGTTGACCGGCGAGTCCGCTGTGACGGTCACGGTCGCCGCCTCGACCGCGACGCTGAGCGTGATGTTGAGCGGTTCGGTGCGCCCCGCCGCGACCTCCACCGCCGCGTTTTCATAGGGAGTAAAACCCGGAGCCGTGACGCTCAAGCTATAACGACCGGGGGGCAGGGCACTGAAAACATACTGGCCGTCGGAGCCTGTCGTCGCGCTCTTCTGCACGCCGCTCTGGTCCGCCGCGACGACCGTCGCGCCGATAATCAGCCCGCCGAATTCATCCGCCACCTGCCCGCGCAAAGTGCCAGACGATTGTTGCGCGAAGACGCTGGCGAAAGAGCATAACAAGAGCGCGGCGCATGACAGGCGAGCGATGCGCCGTATTGAACTATGAATTAATAGCATGTCCCTTATGATCCTATCCAAAACTTACGTGCTTTCACCTGGGTTGAGTTGGAGGCTGGTCACGATTGGCAGCGCCTCCGCCGAGCACGTCTCCGGGCAGCCCCGGACTCGTGTTACGGCCATCACGATTGGGCCGCCCCTGGAATTGCTGTAAGCGGTTCAGGAATTCCGCATCGCCCGTGATGAGCGTGATGGCGGTCGCGCGTGAAGCATTGTTGCCCGGCGTGCCGATGACGAAGACCGCATCGCCCTTCTTCAAATCGGCGAGCGTGATGGCGGGCAAGCTCTCCATCATCTCTTGAAAATTCCTGCCGCCGCCACCACCAACGCCGCCGCGCTCGCCTCTTCTTCCTTCGCCTCTTTCCCTGTCAGCGCCCGCCCTTTGATTCGCACCGTTGGCAGGTGAACGCTCTGCACCCTGCGCGGGTGGCGCGCCCGCTGGTCCATTATTAGCCGAACCGTTGCGCGCCGCGCCGCCCTGCACTCTTCTCTGGGCCAACGTCGCGGCCACGTCGGGCGGGATGCGGCGCAAGCTGGATTTACCGCCGATGGCGACGGTCAACGTTTGGCCCGTCTGGCTGTTCTTGATAGTGAGTTCGTTTGAAGCGACGTTGATGGCCGTGACCGTGCCTCCGGCCCTGAGGATAGAGCCTGAGACGATTTCTTCCGGGACGAAGCGTGTGCCGTCCGCGCTTGTCTCGCCGCGCGCTCTGACTTGATCTCCGACCTTCAAATCGGCGAATGAACTTTGTGTGGCATCGCTCAACTTGCTGCTGTCCGGCGCGTTGCGTAGAAAGCGCACGTTGCCGCCAGCGGCCAACGTGATTGAGCCTGCGCCGTCGCGCGAGCGTGTCGCCAGTGTAATCTCTTTCGTCTGCGGGTTGAGCGCGGTGATGCGTCCGTTGATGCCGCGCCTGCGCCATTCCTCTCGGTCGCGGTCGGCGGCCTGCGCCGCTCCCTTGCTATTCGTGACGACGACCTGCCGCGCAGTTAAAGAGTTGCCGTCCGCAGCCATCTCGCCGCGCGCAAACATCCGGTCGCCCGCGTTGATGTCCGCCAACGTTATCTTGACGGCCTTCTCGGCGGTCGCCTCTCCGGGCGGCAGGCGCAGGACAGCCGTCCTGTCGCCCGTAGAGACGAGGACGCTCTTGCCGTCATCCGTTTTGACGGTCAACTGCCGCGCGGCTGCATCAATGGCCGTCACTTCGCCGACGACGCGATTCTGTGTCGAACTCTGATTCGTCCCGCCCGTGGCTGGCGCGTTCGTCTGAGCGCGCGACTCTCCCGTGGCGACGAAGACGAGCGCCACGAGCGCCCAAATAACGAAATGTTTTTTCATCTCAAAATCCGTTTCTGCTTTTAATGCACGCGACCCGGAGAGCTTTATCAAAGCTGCCGGACCGCCGTTTAGACGCAAGGGGGAGCGTTATTTTCAGAAGAGTATTGCTGGACCTCTAATTCAGGTTGAGCGGATTTCTTATCCTCCGCGCAACAATTGAACGACGCTGCAACTCTACCCGTGGTTACAACAAAAAGTGTTTCATCTTCGTGACATCTTTGTTGTCAAGAGATGGAAATGCTTATGGGGATTGACGAAGTATAGAGGATTATGAAGGCGAGTGTCTGTACTTAATCGCACGCTGCTTGACGATTGAACATAGCGTTGACCTTGCGGGCCAGCATCAGCGAAAGAGGCCGTCTGTGATGCCTATCCTGTAGACCATGAGGAGACCGAAGCTGAGGCTGAAGAGACCCGCCAGACAACGCAGGGCGAGGTTGGCACGCGTAAAGCGCGAGGCCGTGAAATGCATGGGCAGCCCGACGAGCGCGCTCATCATCATCATCCCGCCGATGGAGCCGACGCCGAAGACAGCGATGTAGAGCAGCCCGACGAGCGGCGTTGTGATGGTCGAGAGGACCAGCAGCATGAGAGCGGCGCTGCCCGCGAACCCGTGGACCATCCCGATGAGAAGCGGGCGCTTGCCCAGGCGAAAGCCTTCCTGCTGGTCCAGAGGCAAGCCGTGATGCGTGTGCGGGTCCGGCTCCGGCGAGCCGTCGTGCAGATGCGGGTGAACGTGCACGCGTCTCCCGTGTTGATGGACGTGAAGATGCAGGTGTCCGTGTCGCAGCAGTTTTCGCAGGGCGTTGAGGCCGAGCGCGACCAGCATCAGCCCGACACAGAATTCGAGCGCCTGCGCCATCCGCTCGCTAATCTCTATGTGGAGCAGCATGACCGCGATGCCCGCGATGAGCAGCGAGATGGTATGACCGATGCCCCAGAGTCCGCCGACGAGCGACGAACTGAGCAGGCTCTTGCGCTCGCTGACGATGGTCGAGACCGCCGCCAGATGGTCAGCTTCGACCGCGTGCTTGAGTCCCAGGACGAAGCCGAAAGCGAGCACCGTCGTGGTCGAGAGCGGGCCGAGTCGCGGCAGCGAGCCTGTCAAGTTTAAGAGAAGATTCATGCGTGCCTCAGAACTGAAAGCCGACCAGCGAGCGCTTTATCGCAGAGACGGGCAAGGGCTGATTCAAGGGCCGCAGTCTAACATGAGATGAGTGATTAACCCTCACAAAATCATTGGAGCGGTTGGCAATTGCATGGGAGCGCTCCGCCACAGCTTTCGTGTCAGTCCCGCCTGCTTAAGCTGGGC
>DASYML010000154.1:0-7287 GCA_036009045.1 Pyrinomonadaceae bacterium
CTGGTAATGGCCTTGAGCATCGGTGATGGTGCGGTCGGAGGTGCCGCCGGAGAGTTGGACGACGGTGCCCGCGAGGGGCTGGCCGTCGGGAGTGGTAATCTGACCGCTGACAGTCGCTGGCGCGGCGGTCGGGGTGACGGTGAAGATGTTCAATCCCCAGCCGCCGTTGAGCCTGCCCGTATCGCCGCTGATGTCATCGGAGATGTAGAGACTCCAGACGCCGTTCGGGCTGGTCGCGCCGAGGGTGGAGTTCATGGTCGGCGTGTCGGTCGCGCCGGGACTGGTGTATGGTCCCGCAGGGGCCGGGGCGGGGAAAGTGTCCGAGCCGCCAGCATAGTCTGCGGGCTTCCAGGCGCCCGTAGTCGGCAACGTAGTATCCTGCAAAGTCTGCGTCGCGGTATCCGAGAGAGAAATGGTCGGGCCAGCCGTGCCAAGATTCACGCCGTTGTCGCAGGTCGCGCCGCAAGTCGAGTTGACCCCGCCGACATCGGAAAAGATAAGATATTTGACTGTGCCAGCCGGATTGACCAGCAGCATATCCACATCATCCAGAGAGTGATGCCGCAGGTCGAAGAGTTGGACCGTAATCCTGTATGAAGCGGCTGCGGGAACGCCCGCGACGGTCACGGTTGACGGGTAAGGCGTGGACGGAGAGCCGCCGGTCGAGCCTGTGCCCGATGCCGGAATGAGAATGGTGCCAGGGCTGGTGAACACCTGCCCCGTGTCAGGAGTGATCGGTTTACCCTGAGACGCGGCGCTTGCGCCTTGTCCCGGCTGAGACTGTGTTTCAGCCGTTGGGAGCGCGGAGGCCGGGCTTTCGGTCAAACGCACGGCCTCGCGTCCGTCAATCCAGGAGCCGTCCGTGGTCTCTCCCTGAAAGGCCAGCATCGCATCGCCGTTGGCTACCTTCAAGTCCCTGGTCGGAAAATAAACGAGCATGTCTTTGCGCCCGTCGCCGTCCACGTCCCTGACCTTGTGCCGGACATTTCCGCTGGCAGCCAGCATCGGCTGCGCGCCGTTGAGTGAGACGGAAGAGGGGTTGACCCTGGCCGCGTCGAAGCTGTCGCTGCCGTATATCGCTACGGGCGTGACGGGCCTGGTCGTGCGGTCAATCAATTTTTCCGACATGCGCGGGAAAGCGTCAATCTTCACGCGCGTCGTTTTGCCGCCGATATGATAACCGTTGAAGGCCAGACCATGACGGTATCCGGCGCTGATAATGACGAGAGCTATCAGGACAGCAAAACTTGCCAGCAGACGGAAGCTGACCTTCCGGGCCTTTCTCTTATTTCTCACAGGAGACCTCTTTCTCATCTCAACTCCTTTCAATGTGGGGCCGCACAGGTAATCATCAGAGAGCCGGTGTCTGAAAGAACCCGACTCGACGATATACCTTTGGGATGTTCAATCGTTTCCGAAAAAAAGCAGAAGAATCCCTACCGCCGTTTCAAGGTAGATTTAGGACAGGATAAAAGAGCTTTTCGGCAGGGATGTCGCATTACAGGAAGAGCCGGGATGCATCCCAACTCGGCAACTAACACCTCGCAAAGAGGCTTAACCGGCAATTCAAAATGTACAGATTAAACTCCGTCGAGGAGATTCCATTGGAGAGTAGCCCTGAGGGTCTGAAAAGTCAATAATTTTATCTTGCGCGAGTGGTCCAATCTATTTTCGCTCGGACTCAAACTATTTCCACCCGCCGCGCGAGAGACGCCCCTGCCAGTTCTCAGGCCGTGCCGTACAACTCTTCAATCAATGGCCCGTACTTCTCATCCACGACGCGGCGTTTGACTTTGAGCGTCGGCGTCAATTCTCCGCCGTCTATCGAAAATTCATCCGCGATGAGAGCGACGCGACGGACTCTCTCATAATCCGCGAGCGGGGCCGTCAAAGCGTTGACCTCGCGCTGGACCAGTTTGACGGCTGGCGGGTGACGGCTCAACTCCGCGTGAGTCTTCGGCCCCACAGCATCTTGCGCGGAAAGCGACTGGCGCAGAGCTTCCCAGTCAGGCACGATGAGGGCCACAGGATGCTTGCGTCCGGCCCCAAGGACGACCACCTGGCTGACAAGCTCGCTCTGTTTAATGAGACTCTCGATAAGCTGCGGGGCGATGTATTTACCGTTCGAGAGTTTGAAGAGGTCCTTCTTGCGATCAGTGATGTAGAGATGACCATCCTCGTCCATGCGGCCCACGTCGCCGGTCGCAAACCATCCGTCCTTCAAGACATCGGCGGTCGCCTCCGGGTGTTTGTAGTAGCCGCGCATGATGTTTGGCCCACGCACCAGAATCTCCCCGTCCTCTGCGATGCGGACATCTATGCCGGGAAAGGGCAGGCCGACGGAGCCGACGCGATTATCATCCGGGCGATTGGCGGACACGATGCAGGTCTCCGTCATGCCGTAGCCCTGTAGGATTTGGAGGCCCGCCGCGTTGAAGGCGTAAGAGAGAGCGGGCGAGATGGCCGCGCCGCCCGAAACGAAATAGCGCAGGCGACCGCCGACGCCCTCGCGCCATTTCTGAAAGACGACGCGGTTCGCCAGGGCTTGTTGAATCTCAAGCAGCGGCGGCATGCGCTCGCGCTTGTCTTTCAGTTCAGCATAGCGTTGGCCCACGCCTAAGGCGCGCATAAAGACTTTGCTCTTCCAGCCTCCGGGAGACGTGCCTTTCTTGACGATGCGCTGGAAGACTTTTTCAAAGAGACGCGGGACCGCCGTCATGATGGTCGGGCGCACTTCGCGCAGGTGTTCCCCGACCTGATCAAAGGAAGCAGAGTAATAGACGGAGACTCCGACGGCGCAGAAAAGATAGAAGGCCGTGCGCTCGAAGATGTGCGAGAGGGGGAGGACGGAAAGGGCTATGTCCGCGTGCGTGACGGGCAGGGTGCTGGCAATCGCAAGGACGTTGGAGACGAAGTTATCGTGCGTCAGCATGACGCCCTTCGGCTCGCCCGTTGTCCCTGAAGTGTAAATGATGGTGGCGAGCGTCTCGCCGTTGGAGCGGCTCAACATAGCCTCGTAGGCGTTCGGGTCTTGCAGGTCAAACGCTCTGCCGCGTTCTTCAAGCTCATCGAGCGTGATGGCGTTCTCCACGTCCTCCGCTGCCTCCGCATCGAAGAAGACCAAGCCTTCGAGTCCGGCCAGTCCGTTGACTCCCGCGCGCGCGTGCTTGAAGACCTTGCGCCCCGAAACGAAGAGCAGCCGCGCGCCCGAATCTTCCAGAATATAACGCACCTGCTCGACGGCCTGCGTCGTATAGATGGGCACGTTGACCGCGCCGAGGCTCAGGATAGCGAGATCCGCGATGGACCATTCGGGCCGATTCTCCGACAGCAGAGCGACGCGGTCTCCCGCCTCGACGCCCAACTCCGCGAGACCCAGGGCGACGGCGCGCACGCGCTCTATGAAGTTCTCCGCCGAGATATGGACCCACTCGCCGCCGGGCTTATGGTTGAGCGCATCCGTCTTCGCGTACTTGCTGATGGCTTCCAGGCAGAGCCTCGGCAGCGTCGTCGTCGTCGCCGCGCTCACGTTCGCGCTCGCCCCTGCTGTACTCTTCTCTCTCTTTACTGAGGCCATGCAAAAGGACCTCTCCTTCAAAAGTTTTGAAAAGCAAAGATGAAGGATGAAGGCGGAAGGATGAAAGCGTCACCATTCAATTTTAAACAGCCGCGCTTTCATCCTTCCGCCTTCATCCTTGATCCTTGCCCTTGAGTGCGCTGCCGGGCTTGAGGGCCAGCGTGCAGCGCGAGACGCAGACGAGGCGCTGGCGCTCGTCGCGTATCTCTATGGCCCAGACAGTTATCTGCCTGCCCTTGTAAACGGGCGTCGCTTCCGCCGTCACCGTGCCCTTCGTCACGGAGCGCAGGTGGTTGGCGTTAATCTCGACGCCGACCGGAGTATAACGTTCAAGGTCCGTATTAAGCGCAGCGCCGATGGAGGCCGCCGTTTCCGCCAGGACCACTGAGACGCCCCCGTGCAGCAACCCCGTGTACTGATGCACGCGCTCGTCCACGGGCATCGAGAGCACGACCCGCTCGCTCTCCGCCGATTCGATCTTGATGTTGAGCGTGTTCAGCACCGTCTCTGTCCCACGACTCCGCAACTGGTCCAGTAAGTTCATCATCATTCTCAAACTCTAGAGTGACTCTCAAATTAATGTATGGCAGGTTGAGAACTTACCACAGAGACACAGGGGACTGAGAGGACGCACAGAGGCTTGAAATATTTTCTCTGTGCTGACTCTGTGCGCTCTGTGTCTGCGGTGGTGAATATTTCTTGCCATACACTCAATTGACATTCGCTCTAAGAAGCGGCAGTCGGAAGCGTTGTCGCGTCCAGACGCTCTTCTGCGCTCCTTGAACCGTGACGACGCCGACGCCTGCGATGACCGCCTGTCTCCAACTGTTCGACGCGGCCTTTGAGAGTGGCAAGCGCGGCCATCGTCAGGAAGAGCAGCGCGTTGGCCGTCGTGTGCAGAGTAAAATCAAAAAAGCTGTGGACCAACACGGCGAAGCATCCCGCGAGCGCACCCATCGCCACGCCGCGCCTGAACATATCCTCCGAGCGGCACTCGGCCACACCCAGACGAAACAACGCGAGGACGAAGAAGAGTCCGAGCGCGAGACCGGCGACGCCGCCATCCGAGACGATCTGCAAATAATCGTTGTGCGCCTGGTCCAGCCTGTACATTCCGTTGCGCGAATCATAGCGCGTGTAAACGACGCCGAACGCGCCGAGGCCCGTCCCCAACAACGGATGATGACGAATGATGTCCAGCGTCACGCTCCAGAAATGCGCGCGGCCCGTCGTCGGGTCCTCCGCGTTGACCGTTCCCACAAACCTGCTCAAAGCGGATTCGCCTCCGAGCAAAACTGTTCCCAACAAAAACGCCAGCACTAACCCAAGGGCCAACCCCGCGCGCACCAGCATCCCTTTCTGGCCGACGCGCGCACGCCCCTCCGCACCATGTCTGCCCGAACCTTCTCCCTCTCTGCGCCTGAGACCGAGGCCCGTCAGCGTCGCCAGAAACAGGACCAGCGCACAGAGGCTGATGATGCCGCCGCGCGAACCCGTCATGATGAGCGCCACTCCCATCAACGCCGAGGCGAAGATGTAGAGCACGCGCTTATCCTTTTCAATCGCGCCGGAAAAGAGCAGGCCCAGCGGCAGCGCGAGCGTCATTTCCATGTAGCCCGCGAAATGATGACGGTTGATAAATGGACCAAAGGGCGTGCTCTGCTGTAGCTCTCTCAGCCAGTAAACTTTCGTCGGGCTGGTGAAGGATTGGATGACACCGAAGATGGCGAGCGCGAAGCCGAAGATGATGATGGTCCGCACGAGCAGCCTGAGACGCCTTGGGCTGTCTGTGAAGGCGAGCACGGCTGCGAAGTAGACAAAGAGCGCGAGCACCTGGACCAGCACGAGACGCGTCGCGTAAGGATCAAGCGAGAGACTTCTGACCGGCTGGACTCCAACTGATAACAACTGGCCCGTCTCTCTCGCGTCGCCAAGCGGGAGCAGTTGAAAGAGACCGAGCAGAAAGAGACCGAGCAGAGGCCATTGCAGCGCGTTGCGGCTCAAGCGCAAGAGGCGACTGCGCCACGCGTCCAAGGCCCACAGGATGATGATGAGCGCCGCGCCGAGTTGAAAGACGGCGAGCGACCAGTAGTGGACCGTGCCGTAAGCGAGCGTCGAGAGGACCAGCGCGGCGCAGAGAATGAAAAAGATAAAACTGCTCGCCAGCGTATGGACCGCTTTAACGCGCGTTCGCGTCCCTTTCGTCGCCCCTCGCGCCGCTGTTGCTGCTGCTACGTCTGCCTGGACCGGCGCTTCCGTTCCCGCGTTGGAGATTGAAGTCGTCATACCAGATCGTGCCGAAGATGGGACACACGCTGCCTTCCATAGCGCACGGCACGCGTCCCGTACGCACTGTCACCGCCTCTGTTTTGCCCGTCGTTTTAAAGTCAATCGTCAGCGGCTGCCAATCGTTTTTGCCGACGGGAAGCGCGCCGCTGGTCGTCAGCACGCTTCCATCCGAGCTATCCACGATCTCTATGACGGGCGCGCCCGCGCTCTTTAACTCATCCGTCCGAACATAACATTCAAGACGGTATTGTGTCGAAGGCTCAACCACGACCAGTTGCGAAATGTTATCGAAGTTGAAAGCATTGGAGGCGTTGAAGGTGACGCGCAAACTGCGCTCGCCCGCGTGCCTGTGTCTTGGGTCAAGCCCGATCTGCGCCTGTGGGACGGACTTGAGTTGCCAGCCGAAGGGATTGGCCGTCGCGCCGCCCGCCAACTCGTTTTCAAAACCGCCGTTCTGAAATTGGCCCACCGGCACGGCGGCGTCGCCTTCCGCAGACAGGTCGCGGAAGAGACCGAGCGCAGCCCTGTAACGCTTCGCACTGACGAGAGCGCTCATCAACCCCTCGCCCACTTCGCGCTGATCCTGTTTCTCCATCGTGTTGAGGCTGGACCATAAATCGAGCGCATCATCCGTGCGCCCGCGTCCAGAGAGATAAGCAGCCAGTGCGCCGCGCGCCGCCGCCGATTCTCCGACCGCGCGTTTCATCTCTGCCGCATTTCCGCCGTAGACCTGCCACGCGAGATTAAAAATTTGCGGGCGGTAGGTCGCCGGGTTGGCATCGCCCGCGCGTCGCAGTTCCGCGAAAGCCTCGTCCTGTCGGCCCGCGCGAAGGAGCAGATTCCCCAGAAACCAGCGCGGGTCCGCGTAAGCCGGTGCGAGTAAGACCGCGCGGCGCAAAGCCTTCTCGCCTCCCGCCACATCGCCCGCCTGCTCGCGCGCCACGCCGAGGTCCATCCATAAACGATAATCGTTCGGCGAGAGACCGACCGCCTCTTCATACTGCCGCACGACATCCGGCAATAGTTCCGGGTCGAGGCTCCGCCGTTCCAGCCCTGCCACGGTCCAGTGCGCTAAGGGGTCGTCCGGCGCAATCCCCAGACCGGAACGCGCCGTCTCCAACGCGCCCTCATCAAGGCTCGGCGCATACTCCACAATCGTATTGCCCACATACCAGCGCAGCGCATACCAGGAGCACACCAACGCCAGCAACACAGGCAACAACAACAGCACCCGCGCCAACGGCGTCCGCACTTCTATAAACTTAAGCTGCTCCATAAAAACAGTGACGAGTGACGAGTGACAAGTTAAGAGCAAGAAGCGACGAGCAAGCGATGAGCAGGAACAAGCAATGAGCGAGAGAAGAAACTTGTCAGCGTTGATGAGCCTTTCTCTTTAACTCGTCACTCGCTGCTTGCTGCTC
>DASYML010000155.1:0-23371 GCA_036009045.1 Pyrinomonadaceae bacterium
AATGAAACTCAAATCCATTTTAAGCGCCTTGCTCATCATAGCCCTCAACATTTCTGCGCTGGCACAGCCTGTCCTTCATCTATCTTCAACCGGAAAGGGCCGCGTCACGGCGTTTGTCAACGTCAACGTCGTGCCGATGGATAAGGAAGGAGTGCTGTTGAATCAGACCGTCATCGTCAGCGATGGGCGCATCAGCTTGATTGGCCCGGCGGCGTCAACGAAGATTCCGGCGGGCGCGCAACAAATTGACGGCCAGGGTCAATACTTGATGCCCGGCCTCGTTGATATGCACGTCCACATGCACTCGCCGCAGGAATTCCCGCTCTACCTGGCGAACGGCGTGACGACCGTCTACAACTTGAACGGGCGTCCCGCGCATCTTCTCTGGCGCGACCGGATTGCACGCGGGGAGATGATTGGTCCAACAATTTACACCTGCGGCCCGACCATCCGCACGGCGCAAAAGGCTGAAGAAGCACGCCAGCTTGTCGAAGAGCAGAGCAAGGCCGGATATGATTCCATCAAGATTTATAACGGGGTCTCGAAAGAGGCTTATGAAGTGCTCATCGCGGAGGCCAAAAAGCACAACATGCTCTATGTCGGGCACATCCCGCGCGAACCCGGCCTTGAAGGCGTGCTCAAAGCGGGTCAGGCCGTGGCCCACGCCGAAGAGTATATCTATACCTTCTTCAAGAATAAGGTTGACGACGAGAGCCGCATCCCGGAAGCCGCCGCTCTGACGCGCGATGCCCATGTGCAGGTCATACTGACGCTCGTCGCCTACGACCACATCCTGCAACAGGCGACGGATTTGCGCGCCCTGCTGGCGAGGCCGGAAACCAAGTACTTGGCCCCCTGGATAGAGAAATCATGGGAACCCGGCACGAATGATTACGAGAAGAGATTCGCTAACGATCAGGGACGCGCGGATTTGACGAAGGCGCTCGCGTTTCAAAAGAAGCTGGTCCGGGAAATGCACAGGGACGGCGTCCGCATCATGGTCGGGACAGACGCCATGAATGAAGGAGTCGTGCCCGGCTTCTCCGTTCATGAAGAGTTGCAACATCTGATAGAGGTCGGCTTCACGCCCTTTGAAGCCTTGCAGGCGGGCACGCAGTATCCTGCGGATTTCCTGCGCGGCTCAAGCGAATTCGGCACGGTCACCACAGGCAAGCGCGCGGACCTGATTCTGGTTGATGGAAACCCTTTGCAGGACGTTGGGCGGGCGGCGCATCCTTCCGGCGTGATGGTGAGAGGCCGCTGGCTGCCAGCCGCGCAGCTGGCGCGGCTGCTCGAAGATGTTCCAGCAGACTATGCGAAACAGTTGCAGTCCGCCAAAAACGATTTCCAACATGATCCAGTCAAAACTCTTCAGAGCGTCAAGACGAACGACCCGTTCGATGATCTCTCGAACAGGGTCGTGCAAGACATCGTCATCGAAAAAGGACGGTCAAGTTCAGAGAGTTGTATGCTCAAATGAAAACGCGGCAGCCGGACTCTGCGTTGGTTAGTGAAGACTATATCAACAACCTCGGCTACAGTTTGATGTTACAGCACAGGATGAAAGAGGCGATTGATATTCTCAAACTCAACACGGAAGCCCATCCTCAATCCGCGAATACTTACGACAGTCTCGCCGAAGCGTACATGAATAATGGGGACAAAGGGCTGGCGATTCAGTATTACAGGAAGGCTCTCGAAGTAGACCCCAAATACCCGAACGCAGAGGCCGCCGCAGGCATCCTCAAAAAGCTAGAGGAGAAATAGATTCGACGAAAGATATGCCGGACCAGAAACCGCAGGTCGCTGAAAAAGAGAGGCGAGCCGTATTTACCGGCTCGCCTCTCTTCCTCAAAACCAGCGCCGTGTCCTCACTCCACGACGCCGTCTTTCTAACCTCACCATCCAAGGAGCCTGTCATGGCTAAACAGGTATCCCATGCCAATTGCCGCGCAACATATCATAAAATTGAAATTTGTAAAGCCCTTTTTTCAGCTTAAAGAGAACCGGCTTCGGCGAGGCCGGAGCCGGTCGTCATTTCAGGACCAATTTCAGGACCACGCTTGCCGCCGAACCAGCGGCGCAGCGAATCAATCAGCACGACGACCGCCGCGAGCATCAGGACCACCGTCAGGAAAACGTTGATGTAGCCTTGCGTGGCGGTCTCCGTGCGCTGCGTGAGCGGCCAGAAGTTGTCCCTGATTGATTCCCATCCGGCGACGAGCGTCGTCGTGGCGACGAAGGCGAGCGGCACGATAGTGGTCCAGGAATAACGCGCCTTGCCCGTGTTGATGATGACCGTCGTGGCGACGCAGAGCGCGACGGAGGCGAGCAGTTGATTGGCGATGCCGAACATGGGCCAGATGGTCGAGATCGAGCCGGACCAGATAAAGGCCGCCCACCCGGCCACCACGAGCGCCGTCGTGATGAGCGAGCCGGGCAACCACGTTGGCTCTTCAAATTTTCCATAGAAGCGAGCGCCGAACTCTCCGACCAGAAAACGCGCGACGCGCGTGCCCGTGTCAATCGTCGTCAGGATAAAGAGCGCCTCGAACATGATGGCGAAGTGATACCAGTACTTCATGAGGCCGCTGAGCCCGGGAATGCCCTCGAAGATTTTGGCGATGCCGAGCGCGAGCGTGACCGCGCCGCCGGTCCTCCCGCGCAAATTCTTCTCGCCCGATTCGGCTTCGAGACGGTCAATCTCCTGCGGCTTCAAGTCGAAGCCTTGCGCCGTATGCTGGTCCACCATCTGCACGTAAGCGGCCTTTTGCGCGTCCGTCTTCTGCGCCGTATTAATCGCAAAGTAATCGCCGGGAAAGAGAGAGGTCGCGGCGATGAGTGCGACGACGCCGACGACGCCCTCCATCAACATCCCTCCATAACCGATCATGCGCGTGTCCGTCTCCTTCGCAATCATCTTCGGCGTCGTGCCCGAAGAAATGAGCGCATGAAAGCCGCTGATCGCTCCGCACGCGATGGTGATGAAGACGAACGGGTAGACCTTGCCGGGAATTACCGGACCACCGCCCGCGACGAAAGGTGTGATGGCGGGCATGTTCAAATTCGGGTGGACCAGTAACACTCCGATGATGAGAAAAGCGATGGTCCCTATCTTGAGATAAGAGGAAAGATAATCACGCGGGCAGAGTAGCATCCAGACTGGCAGCACGCTGGCGATAAAACCGTAAGCCGCCATCAGCAAGATGATGGAGTTACGCGAGAATGTGAAACTCGCTGCCCATGACGATTCGTTGATGCGCCCGCCGAGGACGACCGCGAGCAGCAAGCCGCAGACGCCTATGATGCTGGCCTCCACGATGCGCCCCACGCGTATGCGGTACATGTAAAGGCCCATCAAAAGCGCGAGCGGAATTGTCAACCCCACAGTGAACGTGCCCCAAGGCGATTCGGCCAGCGCGTTGACCACCACCAGACCCAGGCCCGCGAGCGCGATGACGACGATGAACAGGATGGCGATGCCCGCGACTAAACCTGAGAGCGGGCTAATCTCTGTGCGCGCAATCTCCGCCAGGGATTTTCCGCGCCGCCTGACGCTCGCCGCGAGAATCATAAAATCGTGGACCGCTCCGCCGAGGCAGACGCCTATCACCAGCCACAACAAGCCCGGCAGGAATCCGAACTGCGCCGCGAGCACAGGCCCGACCAGCGGCCCGGCTCCCGAAATCGCCGCGAAGTGATGGCCGAACAGCACCCACTTATTGGTCGGATAATAGTTGTGCCCATCATACATCGTGTCGGAAGGCACGCTTCGCGCATCATCCAACACCAGGACTTTCGCCGCGATAAAGGCTGAGTAATAACGATACGCGATAGCTATCACGCACAGCGCGCCGATGATAATGGGCAAGGCATTCATAAATGGATGATTCCTCCGCGTGTAAGACTATCTATGCTTTTTGAGAAACGCAATGAAAGTTATTTGACAAGGTGGTTCTCTATATGAGAACCTGCTGCGGTCTTGATGGGGTCCGAACATCAATGATGGAGCACCATAATTATACAGGGAGCTTATTGTTCCATGAACGTCATTGGTTTCAAGATCATCAGAGACTTTATCAAACTGCATTCAGACGCCGCGTCTGCATTAAATGCATGGTATCGAATGGCGAGCAGCGTAAATTGGAAAAGTATTGTGGAAGTGAGACAGACCTATCCCTATGCGGATGCAGTTGGCGCTTGCACAATATTTAACATCAAAGGTAATCATTATCGGCTCATCGTCATCATTGATTACCGCGCGCAGATTATCTCTATTAAGAATATTTTAACTCATGCAGAATACGACAAGGAAAAGTGGAAGAAAGCCTGCGGTCGCTAAAATCAGCCCGCAAAGATATGGCAGGCTGCTGGCTAAGGTTCTCCCGGTCTACATCAAGTCGGAAGATGAGAATGACCGCATGCTGCTTGAAGCCCAGAAACTTATTGACAAGGGCGAGCAGCGTAGTCCTGAAGAGGATGCCTTGCTTGATCTTATCGTTCATCTCATTCAAGAGTTTGAGCGAAAATTCTATCCCATTGGAGAGGCCACGCCGCATGAAGTATTACGGGAGTTAATGAATGCGCGCGGACTGAAACAGAGAGACCTGTGGGAGTTGTTTGGTTCCAAGGGCATCGCTTCCGAGGTGATTAACGGCAAGCGCGGAATTAGTAAAGCGCAGGCCAAAGCCCTGGCAGAGTTTTTTCATGTCTCGGTGGAAGTGTTCATCTGAGATGGGATTTTCTATTTAAAACAGCCACTTGAAGAGATAGACCGCGCCCGCGATGGCTCCGCAGAGCAGCAGGAGCAGGAGGAAGATAATCCCGAACAGAGTGAGTTTGAATTTCCTGTACTTGTGCGGGTCCGGGGGCGAAAGGGAATCTTGCGGGAAATAGGGTGGCGGCGTATGTGTTGCCATTGGTAGTTCTCCTCAGGATTTAAGACGGGCCGCTATTGTAATTCAAGATGGGCGCGATTATATCTGCACGACTCCGGCTCTCAAGTAAAGCGGCCACTTGACGGGCTTCGCTTCGTCGGGTCTCTGCCAGAGCGCGAGCAGTTCGTCCGCGAGTTGGGGCAGGGGGTCGAAGCCGCGCGCGGCGATGAATCTCTGGGTCGCGGACCAGGTGCGGATGTAGCCAAGCAGGTCCATTAAATTCCAACGGGCACGCATGTCGAACGTCGGCGGCTCTACCTCTGCGAAAGGGAAGGCTATCGAGCGGTAATTGTCTTCGATGAGTCGTCTTTCGGGAGGCCAGTATGGGCCAACCGTCTCGGCGTAAAATTTGTTGATGACGCCATCGAGCGCGGGAGATATTTCCAGCAGGTTATAACACCAGACGGCCAGCACCCCGCGCGGTTTGAGCACGCGCGAGACCTCCGCGTAAAAGCGTGCGAGGTTGAACCAGTGGAGCGCCTGCGCGACCGTCACGAGATCAATCGAATGAGATTCCAGATGACTATCCTCTGCGGTCGCCTGTTGGTATGTGATGCGCTCGTGCCGTGCGGCGTTATCAAGCTGGGCCTGGCTGCCGTCCGTGGCGACGACGCGCGCGAAGTATGAGGCGAGAGCGAGAGCGGCCTGACCGTTGCCCGTCGCGCAATCCCAGGCCGTCCCCGGTTGCGGAGCAATCGCGGCGAGGTACTCAAACAATTCTACAGGATAGCCCGGCCTGTACTTCGCATAGTCCACGGATTGAGTCGAAAAGTAGTCCTTGAAATTCATCAACCCTTATTCCTGATTGGCGGCGATGATCTGCCTAATCCAGCGTCGCGTAAAATCCTTGTGGCCTTCCATCTCATCTGGAGAGGTGAAGATTTTATGTGTGTAAACATAAAGCAGCCTTTGTTTGACCAACACTAAAGACATGCCGATAAATTCCAGATGCTCCTCCTGATTGCCGTTAAGTTCGGCTTTCGTGCGTACCATCAACATCGTGCTATAGACCTTTGAAGTCCTCTCGAATGGTCCAAGATTAATCGGTTGAGACAGGTCAATCTGAACCTCTTCCCTGGTGATGTCGCTCACGCCTTTTTGCGCGCGTTTCAAAAGTGCTTTCATCTCCGGGCCGTTGATGTCCAGCATCTTGCCGCCATACTTTTCAAAAGCTGAGACGGTCGCGGCAAATTCCTCCGTCGAGACATCGGTCCCTCTGACTTTTTTGAGAATCGAAACTTTCGCCGCACCAGTCAGATTATTTTTCTCATGACGCTTGAGCTTTTCTATCGCGTCGGTCGGAAGGAAAACCGCCAGCATGTCGTTCTGTGGAGCTTCTGTGGTCGTGTAATAATCTTTGATGAATGAGAGTTGAGAGGCGGCTTCCTCAAACCCTTCGGGCGGCGGGATGACAATCGTCTTATCGCCGAGTTGATAAAAACGATTATCCTGGGGTTGAGAGGGCTGCCGGGATGAAGGCCGCGCGGCCTGCGCCTGACCCGGCGTTGAGGTCGCGGGAGACTGGGCCAGTAAAGATTGTTGGCCCAGCATGAATGAGAAGGTTAATAAGAGGAATACTTTCATCGTTCAAAATTTCCTCGCGTAGAATTTCCTCAACGTGGATGTTGGATTTGAGCGCAGCACTCTTCGATGAATCGTTCTGTGATGGTGATGTCTCGCGCGGCGAGCGCCGCGACGAAGAGATCGGGCGGGACGCAACGCTCCTGCGGGATGGCTCCCTTTTGTGTGGTCTCTCCGCGCGCCATCATCTGCGCGACGATGGAGGCGGGAAAGGCCGTGGTCCGCATCATCGCGCTCAATCCCCTGCGCTCGTCGAAGCGGTCAATGATGTCATAGCGCAGCGTGCCCTCCCCGCCGTCAGACAGACGCCCGCGAAATTCTACGCGAATGAGCACTACGTCGGGTTCGTCTGCGGGCAAGCGCCTGAGCAGCATTTCCGAGAGCACGCGGCGCGGCGTGACCGTCACCCCGTCAACCTCTATCAAGTCCGTACTGCTCGCCAGTCCGAGGTCCACCAGGAGTTTGAATTTTTCGCAGTGGCCCGGATAGCGTATCGTCTTATAGTCAAGCTCGCGCACGCGCCCCAGAAAACTTTCGGGCAGCGTTGAAGTTCCGCCCGAAGTCTGAAAAGCCTCCATCTTGCCGAACGGCGCGGGAAATTCCAGTTGCTCAATCTCCGTCAGAGACTCAACTTCCGTGATGCGTCCATCGCGTATCACTCGCGCGCGTTCGACATACTCGTTAATCAAGCCTTCGACCGAAAAGACTATCTGGTAATCAAGCGGCGGACGCGGCGTTTGCGGCAACCCGCCGACGCGTATGCGGACGGACGCGAGGTCAGCGAAGCGCGCGGCCCCATGCGCCACCAGCACGGAGACCATCCCCGGCGCGAGACCGCAATCGGGAATGATGTTGATACCGGCCTCGCGCGCAGACTGGTCCAGCGCGAGTTCCGCATCCACGACGGAGTTGTTGCCGCCGAGGTCGCAGAAATTAACCCGCGCCTCAATCGCCGCCCGCGCCAGATTCAGATTGTGGTGATAGACCACGCAGCTTATCGCGGCATCATGGCCGCGCATTAATTGGACCACTCTCGCAGAGTCTGCGACATCAACCTGCGCGGCTTCCAGTTTAGGACTACCGATGGTTTCCACCACCGCGCGCGCGCGTGTCAGGTCCAGGTCCGCGACCGTCACGGCCTGCACATCCTTTGCCCCTGCCAGATCGAATGCCGCGCCGAGACCCATGCGCCCCGCGCCGAGAACTAAAATCTTCATAAGATTGCGGAATTCGGAAATCGGATTGCGGATTGAAAGAAAAAGCTTCGAGCCTTAATAACTCGTTTGCTAATCCGCAATCCGCAATCCGCAATTTCTAAGCGGCTTCTTCTCCGTTTTGCGAAGCGCCGGTGATGGAGCCGAGGGCCGTGATGATAAGGCCGATGATAATCATGATGATGCCCACGAGGGCGCGTTTGTGGCCCTGCTCACCCGAAGTCAGGGTCTCTCTATAGAGTTGGCCCAGACCCGCGTCGTGCGGGATGGTGAAGAGGCCGATGGCAGTTATCAAAAGTCCTACGGAGGCCAGCTTGATTGGCAGGGGGGCGCGCGACGGCCTGCCGATTTTCTGCCCGATGGTGCTGTGCGTGTAACCGTAGGAAGTATAAATCGCCATCCCCAGGACCAGCCAGCCGATGAAGCGCCACCATGATTCCGGCGGCAGGTAGACCATCAGGAACAGGCAGGAACCAACGCCGAGCAGCGGGAGGAGCCAGGGACCCCAGGGCACGCGAAATGGGCGCGTGCGCTGCGGGTCTTTCATGCGCATGATGGGAATGCCCGCGCAGACGAGGACGAAAGCGAAGAGCGTCCCGATGTTCGTCAGGTTGACCATCTCATCTATGCTGGCGAAGGCCGCAACGCCGCCGACGAAGACGCCCGTCATGATTGTCGTGACGTGCGGCGTCTTGAACTTGGGATGCACTTTGGCGAAGACGGGCGGGAGCAGTCCGTCGCGCGCCATCGAGAAGAAGATGCGGGGTTGGCCCAGTTGAAAGACGAGCAGGACCGCCGTGTGCGCGATGACCGAACCGAAGGCGACGAAAGTGCTCGGCCACGTCGTCTGCTTCGGCGCGACGGTATCGAGGGCCATCGTCAGCGCTTCAGCCTGTTGCGAAGCGGAGGTCTGCGAGAGGACCGAGTAAGGAATCATGCCCGTGAAGACCGCCGCCACGACGATGTAGAGAATCGTGCAGATGATTAAGGATGCGATGATGCCGATGGGCAGATCGCGCGCGGGATTCTTGGTCTCTTCCGCGACCGTCGAGACCGCGTCGAAGCCTATGTAAGCGAAGAAGACGAGGGCCGCGCCGACGAACGTGCCTTTCCAGCCGTTCGGTTGAAAAGGCTCCCAGTTGTGGACCATCGTGCTCGGCGAGACATAGTAAAACGCGATGCCGACGAAGAATACCAGGACCAGAATCTTGACGCCGACCATCACCGCGTTGAAGTTGGCGGACTCTTTAATGCCCCAGACGAGGACGATTGTGATAATCGCCACGATGAGCACGGCCAGCAAGTTGAAGATAATCGGATAGCCGAAGAGATGCGGCGCACCGCCGAAGCGTTCGGCGTAGAGCGCGGGGTCAGCGTCCTTCATCGCGGCGGCGACGCGATAGTTTGAGGCGAGCCAGTAGGGAACGTTGACGCCGAGGTTACGCATCAGCTTGGCGAAGTATTCGGCCCAACTGATGGCGACGGCGATGTTGCCGACAGCGTATTCGATAATCAAGTCCCAGCCGATAATCCAGGCGACGAGTTCGCCGAGTGTGGCGTAGGAGTAAGTGTAAGCGGAACCGCTAATCGGGACCATCGAGGCGAACTCCGCATAGCAGAGCGCCGTGAAGGCGCAGACGATGGCCGTGATGACGAACGAGAGCATGAGCGACGCGCCCGCGCCGGGTCTCGAAGCATCACCTGCGGCGGCTGTGCCCACGGTGGCGAAGATGCCCGCGCCGACAATCGCGCCGATGCCTATGAGCGTGACGTTGAATGCACCGAGCGTGCGTTTGAGGGAGAACTGCGAACCCTCGGCTGCGGCCATAATGTCGTCAAGATTTTTGGTGCGAAAGATGCCTCGAAGCAAAGTTTTGGTCTCCGTTGATGCAGGATGTGAAAGACGCTTTTGAAGCCCGTCCGTGCTCGCCGTTGTAACGCGTTCGCGGAGTCTAGCAAGGCGCAGGGAAAAAGTAAAAAGAAAAGGGGTTGGGGGTTGGAGATAAGGATAGGAGTTGGGGGTTAGGGGTTAGGGGCTTTCTTGGCGCGAGATATATTTGTGCAAAGGTGTAAGGAAGGCAGTTGCCCTTATTCCCCAACCCCTCTCCCCCACTCTCTCCCCAACCCCTCTCCCCCAACCCCCTGTCTTTGCCTTTTTACTTTTACCTTTGTTAGACTCCGCCGCGCGCAGTCGCGCGAAGTTGAGAGCATAGTGCTATGGCAGAAGAAGCGAATCGTCGTCCCGTTCATGAGAACCTGGATACAGCTTATGTCAATCTGGGGGCGTTGCTTCGTTATTTGCAGGCGCGAGAGTTTACGGGCCGCGTCCACATAGAGTTAGAAGAGTATGACGCGGATGTTTTTCTCAACGGTCGGGAAGCCCCGCGCGTACGCGAGACGGACCACGCGACGGGTCGCGGCGGAGAGGGCGAAGAGGCTTTGCGCCGCCTGATGGTGCGCGCCAGTTCGCCGGGCGGACTCATCAGCGTCTATGAGGGCGCGCACGAAGCGGCGCTCGATGGCGCTTCGCTCGCGGGCGCGGATGATGATGAAGAGGATGATGGTCAGGGGTTGACGAAGGCAGAGGCGGAGTGGCGCGACCTCTTGAGTTTGAGCGGCGAGTTAATCTCGACCGTCGAACGCGCGGCGCAGAGCGTGGGCGCGGACTTCAACGCCATCTTTCGCACGGCGAGACTCGGCCTCGCGGAAGATTATCCTTTCCTGGACCCGACCGCGAACTGGCTTGAGTACGAGGGGGGAAGGCTGCGACTGCACGCGAGACCGAAGCTCAATACATACACGCAGGGCCTGTTGGAGTGTTTGCGGCGCGTCGTTTCTCAACTGGCGGGAGGGCCGCGCGGAGCAAGCGTGCGCGAGCGTGTCGCGCTTGAGTTGGCGGTGCTCGCCAGGCGGCGCGCGACGAGGCTCTCGCACTTTAAACTGCTGCCTCAGTTGGACCGCATGGCGGGCACAAGGGTCTTGTAGCGAATTACGTTTGTCATATAATGCTGGCGCTGAAAGACGGGTTGCACGTCAAGAGCAAATCGAGATTGCCAGGGGAATCTAATGTATCCATTCAAAAATATTTTGTACCCGACGGATTTTACGCCGCATGCGCGTGCGGCGCTCAAGTATGCGGCGGCCTTTGCGCGCGAGAGCGGCGGGCACGTCGTCCTGCTCAGCGTGCAGAGCGGGACCGTGCCAGCCAATTTGTTGACCCTGCCGGAGCGCGTCTTTGAAGAGCAGACGGATAAGAAGTGGCTCCAGCAATTGCGCGCGGACGTGAGAGGCTTGCTGGATGATCCTCTGCTCGACGGAGTCGAAGTCAACCCCGTCATTATCGAAGGCGAACCGGCGGAGGAGATCGCGCGCGCCGTCCGCGACTACGATATTGATCTCATCACGGTCGTGACGCACGGGCGCAAAGGGTTGGCCCACGCCCTGTGGGGTTCAATCGCCGAAGACATAGTCGCGGAAGCGCCTTGCCCTGTGCTGACCATCCGCCCGCCGCAACACGACTTTGTAGAGCACAGGCAGAGCCATACGGAAATTCGTCTCAACCGGATTCTGCTGGCGACGAACTTTCGTCCGAACGTGCTCGCCGCGACCTCTGTCGCAGCGGAGTTGGCGGGCCGCACCGGCGCGGAACTCCACGCCGTCTACGTCATAGGCGATTACATGGAACACATGGCGGACATCTTCCCGGACAGCGCGGGGCCTTCCGTCGCACGACTGCGCCAGCACGTCGAAGAGAGAATGGCCGGATTTGCGAGAGAGGCGGGCGGCAGGATTACCACTCACATCGCGGAGGGCAGGCCCTACGAAGAGATTGTCAGGCTGGCGACAGAGAAGGATGTTGACTTGATAGTACTGGGGACGAGCGTCCATACCCCGCTCTTCGGCGACTCGCCCGCCCTCGGCCCGGACATAGAGCGCGTCATACGCAACGCTCCCTGTCCGGTGCTCTGCGTTCCTTCCGGCAGGGTCGCCACGCCCGCCCCCGTCCTCGTCACAGAGCCACTACCGCAAACGTAAAAGAAGTGACGAGTGACAAGTGACAAGTTAAAAGCTGGTGCTTCTTGCTTGTCACTTGTCACTCGTCACTGCCTTTCCTTACTTCCCTGTGTCTATGGGGAGACCGGCTTTGGTCCAGGCGTCATAGCCGCCGAGGAGAGCGGCTGTGTTTTCGATACCCTTCGTCTTGAGATTAAGCACCGCACCGGCGCTTGAGTGTTCGTTCGGTCAAGAGCAGTAGGTGATAATCGTCTTGTCGCGCGGCAGGTTGTCCGCCTCCGAGAGAATTTTCTCCGTCGGAATATGGCGCGAGCCGCGTATGTGCCCCGTCTCCCAGGCCGAATCGCCGCGCACGTCAACCACCACCGCTTCGCCCTTATCCATCATGTTCTTCAATTCGACGGTCGTGACGCGCCGGACACCGTCGCCGGGAACATTGGCCGCCTGCTGTGCATTCGAGTTGATCGTTGGCGCGGAACTCACGTTGCCCGCGCCGCCCGTCGCCCCCGTGTGCTGTTGTTCCAGCGAGTTACAGGCCGTCAGGACCAGGACCGCAAACATCATGGCCGCCGACAGCGAAACAAAAAGACGCATTTAACAGACCTCCAAAATAATTATCCGACCTTCGCATCCATCAATTTACAACTTTCCGGCGCACATCGCCAGTTCTCAAGCACAGGGTCAATTCGTTCTCCGAAGTTCAGCCACAAGAGGACACAGAGCACACAGAGGAGCGGATAAATTGTGCTTCGATTTTCTTCCTCTGTGCGCTCTGTGTCCTCTTGTGGCTGAACTTCGGAGCGTGAGTGGATTCTAATGTTTTGTTTTAGCTTTGTGCCGCCTGGCTGGCTTGGCCTGTGTGGCGGCGGGAGCGGGCTGGCTCGCTGGCGCTGCCGGGGCTGGCTGGACCTTTTTGGGTTCGGGAGCGGGAACAAATTTCGGTTGGCCTGTCTCTACGGGGAGACCGGCCTTGACCATCGCATCATAGCCGCCGAGCACTGCCACGGCGTTGTTGAGACCCTTCGTCTTGAGATTAAGCACCGCACCGGCGCTTGAGTGTTCGTTCGGTCAAGAGCAGTAGGTGATGATCATTTTATCGCGCGGCAGTTCGCCTACCCTGGAGAGCAACTGGTCTGTGGGCATGTGAATCGCGCCTTTAATGTGGCCCGCTTCGTATGAGCTATCGCCGCGCACGTCAACGATGACGGCCTCGCCCTTTGCGAGAGCGGCGCTGACCTCCGTGGGAGTGATGCGACGCACGCCATCGCCCGGAGCGGTCTCCTGTGCGACGGGCGTCGTCTGCCACATTGCGCTGACGAACAACGTGCGACCATTGCTGTGCTGTGCTGCCGCGCCAACCGCCAGTGACAGGAGCGCAAACAGCAAGGCGGCTGAAGTGTGAATAAGAGTACGCATCAAACTGGCCTCCGATTGTAAAAGGAAAAGCGCGGTGGGAGACTGCCGCAAAAATGAAGGATCAAATATCCTACAACATTTTTATCATCCAAAGAGTCAGGAGTCCAGAGTCCGAGAGTCAGGAGTCTGAGAGTCTGAGAGTCTGGAGTCAAAAACAAGAACTTGCTTTGAGCTTTTGACTCCTGACTCCAGACTCTCAGACTCCTGACTCCCTTTACTCGGTCAACTCCGGCAGCGAGAGCAGGTTGTTGGGGCTGTCGCTGTCGCCCTCGGTCTTGATGTACTTGTTGCCGGTTCTTGATGTGCGGACGATGACATTGGCGCGATGGTCGTCGGCCAGGGTATGAAATTTATACCTGCCGTTCTCGATAAATTCTATCGCGCGCTCCGTGCTGATTTTCCAGCGCTCGTCTGTTCCCGGATTGAGACCGCTCACATAAGTGAGGCGCTGGCGCGGGTCTTTGCGGTCAGACTTGACGATGGAATCTATCCGCAGGTCGGGTCGCCGTCTCCACAGGAAGAGTCCTAACAAGAGGGCCGCGAGACCGAGTAGCAGCAGCAGGAGAAGCCAGGGGAAATAGTTTGCGATGACCGAGCCGACCGGAACTCTGAACGGGTTGGCGGGCTTCCAGACTTCCGTTGTGATGGTGTCCGGCTGTCCTTCAGTTCGCCTCACCAAATCCATCACGAACGTGAAGGAAGCTTCCTTCGCGTTAGCGTGCGCGGGCTTGACCCTCCAGGACCATTGCTTGTCGAGTGCTTGCTCCGCAGGAGTGTTGGAAACTATCGTCAGGTCGTCCGAAACGAGACGGACTCTCGCAAAGGTCTCGGAAATTTTCCCGAAAGCATTCGCCCTCGGCGCTTCAACTGTGATGCCCGGAGGCTGCTGGTAAAGGGCGTCTATCAACCTGAAGTTTCCCGGCTCGTTATTCTCCGATACTGCGGGCAGCACCGTCGCCTTCGCCAAGTCAAAGGTGATTGTCTCTTCATCACCCACAGTCCGAAATCGGTCCTGGTAATGGATGGTGATTTTATATCGCTCCAGATGCGTCGGAGATGGCGAGGGAGATGGCAAGGGAGATGGCGCGGGAGTTTGCGTGGGCGTCGGGCTTGGCAATGGATAGGGCGGCGTCGTGCTTGGTGTGGGCCGTGGGCTGGGCGTCGGCGGCTGTGTGGGACTGGGGTACGGTATAGGTGTGACCGTAGGAGACGGGTACGGTGTCGGCACGGGCGTTGGTGGTGGCGGCGTCGGCAAGGGTGTGGGTGTCGGCACAGGCGGAGCCGGAATGCAGTGTTGCACGCCGACGTGCGTCGAGGCGAAGGCTTGACACTTGCAGGCGGGTCCGCTCTCGACTTTCAAATCAACTTTGTAGATGCCGGGCTGCGCGCCCGAAAGGTCCCAGATAACATCCCGGCCAGAGCCTATGATGCGCCCGCCGTTGATGGACCAGCCGTAGGTCAGTTGGCTGCAACTCGTTTCGAGACCCGTTAGGCTGAGCCGGACCTGCATGACTGAGCCTGCTCCGGCGCAGGGATTAACGAGATGTGTGCTCGCATCAAGTTGGATGGAGTTGAGAGGCGTGCTGGCCGGAGCAATCTGTTTCACTTTGGGAGACTTACCCTGGCCCCGAAATAAATGGTCCGGGAAATTATGCTGCGCGCGCCCGTCATTCAATGCGGCCACACGCACGGCAGTTTGCCCTGAGAGGTCTCCTGTCTCGAATGATGCAACCTTAAATTCTACTGGCCCAGCGTCTGTCGTGTCGGCTCGCGTGTGAAGCAATGTCGTGTCATCGGTGACTGGTCCAGTCGCGGAAAAATCATCCGGCGTCGCGGGCGGCCCGGTTTGAAATTCCAGATGAGCAGGTTGACGTTGCTCGTCAGCGCCCTGTGGCGCGGCTGCCGGGGGAAACTCCAGATAGTCTTCAAAGGTCGCCTGGTGAGGCTTGTTTCCCGCGTAAAGAAAGAGCAGCGCGATGAGGGCCGCGAGGATGAGGAGAAGGCCCAGAATAATCAAAGGCCAGGTGAGGGCGGAACGTTGATCTGCGGGCAGGCATTCTTCGATCTGCATGACGAATCTCCTTTTCAGGCTTTTCAGCGGTCAGAAGACCCGGCGACGACCGCTTCGATGATGTTCTATTGCGCCTGGCTGTTGATAACAGCTAAGCGCGTCTCTGAGGGCTGGTATTGGTCCGGGCATTGAGGCCGCGTCCCGGCATTGATGAGACTCTACCAGCCATTTGGAAAACTCTTTTGGGTGCGCTGCTGGCGGCTCCGCATGCTTAAACTTATGAAGCAGCGTTGATTTGAAAATCTTGTATGAAAGCCCTTGCTCGGACGTTGAAGGCGCTGCGGTGTCAGCGCTCCCGCGTGAAGTTATGGAAAGGCTGGTCCAATAAAGATGGGCGTGTGAAATGCTCTCTAGATCAGCCCGCGAACGCATCTGAAGAACTGCTGGACGGCGCGATCATGCGCCAATTCAGGTGGCGAGTCAATAGCTATTCAACCTTTATTTTCAGCATGCATAAAGAGATGCATCGAGGCTTGTGGGCCGCGAGTATTGGTCCAAAAAATATTCTTGAAAGAGGATGAGCGATAGACTACACTCTGCCTCGCTCTGCGGAGCGTTGACGGGTTGGCTGGTCCAGAAAAGATGGCCCGGCCTCAATCCAGACATCCGTTGAATCACTCAACGCCGCGACCCGCGCGTATGTATTGAGACCGGGACCAAACAACGACAGCAGGAGGGGACTGAAATGGCTATCAACGTGGTGGTGGATTTGTCTCATCATAACGCGAGCGTGGACTTCAAAGCGGCGCAGGCCAATGGCATCGTCGGCGTCATACACAAGGCGACGGAGGGCGTCGGCTATACGGATAACATGTACGCGGGCCGTCGCAGCGAGGCGCTCGCGGCGGGTCTCATGTGGGGCGCTTATCATTTCGGCAGCGCCGATGACGGAGTGGCCCAGGCCAAGTATTTTCTCTCGGTCGTCAATCCGGGACCGAACGATTTAATGGTCCTGGATTTCGAGCAAAACTATAACAGCAAGGGCCAGCCCACCAGCAGCATGACGCTCCAACAGGCCGAAGATTTTCTCACCTACGTCCAGAGCCAGACGGGACGCTGGCCCGGTTTTTATTCCGGCTCTTACATCAAGCAGTTGTTGGGAAGCAACCGGAATTCGACGCTCGTCAACTGCTGGTTCTGGCTGGCCCAGTACGGCCCAACGCCGCAGGTCCCCGCCACTTGGACCACCTGGACCATGTGGCAATACACGGACGGGACAAACGGCCCACAACCACACTCCGTCAACGGTATCGGCAACTGCGATAGAGACCAGTTCAACGGCAGCCTCGACGGTCTGAGGCGTCTCTGGGGCTTCACCAGTTGAAGCCCGCCAGCGATCCATGTCAGTACCACCTGCGATAGCTGCCTAGCCGATTGCTGATTGCTGATTGCTGATTGCTGATGAGCAGAATATTGATCCTTTAATCCGCAATCCGCAATCCGCAATCTTGTGACTGTCCCTCATCTATCGCCACCGGCAACCGCTCACCGTCTCTTTCCCTGCGACCAGGCCCGTGTTCGCTACACGCTTGCCGCGCGCGCGCCGATTTAATAAGCTCAGCGTGTGAAAGCGTGGCGAGCGGACTCTTCATCAGGCATTCGATGTTGTTACAATAGAGTCTTAGATTGAAGGCGCGGGCCGGGGTGAAAATTTTTTGAGCGATTCTGCGATGGATAAATTCCGCGACGAATGCGGCGTCTTTGGCATTTACGGTCATGCGGAGGCGGCGCGTCTCACCTACCTCGGCCTCTATGCCTTGCAGCATCGCGGGCAGGAGTCCTGCGGCATCGTCTCCGCCGACGGCCATATCTTACGCAGCGAGCGCGCGATGGGTCTCGTCTCCGATGTCTTCGACAGCGCGCGGCTCGACCGTCTTGAGGGCCGTAGCGCCATCGGCCACGTCCGCTACTCGACAGCCGGAGAGGTCTCCATACGCGAGGCGCAGCCCTTCACAGTCGCCTGCCAGCACGGGCAGGTCGCCGTCTGTCATAACGGCAATCTGCCCTTCGCCACCGAAGAGCGCAAAAAGTTGGAACGCGAGGGAGCGATTTTCTCATCAACCTCCGATACAGAAGTCGTGCTCCACGGCATCGCTCGCTCGCATGCGGCATCAATCGCCGAAGCGATACCCGAAGTCTTACGCGAAACCGAAGGCGCATTCTCCATGCTCTTTCTCACGCCGGGCGCGTTGATTGCCATTCGTGACCCCAGAGGCTTTCGCCCGCTCGCTTTAGGAAGACTCGGAGATGCCTGGGTCGTCGCGAGTGAGACCTGCGCCTTCGACCTCATTGACGCGCGCTACGTGCGCGATGTGGAACCCGGCGAGATGATACTGGTTGACGAAGATGGCCTTCATTCCTCTCTGCCGTTGCGCGCAGAGCAACATTCCATGTGCATCTTCGAGCACGTCTACTTCGCGCGTCCAGATTCATTAATCTACGGCCACTCCGTCAACGAATCCCGGCACAAGATGGGCAAGCGGCTCGCGTTGGAATATCCTGCGGATGCTGACATCGTCGTGCCCGTGCCGGATTCGGGCGTCGCTGCCGCCATCGGCTACGCCGCGCAATCGAAGATTAACTATCGTCAGGGTCTCGTGCGTAATCACTACGTCGGTCGGACCTTCATAGAACCGAAGCAGTCCATACGCAGTTTCGGAGTCCGCATCAAGCTCAACCCCGTGCGCGATTTGATAGAAGGACGCCGCGTCGTCCTCATAGACGATTCCATCGTGCGCGGCACGACCTCCAAAAAAATCGTCCGCATGGTCCGCGAAGCCGGAGCGACCGAGGTTCACATGCGCATCAGTTGCCCGCCGACGATGAGTCCGTGCTTCTACGGCGTGGACACGCCGAACAAGTCCGACCTCATCGCCGCGCAGATGTCTGTTGAAGAGATATGTCGTTTTATAGAAGCGGACTCGCTCGGCTATCTCTCGCTCGAAGGGATGCTCGCCGCGACTGGCATCACCCCGGACTCGTCCTGCGTCGCCTGCTGGACCGGCCACTACCCGACCCGCATCACACGCGAGGCCGAAACCATGTTCGCACGCGAACGAGAACCCGTGCCTTCGGGCGACGCTTGATTTTGCACAGGAGAGAGAAATGGACGAGATACCTGATTCAGGACCAATAAATTTATTGGAGAGAATTACTAGTAACCCTGAACAATGCGGCGGGCGTCCTTGCATTCGAGGCATGCGCATCCGTGTCATTGATGTCCTGGGCCTCTTTGCCTCTGGCTTAAACGCAGAACAGATATTGGAAGAAATGCCTGACCTTGAAATGGATGATCTCAAGGCTGCTCTTCAGTATGCCGCGCGGCGCTTGGATCATCCCGTGCTCGCGGCATGATTCTCTGAATTGATGCACAAATGTCTCCCACGATAGCGCCCTGGATCAGCGAGAATTTTTTCGTCACGGCTTTAGCCTTGCGCGAACTTGGATTGCGCGATGCAACGGATCGTGAAATCTTCTTTAAGGCGAGACAAGCTTCGGCGAGTGTCATGACAAAGGATAGCGATTTTATCAGGCTGCTCGAAGAACTGGGCGCTCCCCCGCAAGTGATTTGGGTCACATGTGGCAATACTTCCAATGCCAGACTCAAGCAAATTCTCTCAGGCAGTTTAACAAAAGCGCTTGAGCTTTTGCGGTCTGGCGAAAATTTAGTTGAGGTAAATTAGTCTCAATGAATGCGCGTTTGTCTGGAGGTAAACTGAGTGGCGCAAAGTAGACGCGGGTGCGGGTGCGTGCTGGCGGCGCTGTTGGTGTTGCTGGGCGCGCTGGGCGCGGTCGGTTATAAGTTCGCGCTGCCGTGGTGGAAGCAGAAGCCGCCACCGCCTTCGGGCAAAGAATTGCAGGTCCATGTCCTGGATGTCGGTCCGGGCGATGGCGATGCGATTTTGATTATCTCGCCGGAGGGCAAGGCGGTGCTCGTGGATGCGGGCGATACGGGCAAGGGCAAGGCGGCTGTGCTGGATGCTTTGAAGCGTTACAACGTGCAGCAGCTTGACCTCTTCATCGCCACGCACGCGCACCCTGACCACATAGGCGGGGCCGCAGACGTGCTCAGGGCCGTCAAGACCGCCACGGTGTTGCACAACGATTTTCTGCCGCCTGAGATGGAGGCGGAAGAAGCCGCGAACAAGAATAAGCAAGCTGCTAATAACAAACAGACGGGCAATAAGAAACAGCCAGCCGTCTTGAAGAAGCCAACGGGCAAAACCGTCGAGTTGCCGACGACGAAGACTTACAAGGATTTCAAGAGCGCCGTGGAGGCGACTGGCGGTGAGTTTAAGGCCGCCGAGCCGGGCCAGAAATATGACCTCGGCGGTGGCGCGTTTCTGACGGTGCTCGCGCCCATCCAGCCCTTCTTCACCAAAGAGCAGTTGAGCGCGGGAGGCAACCAGCCGAACGCTAACTCAATCGTCCTGCGGCTGGACTATGGCGATTTTTCGATGCTGCTCATGGGAGACGCGGAGGCGCAGACGGAGGAACGCATGATCAGCAAGAGCGCGAACCTTAACGCGAAAGTTTTGAAGGTCGCGCATCATGGTTCAAAGTATGCGACGGGCGAAGACCTGCTCAAGCGCGTGCAGCCCGAAGTCGCAATCATTTCGGATGGCGAGTACAATCGCTACGGTCATCCTTCGCAACTCGTACTGGACCGCATTAAGGCCGTCAATGCGAAAGTCTATCGCACGGACTTGCAGGGCGAGTTGACGATAACGACGACGGGCAAGCTGAAGGACGGCAAACTCTACGAGATTAAGACGGCGAAGGAAGCAAAGGGCGACGTGTGGGCGGGACGCGAAGCGCAGAAGGACGACTCCGCGCGCTCAGGCTTCATCGCCTACGGAGATTTTGGACCACCGCCGCGCCCGCCCAAAGAGAAGACCGCGAAGAGCAAGTAGGAAGGATGAAAGAGGGAGCGCGTAAATAGGACCATTAATCAGCTATCGCAATCGTTCAGACATTATCACCCGGCAATCACATCATCATCGGTTAGAGGAGAAAAAGAATGAAACGGAAGGCTTCTGCCGCCTGGCAAGGTGGCTTGAAGGACGGCAAGGGAACTATCTCGACGGGGAGCGGCGTGCTCTCCGAGACGCAATATTCTTTCAGCACTCGCTTTGAGGATGGCATCGGCACCAACCCCGAAGAACTCATCGCGGCGGCCCACGCGGGCTGCTTCACGATGGCGCTGTCGGGCCAACTGGCGGGCGTCGGTCTGACCGCCGAAAATATCGCCACGACGGCCACCGTCACGATAGAGAAGACGGACGCTGGCTTTACAGTGACGGAAGTTCACCTAGATGTCACAGCCAGAATTCCCGGCGCGGACCCGTCCAAGTTTGCAGAGGCCGCCAACAACGCCAAGGCCGGTTGCCCCATCTCGCGCCTGCTCAAAGCAAACATCACGATGGAAGCGAAACTGGAAGAATGAAGAGGATTGATTCATTGATTCATCGGCTCATCGGTTCATTTAATAAATGGTCCAATGAGCCGGTAGGCCCATAAGCCAATGAGTCAATGAGTCAATGAATCAATGAGACAATTCACTTACACGGACGCGGGCGTTTCGATTGACGCGGCGAATCGGGCGACGGCGAAGATTAAAGAGTTGGCGCGAGAGACCTTCAATTCGCGCACGCTCTCGGAGATCGGCAGCTTCGGCGGGATGTTCGACGCGGCGTTTCCAGACTTGAAACAGCCCGTGCTGGTCGCCTCCGCAGACGGCGTAGGCACAAAGTTGAAAATCGCTTTCGCCACCGGCACGCACAATACCGTCGGGCGCGATCTGGTCAATCATTGCGTCAACGATATTCTGGTCCAGGGTGCGCGCCCGCTCTTTTTTCTGGATTACATAGCGACCGGCGTGCTCTCGCCGGAAGTGGTGGCGAGCATCGTCGAAGGGATGGCGACGGCGTGCCGCGAGAATGGTTGCGTGCTGCTCGGAGGCGAGACGGCGGAGATGCCCGGCTTTTATCCGGCGGGGGAATATGATGTCGCGGGCTTTATCGTAGGCATCGTGGACCGCGCGCAGGTGATTGACGGGCGGGCTATCCTGGCGGGCGATGTGGTGCTCGCGCTGCCTTCCGTGGGGCTGCACACGAACGGCTATTCGCTCGCGCGCAAACTCTTTTTTGAAGTGGCGGGCTACGGCGTGGAAACTCATCTTCCAGAACTCGGAGAAAGCGTCGGCGTGTCGCTCCTGAAGCCACACGCGAGTTACCTGCGCGTGCTTGAAGGGCTGCTTGACAAGGGTCTCATCAAGGGGTTGGCCCACATCACTGGCGGCGGGCTGCTTGAGAACATCCCGCGCATCCTGCCCGAAGGCGCGAGCGTGGAGATAGAGCCTGAGAGTTGGCCCATCCTCCCCGTCTTCAAACTGATGCAGGAGATAGGCCGCGTTCCAGACGCGGAGATGTACCGCACCTTCAACATGGGCGTCGGGATGGTCATCATCACCGCCCCCTGTGACGCCCCCGCAATCCTCGCCCACGTCCGCGAGCGCGGCGACCAATGCTATCAAATCGGGCGCGTCCGCGAAGGCAATCGTGAAGTCTTAATAAAAGGGTCAGGAGTCCAGAGTCAGGAGTCATGAGTCAAAGACAGACTCTTGCTGTAGAGTAAAGATAGAGTCAAAAACAGTCTCTTGCTTTTGACTCCAGACTCCAGACTCGCGACTTGTTTTATGTCTTTGTCTCGTATCGGCATTCTGATTTCCGGGCGCGGGTCAAACATGCTGGCGCTTGCTGAGGCCGTGCGCGAGGGGCGCATAGAGGGTGCTCTGATTGCCGTCGTGATGAGCGACAGGGCGGAGGCGGAGGGGTTGGCACGGGCGCGCGAACGCGGGTTGGAGACGCTCTCGATTGAGCGGCGCGGGCGCACGCGCGAAGAGCATGAGGGGGAAATCATCTCTGCCTTGCGGGCGCGCGAGGTTGAGTTGGTCTGCCTCGCGGGTTATATGCGGCTTCTCTCAGCGGCGTTTATTGATGCGTATCGCGGGCGCGTGCTCAACATTCATCCGAGCCTGTTGCCGTCTTTCCCCGGTCTGGACGCGCAACGACAGGCGCTTCTTCACGGCGTCAAATGGACCGGCTGCACAGTCCATTTCGTTGACGAGACGCTGGACGGTGGACCAATTATCGAACAACGCATCGTCCCCGTCAGAGACGACGATACGGAAGAGACGCTCTCCGCGCGCATTCTCGTTGAAGAGCATCGCCTCTACACGCAAGCGGTCGCGCGCGTCCTCAGCGGAAATTATCAATTAGTGGGCCGCCGGATTATCATCAAAAACAAGTCCAAAGCCTAAGGTCCAAAGTCAAGAAGCGGAGGATTGCTGTTCTTGACTGTGGACCTTGGACCTTGGACTCTTACTGAGACCTTGGACTTTGGACTTTGGACTTATTAGACTAGAGCCATGACGATTGACGAACAATTAGCCTTCCTGCGCAGGGGCGCGGTCGAGATTATTCGTGAAGGGGATTTGCGTGCCAAGCTGGAAAAGAGCGCGCGGACGGGCGTGCCTTTGCGGATTAAGCTCGGCGCAGACCCGACCGCGCCGGATATACACCTGGGCCACGCCGTCGTGATTCGCAAACTCCGCGCGTTTCAGGAATTGGGCCACGAGGTCATCTTTCTGATAGGAGATTTCACCGGCCTCATCGGCGATCCTTCGGGCAAGATCGCGACGCGCCCGCAACTGACGCGCGAGGAGATAGCCTTCAACGCCGAAACCTACAAGACGCAAATCTTCAAACTGCTCGACCCGGAAAAGACAGAGATTGATTTCAACTCGCGTTGGATGGACAAGCTCGGCTCGGACGGCCTGATCCGCCTCGCCTCGCGCGTCACGGTCAAGCAGATTCTGGAGCGCGACGATTTCGAGAAACGCCTCTCGGAAGAAAAACCCATCGCGCTGCACGAACTGCTCTACCCGCTCGTCCAGGGATACGATTCCGTCGCGCTCGAAGCGGATGTCGAACTCGGCGGCACGGACCAAAAACTCAATCTCATGGTCGGCAGAAATTTGCAGCGCGAGTACAGCAAAGAGCCGCAGGTCTGCATCCTCATGCCGCTCCTCGAAGGCACGGACGGCGTTCACAAGATGTCCAAGAGTTTGAATAATT
>DASYML010000156.1:0-16349 GCA_036009045.1 Pyrinomonadaceae bacterium
AGCAATCAGTCGACAGCCAAAAGCGATGAAAAACTGATTACTGACTATTGATTACTGATTACTCAAAGTTATGGCAAAGAAGATTACAGGTTACATTAAGCTGCAAGTTCCGGCGGGAAAGGCCAATCCGGCCCCGCCCATAGGCCCGGCGCTCGGCCAGCACGGCGTCAATATCATGGAGTTCTGCAAGGCTTTCAACGCGAAGACCGCGCAGATGGACCCGGACCTCAAGATTCCGGTCGTGATTACGGTGTACGCCGACCGCTCCTTTACCTTCGAGACGAAGACGCCGCCAGCGGCTGACCTGCTCAAGAAAGCTTCGGGCATCCCGAAGGGTTCCGGCAAGCCAAAGAGCGAAAAAGTCGGCTCCATCTCGCGCGCCAAAATCGAAGAGATCGCCCGGACCAAAATGCAGGATTTAAACACGACCAATCTGGAAAGCGCCATCAAGACCATCGAAGGCACGGCGCGCCAGATGGGCCTGACCATTGAATAATTGCGGAATTCGGATTGCGGATTTAAAGAAGAGTTTGCCTCTTATTAATCCGCCATCCAAAATCAGCAATCGCAAATTGATAAGAGGGAGACGCTGGCTCAGTTGCGATGTCGGATGCTGTAGGTTGCTAATCCGCAATCCCAAATCCGCATTCAGCAATCGAGTGGCTTCGCTTGAACCTCGGAGGATAATTGATGAAGAAGCGTGGGAAGAAATATCGCGCGGCGCTGGAAAAGATAGAAGATGGCCGCAAGCATAACCTGGATGAGGGCATCGCTAAAGTTAAAGAGATTGCCTCCGCGAAGTTTGATGAGACGGTCGAGTTGACGATGTGGCTCGGCGTTGACCCGCGTAAAGCGGACCAACTTGTGCGCGGCACTGTGGTCCTGCCTCACGGGCTTGGAAAATCTAAGAGCGTGCTGGTCATCGCGCAGGGAGACAAAATCAGGGAGGCCGAGGAGGCTGGTGCTGATTTCGTCGGCGGTCAGGAGATGGTGGACAAGATTAAGGGCGGCTGGCTGGAGTTTGACGCCGTCATCGCCACCCCGGACATGATGCGGCTGGTTGGCGGCTTGGGAAAAGTCCTCGGCCCGCGCGGCTTGATGCCGAACCCCAAGACTGGGACCGTGACCTTCGACGTGACGACGGCTGTGAGGGAAACCAAGGCCGGTAAAATCGAGTATCGCGTGGACAAAACTGGCGTCATACACGTCCCCGTCGGCAAGGTCTCGTTTGAGCCTGACAAGCTTCGTGAGAACGCGAGCATGCTGCTTGATGCGGTCGTCAAGGCCAAGCCCTCGACGGCCAAAGGCAAGTATGTTAAGAAAGTCAATCTCGCGTCCACGATGGGTCCGGGCGTTCTCCTGGACGAAACCGCCTACGTCAAGTAGAGAAGTGAGGAGCAAGAGCAGAAGATGAAAACGAGAGCACAGAAACAGCAGGACTTGGAAGCCCTCACGGAGCAGTTTCAGAAGGCGACGGCGGCGATGCTCGTCGGCTTTCAGAAATTGACGGTGGCGAAGGACCAGGAATTGCGCAATCAACTGCGAGAGGCGGGCGTCCGTTACGAGGTCGTCAAAAATACTCTGGCCCGCAAGGCCGCAGAGGGGACTCCCTTCGCGCAGGCCACGGACCATTTTAAAGGCGTGACGGCGCTGGCGCTCAGCGAGGGCGACCCCGTCAGCTTGTCGAAAGCGATTTCCAAGTTTACCAAGGCTAACCCGGACGTGTTCAGCTTTAAGGTCGGCATCGTCGAAGGGAAAGTGGTCAACATCGGCGACCTCGAAACCTTAGCGAGCATGCCGCCGAAGGAAGTCTTAATCTCGAAGATTATGTTCCTGATTAACTGCCAGGCGCAACGCCTCGTGACGGTGCTCTCAGCCGTCCCGCGCAACCTGGCCGTCGTCGTCAAACAGATCGGCGAGCAGAAAGAAGAAAGCGCGTAACGATTTTGGATGGCGGAATTCCGATTGCGGATTGATAAGCAGATTGATAAGAGGCAAGCTCTTCTTTAAATCCGCAATCCGCAATCTAAAATCCGCAATCTCTAATAGAGTCAGTGGGCCGGACGCGGAAAACGAGCGGGGCGATATGTCAGGTCGTCTGTTACGGCTCGGATGCTCTGGTAAAGTTTGCGATGCAGCGAGCTTTTAGAGAGTATCCCGTGGGTTCTCCTGCTGCGAAACTAAAACAAACACAGCAGAACCCCTTTGGAGGAGGATAGAAAGCAATCATGGCAGCTACACGAGAAGATGTTATAGAGTTTCTGAAGGGCATGACCCTTCTGGAAGCCTCACAACTCGTCAAGGAGTTGGAGGAAGTGTTCGGTGTTTCGGCGGCGGCGGCGGCAGTCGCGGCGGCTCCGGCTGCCGGTGGCGGCGGCGAAGCGGCGGCTCCCGTCGAAGAAAAGACGGAGTTTGACGTAGTCTTGCAGGCCGCAGGCGGCAACAAGATCAACGTCATCAAGGTCGTCCGCGAAGTCACGGCCCTCGGTCTGAAGGAAGCCAAGGACCTCGTAGAGGCGGCTCCGAAGGCCGTCAAGGAAGGCGTCTCGAAGGAAGAGGCGGAGACTATCCGCCAGAAACTCGCAGACGCGGGCGCGACCGTCGAAGTCAAGTAAGAGAAGGTTTGCGGGATACAAAACCCGCAGCCGTACCTGTTCGCGGGGAGAGGGGCGTATGCAACCTGCGCCCTTTCTCCCGCATCAGACCTTTCGCATTCGCTGTTGTCTCTTGGCTCATTTTTCTTGACAGTTTAACCGTTCGTGGTTAAGGTAGGGGAGTATTGAAGCGCTGGCGTTACTCCCAAAAATTTGACGAAGAAAAACTTAACTGCTTTTGGTAGAAAAGCGGTCGGGGCATTTTGCGCTCTGACCGCGCTTTGGCGTCTCCACATATTTCGGATGGCGGATTTTGGATGGCTGATTGGTAAGAAGGCGAAATGCTTTTCTTCAATCCCCAACCCGAATTCCGCAATCCGCAATCAATAAAGGAATCTCTGATGTCTGCAAATCCGCTTCAAATTGCTAATAACGGTCTCGGACGGCGCACGAGCCAGGCTCCCGTGCGTCAGGACTTTTCCAAGATTAAGACCGCCGTTCGCATCCCGAATCTGATAGAGATTCAACGCGAATCCTATAACCGCTTTCTACAGATGGACCTCTTGCCCGAAGAGCGCGAGAACACGGGTCTTCAGGCCGTCTTTCGCTCCGTCTTTCCGATTTCGGATTTCAGGGGCACGGCGACGCTCGATTTCGTGGAATTTCAGATCGGCAACTGGCAGTGCAAGTGTGGTCGTTTGGAGGGTCTCAACTACCTCCGCGCCAATTGCAAAAGCTGCGGCTCGACGATCAAGGTGGACCCGCTCACGCCCGGCGAAACGCTCTGCCACAACTGCGGCACGTTCAACGCCGTGCGCCCGCAACTCTGCGACAACTGCGGCGAACCCGTCGGTCTCAAGCACAAGCACGACCAGCAGGAATGCCAGGAGCGCGGCATGAGCTATAGCGTGCCTCTCAAGGTCAAGATTCGCCTGACGGTCTTCGATAAGGATCAGGAGACGGAAACGCTCTCGATTCGCGACATCAAAGAGGAAGAGGTCTTCTTCGGCGAAATCCCTTTGATGACGGACAACGGCACTTTCATCATCAATGGCACGGAGCGCGTCATCGTCTCGCAGCTTCATCGCTCGCCCGGCGTCTTCTTCAAGCGCGGCCCGCTCTATGTCGCCAAGGTCATCCCGTATCGCGGCTCGTGGGTCGAATTTGAGTACGACCAGAAGAATCTGCTCTACGTGCGCGTCGGCAAGCGCAAGTTTCTGGCCTCGATTTTCCTGCGCGCGCTGGGCATCTGGCTCGACCCGCTGTTCGTCAAGGCGGACTTCCACACGGACGCGCAGTTGGAAGAGGCCGTCAAGAACGCCTCGTTCAACGACGAAGCGATTTTGCGCGCCTTTCACACGATTGATGAAGTGAAGGTCGAAAAGGGACGCCTGCACATGCTGGTCCCCGCCAGCGGCGCGAGCAATCTCGTCGGCATGAAGATTGACGCGGACATCAAGAAGGGCAACAGCGAACCCATCGTCCGCGCGGGCAAGAAGGTAACTAACTCTGCTCTTGACCACATGCGCAAGGCCCACATCACTGAGGTCGAGATTGACACGGCCCAGTTTGAGGGAGTCTATGCCGTGGCCGACATCGTCAACACTGAGACGGGCGAAGTGGTTCTCGAAGCCAACAACGAGATTACGCCCGCCAAGTTGCAGGAGATTATAGAGGCGAGCATTGAGAGCTTCTCGGTCTTCTTCCCGGAGCGCGACGACCTTGGGCCGATTCTGTCGCAGACCTTGAAGAAGGATGTCATACAGAAGCCTGTGGACGCGCTGCTGGAAATCTATCGCAAGATGCGCCCCGGCGACCCGCCGACGGTGCAGACAGCTTATCGCTTGCTCGAAGGCATGTTCTTCGACCCGCGCAAGTTTGATTTCTCGCGGGTGGGCCGCCTCAAGTTCAACATCAAGATGGGCAAGCCTGAGCGTGACCGCATAGACGACCCGCTGCTCTCCGCTCAGGATTTCGTGGACGTGGTCTCTTATGTCCTGCGTATGCGTAAGAACCCCGTTGAATTTCAGGCGGACGATATTGACCATCTGGGCAATCGTCGCGTCCGCGCCGTCGGCGAACTGCTTGAGAACCAGTTCCGCATCGGCCTTGAGCGTATGGAGCGAGCCATCAAAGAGAAGATGTCCATACATCAGGAGATGCAAACGACCATGCCGCGCGATTTGATTAACGCGAAGCCGGTCACTGCCGCCGTGCGTGAGTTCTTCGGCTCCAGCCAACTCTCGCAGTTTATGGACCAGACGAACCCGCTCTCAGAGATTACGCACAAGCGCCGTCTCTCCGCTTTAGGGCCGGGCGGTCTCTCGCGCGAGCGCGCGGGCTTTGAAGTCCGCGACGTACACCCTACGCACTATGGCCGCATCTGCCCGATTGAGACGCCCGAAGGTCCGAACATCGGTCTCATTTCGTCGCTCTCCTGCTTCGCGCGGATTAACGAGTTCGGCTTTATCGAATCGCCTTATCGCAAGGTCAACGAGGGCCGCGTCGTCGAATACGCGCGCGTTCTGAACGGCGGTGATACGAAGTTTAAGCCGGGCGACCACGTCCCGCAGGAAGACATTGACAAGGCCAATAAGCGAGTCAACGCGGATGGCCGCAAGGCTGAGTCCGAACCCTGGCCTTTCTACCTGACGGCCTGGGAAGAGGATAAGCACGTCATCGGTCAGGCTAACATCGAGTTGGACGACGATGGCAATATCGTCAATGACCGCAACGCAGCCAGACAGGCTGGCGAGTTCATCCTCGCCCTGAGGAAAGACATAGAGTATGTGGACGTGAGTCCGAAGCAACTCGTCTCAGTCGCGGCGTCTCTCATTCCGTTCCTTGAGAACGACGACGCGAACCGCGCTCTGATGGGATCGAACATGCAGCGCCAGAGCGTGCCCCTGCTTCGTGCGGAAGCGCCTTACATCGGCACGGGCATGGAGAAGACGACCGCTCGTGATTCCGGCGCGGTCGTGGCGGCACGTCGCGACGGCGTCGTGGACTACGTCGACTCCGAGCGCATCATCGTCAAGGCAGACCACAACATGGACGGGACCATCTCGCGAGAGGTGACGGCGGACATCTACACCCTGATTAAATTCAAGCGCTCGAACCAGAACACTTGCATCAACCAGCGTCCCATCGTCCACGTCGGCGAGCGCGTCTCGAAGAGCAGCGTGATTGCCGATGGACCATGTACGGACCGTGGCGAACTCGCCCTGGGCCGCAACGTGCTCGTCGCCTTCATGCCCTGGCGCGGTTACAACTTCGAGGACGCGATTCTCGTCTCCGAACGTCTCGTGAAGGACGATTACTACACTTCGATTCACATCGAAGAGTTGGAAATCGAAGCGCGCGATACCAAACTCGGACCCGAAGAGATTACGCGCGACATCCCGAACGTCGGCGAGAACATGCTCCGAGACCTAGACGAGAGCGGCATCATACGCATCGGCGCACAGGTCAAGCCTGGCTCTATCCTCGTCGGCAAGGTCACGCCGAAGGGCGAGACGCAGTTGACTGCGGAAGAGAAACTCCTGCGCGCCATCTTCGGCGAGAAAGCCGGAGACGTGAAGGATGCTTCGCTCGTTTCACCTCCCGGCATTGACGGGACCGTGGTGGACGTACAGGTGTTCACGCGCAAGGGTCAGGAAAAGGACCAGCGTTCGCAGAGCATCGAGCAGGAAGAGGAAGACCGCCTGCGCCGCGACCTTGACGACGAGATACGCATCCTGCGCGAACAGCGCGATCAGCGTATCTACGAACTCCTGGATGGGCGCAAACTCGCGGCGGACCTGACGGTTAATAAGGAAGTCCTGGTCCCGAAGGGCCAGACCATCACGCGCGACATGATCGCTGGCATCGAGTCGAAGGCCCTGCGCAAAGTCCAGTTGACGACGACGAGCATCAACATCCCTGCGGAGATTAAAGAGTACGAAGACCGCACGGAGCGACAGATCAAGATTCTCTCGGACATCTACGAGGAGAAGATTGCGAAGCTTCGTCAGGGAGACGAACTCGCGCCCGGCGTCATCAAGATGGTCAAGGTCTTCATCGCCATGAAGCGCAAGCTTTCGGTCGGCGACAAGATGGCCGGACGCCACGGTAATAAGGGCGTCATCGCGCGCATCCTGCCCGAAGAAGACATGCCGTACCTACCAGACGGCACGCCCGTCGAGATAGTTTTAAATCCCCTCGGCGTGCCCTCGCGCATGAACGTCGGACAGATTCTTGAGACGCACCTCGGCTGGGCCGCCCGCGTCCTCGGCCTGCACTTCGCCACGCCCGTCTTCGACGGCGCGAGCGAGGCCGAAATCAAAGTCCGCCTGCGTGACGCCGCGACGTTCCTCAAAGATAACGGGTTGCCGGAAATCGTCAACGAGTCCGGCAAGACCGTGCTTTATGACGGATTGACGGGAGACCCTTTCGAGCAGAAGGTGACGGTCGGCTACATCTACATGCTGAAGCTCTCGCACCTCGTGGATGATAAGATTCACGCGCGCTCGATTGGTCCATACAGCCTGATTACGCAGCAGCCCTTAGGAGGCAAGGCGCAGTTCGGCGGACAGCGTTTCGGAGAGATGGAGGTGTGGGCGCTCGAAGCCTACGGCGCGGCGCATATCCTGCAAGAACTCTTGACGGCGAAGTCCGATGACGTGGCGGGACGCTCGAAGATTTACGAGGCCATCGTCAAAGGCGAAGCGGACTTTGATCCGGGTCTGCCTGAATCCTTCAACGTGCTCGTGCGCGAACTGCAATCGCTCTGTCTCGATGTCGAACTCATCAACCGGGACAACGGCGACGGCGCGCTCACGAACGGCGACGGCACAGGCGAAGCTATTATTGTCGGTGGCAGCGCAGAATGACAACGATTGCGGCTTGCGGATTGCGGATTGCGGATTTAAAGAGAAGTGCTTTGCCTTCCAATCTGCAATCCGCAATCCACAATCCGCAATATGGAGATTGAGATGTTTCGATTCCAACAAGATAAAACACAGCTTGCGCCCAATTTCGAGGCGATTCGCATAAGCTTGGCTTCACCGGAGAAGATTCGCCAGTGGTCGCACGGCGAAGTGACGAAGCCTGAGACGATCAATTACAGGACCTTTAAACCGGAGCGCGACGGTCTCTTCTGCGCGCGTATTTTTGGACCCGTCGCCGATTGGGAATGTCTCTGCGGCAAGTACAAGCGCATGAAGCACAGGGGCGTCATCTGCGACAAGTGCGGGGTGGAGGTGACACAGGCCAAGGTGCGCCGCGAGCGCCTGGGCCACATAGACCTCGCCAGCCCTTGCTCGCACGTCTGGTTCTTCAAGGGCTTGCCCTCGCGCATCGGACACCTGCTCGACATCCCCCTGCGCGAACTCGAAAAGGTGCTTTACTTCGAGTCGTACATCGTCATTGATCCGGGCGATGCGCCGATTAAAGAGCGAGAGCTTTTGACGGACGAGCGTTTCCGCGAACTGACGCGCGATTTCCCCGCCGCGTTCGTCGCCAAGATGGGCGCGGAGGCGATTAAAGAACTGCTCGCATCCGTCAAGGTCGAAGAACTGGCGACCGAACTCCGCGTCAAGATGAAAGAGGAGACTTCGCAGCAGAAGAAATTGAAGTACTCCAAGCGGCTCAAGGTGGCGACCAGTTTCTTGAAATCCGGCAATCGCCCGGAGTGGATGATTCTGGACGTGATTCCGGTCATCCCGCCTGAGCTACGCCCGCTCGTCCCGCTCGATGGCGGTCGCTTTGCGACTTCGGATCTCAACGACCTCTATCGTCGCGTCATCAACCGCAACAATCGTTTGAAGAAGCTGATGGAGCTTCGCGCGCCAGAAGTCATCGTGCGCAACGAGAAGCGCATGTTGCAGGAGGCCGTGGATGCGTTGTTTGATAATGGCCGTCGCGGGCGCGTGCTGCGCGGCGTCAATAATCGTCCCTTGAAGTCTTTGAGCGGAACGCTCAAAGGCAAACAGGGCCGCTTCCGTCAGAATCTTCTGGGCAAGCGCGTGGACTACTCCGGGCGCTCTGTCATCGTCGTTGGTCCAGAATTAAAGTTGCACCAGTGCGGTCTGCCGAAGAAGATGGCATTGGAACTCTTCAAGCCTTTCATCTACAACCAGCTTGAAAAGCAGCAGCACGCCGCGACCATCAAGCAGGCGCGCGAGATGGTCGAGCGACAGGAGCCTGTCGTCTGGGACATCCTGGAAGAAGTAATTCGTGAGCACCCTGTGCTTCTCAACCGCGCTCCGACGCTGCACCGTCTGGGCATACAGGCGTTCGAGCCTGTGCTCGTCGAAGGCAAGGCGATCAAGATTCACCCGCTCGTCTGCACGGCCTTCAACGCGGACTTTGACGGCGACCAGATGGCCGTGCATATTCCGCTCAGCCCGGAAGCGCAGATAGAGGCGGCGGTCCTCATGCTCGCCAGCAATAACATCTTGAGTCCGGCTAACGGGCAGCCCATCGCCGTGCCCAGTCAGGACATCGTCCTCGGCTGTTACTACCTGACGCGCGACAAGGCTGGCGCGAAGGGCGAGGGACGCGTCTTCGCATCCTTAGAAGAAGTCCTGCTCGCGCTCGATGCCAAAGAGGTCACGACGCAGACGCCCATCAAGCTGCGCGTCACCGGCGACCTGATTGATTTGACGCAGGAGCACGACACGCAGGACGTGATGCGCGCGACGGAGCAGACGAACATCCGCCGCGTCATCAATACGACCGTGGGCCGCGTCATCTTCAATGACTCGATTCCGGCTGGTCTGGGCTTTATCAACGGCACGATGAAGAAGAAGGGCTTGCAGTCCTTAGTTAACTACTGTCACATACGCCTGGGCCATGATACGACCGTCAAGATGCTTGACGATCTCAAGACCCTCGGCTTCCTCTACGCGACCAAGGCTGGCATCTCCATCGGCATTGACGATCTGGTGACGCCCGACGCGAAGAAGACCCTCGTGGCGAAAGCGGAGAGCGATGTCATTGATGTCGAACAGCAGTACCAGGATGGTGTCATCACGAACGGCGAACGTTACAACAAGGTCATCGCCATCTGGTCCGAAGTGACGGACCGCGTCGCCAAAGAAATGTTCAAGGCGATGGACCAGCGCGAGAAGGACTCCGGCGAATTGAACCCGATACTCGTCATGTCGGATTCGGGCGCGCGCGGTTCCGCGCAGCAGATTCGCCAGCTTGCGGGCATGCGCGGGTTGATGGCTAAGCCTTCCGGCGAAATCATCGAGACGCCCATTCGCGCCAACTTCCGCGAAGGCTTGAACGTGCTGCAATACTTCATCTCGACGCACGGCGCGCGTAAAGGTCTCGCAGACACCGCGCTCAAGACCGCAGACTCCGGGTACTTAACCCGTCGTCTGGTGGACGTGGCGCAGGATGTCATCATCAGCGAAGAGGATTGCGGGACGCTCAAGGGCATCTCCGCGACGGCCATCGTCGAAGGCGGCGAGGAGATAGAGAGCTTACGCGACCGCATCGTGGGCCGCACTTCTCTGGACGATGTCGTGGACCCTGTGGAGGGCCGCGTCATTGTGGAGATAAGCCAGGAGATAGACGAAGACCTCGCGGCGGAGATTCAACGCTCAGGCGTTCAGCGCGTGCGTATTCGTTCGGTCCTGACCTGCGAATCTCGTCGCGGTTGCTGTATTAAGTGCTACGGGCGCAACCTGGCGACGGGCAGGCCCGTGGACATCGGCGAGGCTGTCGGCGTCATCGCTGCTCAGAGTATCGGCGAACCCGGCACACAGTTGACCATGCGTACGTTCCACATCGGCGGCACGGCGCGCCTGGAGGAAAGTTCCAAGCACGAAGCGCGCGTGGACGGTCGTATCAAGTATGTCGAACTCTCCACGGTCAAGAATCGCAAGGGCGAAATCATCGCCATGAATCGCAACGGCGCTCTGACCATCATAGACGAGCGCGGGCGCGAAGTGGCTCGTTACCAGATTGTTTACGGCGCGCACCTGCACATCGCGGACGGCGCACGCGTCACGCAGGATCAGATGCTGGCGACGTGGGACCCTTTCACCTTCGCCATCCTGACGGAGGTCGCGGGTCATGTGAAGTTCCAGGACTTGAAGGAAGGCGTGACGGTTGACGAAGAGGTTGACGAAGTGACGGGTCAATCCCGCATGGTCGTCAAGGATTCGCCGGACGAGAAGAAACAGCCGCGTCTGGAAATCCGCAACGCCGCCAACAAGATTCTCAAGACTTACCAGATGCCGGTTCGGGCCAACCTCATGGTTGGAGACGGAGACGTGGTGGAACCCGGCGACGTGATTGCCAAGATTCCGCGCGAGACCACCAAGACCAAAGACATCACGGGCGGTCTGCCGCGCGTCGTCGAACTCTTCGAGGCACGCAAGCCCGGCGAGACAGCCGTCATGTCCGAAATTGATGGCATCGTCAAGCTTGGCCCAATCGCCAAGGGCAAGCGCAAACTCATCATCACCGGAGACGACCAGGAAGAGCGCGAGTACGACATCCCGCGCGGCACGCACATCAACGTGCAGGAGGGCGACCGCGTTCGCGCAGGCGAGGCTTTGATGGATGGTCCATTAAACCCGCACGACATCCTGCGCGTGCTTGGCATGAATAAACTCCAGGAGTATCTCGTCAACGAGATACAGGAGGTCTATCGCTTGCAGGGCGTCAACATCAACGACAAGCACATCGAAGTGATTGTCCGCCAGATGCTCCGCTGGGTGAAGATACGCGAAGTCGGCGACACGGAATTCCTGTTAGACGAACAGGTGGACCGCTTCCGCTTCACGGACGAGAACGAGCGCGTCAAGGCCATAGACGGCGAACTCTCGCAGGCCGAGCCCCTGTTGCTCGGCATCACGAAGGCTTCGCTCTCGACGGACTCTTTCATCTCCGCCGCCTCCTTCCAGGAGACGACGCGCGTCTTGACGGAGGCAGCGATTTCGGGTCGCATAGACTACCTGCGCGGCCTCAAAGAGAACGTCATCATGGGCCGACTGATACCAGCCGGGACGGGCATGGAGTTCTATCGCAACGTCAAGGTTGACCGCGACGAGACGATGGACCAGAACGGGCGCGACCGCGAGATAGAGGAATATCCCGAAATCGTCGGCGGCGTAGATGTCCCCGCACCCACCACCACACGCACGGCGGTCGTCGCTGGCGGTGACGGCGACGCCACAGGAGAAGCCGAAGAGTAACCCTCTCATTCTCAACCCGAACCACACGGGGCGGATGCCTAATCAGCATCCGCCCCGCATGAACAAAAGGACCGGCGCAGGCACACCAGCCTCGCCGGTCTTTTGGTTCATGACGCATTCCCGTCTGGTCCAGTAATACTTAATATTTTCAACCAGGCACAAAATAGTCTAATATTGAATCACGAAAGGTGATTCAATGAACATAACGCCTCAGCACACATCAATAATGATGTACCTCAAATCTTTAAACGATGCTTATTATGGCAAGATTTTAGAGCTACGTGATGCGGTGCAGCACTGGCTGGCTTATATCCCTGAAACTTTTCCTCATTACACCAGACACACTGTTTTGCATAGTGACGAGATAGTGGTCCAGATTTCTAAACTGCTCTTCAAACATAACGAAACCCAACCAGTCATCAAACTCTCAGCCGCAGAAGCTTACATCTTGATCGCATCCGCATACCTTCACGACTCAGGGATGGTCGCGGCAGATCAGGAAAAACTTGAAATTTTAACTTCAAACAATGATTGGAAAAGCTGGATAGCCGGTGAAGGCGGCGGCGCAAAAAGGTGGCGCGAGATAGAAGAACTGCGACAGGGTAAAGGGAAAATCAGAGGCCCGGAGCGCCATTTTGTCGCGGACCTCCAAACGCGTTTTCTGATAGCCGAATTTATTCGCCGCACACATCACCTGCGCGCCGCAGATGTCATAAAGCAGTATGAAGAATATCTCGGTCGCTTCGCCTTTAATGATCCGACGATGCAACGCACCATCGCCGACATCTGCGTAGCACATGGCCTGAGAGATTACGAACTTGAAGACCGCGAGAAGTATCCAGAGATGCGCGATGTGCAGGGTCACTCGGTCAATGTTCGTTTGCTCGCCATTCTCCTTCGTCTGGGCGATTTGCTGGACATGTCATACGACAGAGCATGTCCATTGTTAATGAACGCCGCCAACCCTCTGCCGTCCGATAGCATGGCCCACTGGGAACAATATCAGCGAATCACCCACCGCGCCACGTCCCCCGACAGAATCGAAATCACCGCCGAGTGTAAGAATCAGGAAGAGCATCGTGTCTTACAGGATTGGTGTCAATGGATTGTCAATGAAGTTAATAATGCAAAGGTTCTCATGAATAGAGCGGAGTTGCATCATGAATGGCAACCACCCATCGCGCTCATAGATGGCCCTGAAGCGACCATCAAGATACGACCGGCACCGAATGCGAAATACATTCCATCTAGTTGGACTTTCGAGTTGGACCACGCCGCCGTCTTTCAACTCTTAATCCGGGATGTCTACGATAATCCTTTGGTTTTTATCAGAGAGCTTATTCAAAATGCGCTGGATGCTAATCGTTGCCAGATGTATGCGGATTTGTTGAGAGACAATCAGGAGCCGCCGGAGTATCCATCTCAGGTTGAAAGGGAGCGCCGTCGTCGCTATCCGGTCAAGATAAAAGTGGAGGCACGGCTACTTCCAAACGAGATGTCTGGAGAGACGGAAGAAAAGCAGGTCTTGATTATAGAAGATTGTGGCATCGGCATGGACAAGGAAATCATTCAACGTTATTTCCTACAGGTGGGCCGTTCGTTCTACACGACGGATGAGTTCCGTCGAAAATTCCGCTTTATTCCAACCAGCCGTTTCGGGATAGGCTTTCTTTCTGTGTTTGCCGTCAGTGACCGCGTGACAGTTGAAACTTACAAGCCGAGTTCCGCGCACAGAGAAGAACCTATACGTCTTACTCTCAGAGGGCCGCGTAACTACCTGCTCACAGAACAAGGCGAACGAAATGTGAGCGGGACCTCTATAGAGGTTATCTTGCGTGAACCATTGCCACAGGGACAGCTGACGAAATTAGTCAGGCATTGGTGCCGCCGCGTTGAATTTCCCATTATCGTGGATGATCTCGGAGTTCAGCGAACTGTTGATTCAGAACATGCTGACCAGTTCACTTATGTAATATCGGATGTCACAAAACAAGGTAACAAATTCGCCGTCCGGGCCTTTCCGATTAATCGTCCGGGCGTTGAAGGTGAAATATATGTTTTTGTGGCGCTTGAGGATGGCGAAGAGTTATGGAACAAATGGAACTATGCCAGATTTGTCTATCCGAAAGAGCACCCGCAGGCTATCCCCCCTGGGTTTCCTCACGACCTGGTCTGCCTGCACGGTATTAATTTAGAGGTGAGCACAAAATCCAGGTCTGAGATTGGTGACGGGCCGCTCACCGCACGCCTGGATTATCGCAGTAATAGATTCACTCCGACGGTCACTCGCGACTTGCGTCATGAGTACAACTGGTTAAGTGATCAGGATGTCAGGTCTCGTGTGGAAGAGATTTTATCGGAACATCTGACCACCTCTCGGCACGCCAATTCCGCAGATGGATGGAAATATAAACAGAGACTGGTTGACGAGATTAGATTGCCTTCGTTTTGGGATTCACATCCCATGATTCCGGTGTATAAAGGGCAGCAGTCAGAGCTTTTGTCACTAAAAGACATCCAGGGCTTACAGGTCATAACGGTAGTCGCGAGTAAAAAAGATTTAATCCCTTACGCGATACCGGATGGTGAAAATTCTGATTCTCCTTTATTGGAGAAGATAGAAGACGGAAGCGCCGTGATCACGGGTTTTGACCTCAGGTCTTTTTCACATGCGCATCGCCTTGCCATCTTCCATAATCGTCTGATAGTGGATTCGAGGTGGTTGACTTCGGAACATTTAATCATAGATTGGGCTTTATGCGACGGTGTTGACTGGCTTTTTGCGGGTGAATCTTATGCGCCGGTGTTGATGGCGAAGTCGCCTAATCCTACGTTAATCGGATTTTCAATGGGTAACGTCGGCGTATCATATCCTTTAGGGGTCTATCTTAATCAAGATCATCAATTCGTCCATTGGCTGATAGTGGTAAAGAGGACTTGCAAAGAACAAAAGTATAGTTTCACTGAAAAGCAGTTTCACAGTTTAATGTCATTAATAGATGATGTTATTCGGCGTTGGGTAGGTAATGATGAAGATTTTTTTGAGGGTGCCATTGAGGCGAGTCTTTCTCTCTTGAATAGATATTTGGAGGAATGGCTGAAAATTCCCGATCTGCCTGCTGAACTATACCCGCCAATAACAAAGATAACGCCCGAAATGATTATCCTTAAGAAGCCGGATGAATAGCCAGTCAAGTCGCTTGTCAGGAGCCGCCTTCTCATAAATCAGGAGTGCATCAAACAGCACCCGATAACTATCAAAATCCGTCGAACAATGTTGCAAGAGCAAGACCGGCGAAAGCTTTGAAGCCCGCGCCGGTCTTTTTATCTCAGTTTGAAGAGCACCTCGTTCGCTCAAGAGTCTTTGAGCGTTGGCGAGGCTTGGGTCAGGGAGTCGGGGTCGGCGGGTTTGCGCCGTTGGGTACGATCCAGAGTTCGACCGTTTGTGAGCCGCGTTGACCGCCGAGGACCGTGACGATGCGGTTGGCGTCGAGGCCGCGAGTGATGACTAGATAATCGCGTGCGCGGGCGGCTCGCTTTTGTGCGTCGCCTGCACGGTCGCGCGGGCCGGAGTAGACGAGAATATAACCGCGCGCGCCGGGTTCGTTCTGCAACTGGATAGCGAAATTATCCAGACGCGCTTTCTCGTCGTCGAATTTGATGTTCGGAAACTCGTCGAACTTTTTCGGGTAGAGCGGGAGAAGCGGAACCTGTAGAGAGCAGGACGCGGGACAGGGACGGTCGTATCCGAGCACGTTGAAATTCGCGGTAATCGGCTGGCCCGCGAGTCCGGTCGTGTCAACCTGAATCGAAGTCGTGCCCTGGCCGCTGCGAATAGTGCCCGCCGACACACTCCATTCGTAAGTCGGAGTGATGCTGGCAGGGATGCCGCTGACGTTGGCTGTGAACGTGACAGGCCCGTTGACGGGCGCTGCATCCCGGCAATTGACGATGATCGTGGGGCAGGTCACGGGCGGACACGGCTCGACCCGCACGGTGGTCGTCGTAAAGGCCGCGCAATCGCCTACGCGCCCCGTGTCAGTATCCACGCGCGCGTTGTAAGTGCCGGGCGGGAGGCCCGAGAGGTCCCAGATGACGTGTTTCCCGTTACCTATAATGCTACCCCTGTCAGGCCCGGTCGGAGTATCCTTGGTGCTCCAAGTATATAAATAACCGACGCCTTTTTGCTTCGGATCAGCTGGAATCGCCTCCGCATCAAGCTCTACCTGCGCGTTGGAGGTCGAATCCGCACCCGCGCAGGCTATCACATAGCTCCGGTTGGCTTTGAGCGTCAGGTTCGGCGGCAAACCAGTCGAAGGTACGAAAATAGTTTTGGCCTTCTTACCCTGTGCCAACGTGTGGGTTGAGATGTATGCGAAACCTGCGAGAGCCAGTATTAAGAGGCTCAGAACAAAGAGAGAACGCTTTCCTGAGAGCATTCAGTCACTCCTTTTTCCGCAAAATGATTGCCGACCGAGACGAGATGGACGAAGTTTACTGTCAAACCCGCAGCAGTTCAATAACTTTTTGCTATCCCGCTCCCGCCATTCTTCCAAGGTCC
>DASYML010000157.1:0-6895 GCA_036009045.1 Pyrinomonadaceae bacterium
CTGCTTAAATCCGCAATCCGAATTCCGCAATCCCCAATTGCTTCTAGTCTCTGCTCGTTGTGACATAGTCTTTGGTCAGGAGACCACCCGCGAGAAAGACTATGCCGAGCAGCAGGTGTATGCAGTGGTCCATCGTCCCCAGTTCGAGCATACCGGGGATGACTCTGAACAAGTGTGTATCGGCAGCCATGTTCGGCATGCTCGGTGTTCCGGCTCCCCCCACGAGAAAGCCGACGATGCCCAGCAGTAGATAGACCGCGCCGAAAGCGAGGCAGAAGGTGCGCGCTGCGGAGAGCGAGCCTGACAATCCTAAGTAAAGTGCCGCCGCGCCGGAAACGATGTGAATAAGATTGTGGACCAGGCTGAGATGCGTGCCGAGAAATCCGGGGGCGACAAAGCCTACGATCCCGACCAGCAACAGGACCGCGCCGAGAAGCGTGCAAATAGTTTTCGCCATAACCTTTCTTTTCTCCTTTGTGAGAAGATGTTTGAAGACCCTACACGGTCGCATCGTCTGCATTCCGATGATGCGTCCTCTTCCGACTCCAGGTGATGATTTAACCGGACGGATTGTATACCAAAGTGGCGCGTCCATGTGCAAATGATTTCTGAGCAAGGGCTTTCAAACTCGCCTCTGTTGAGCGCGCATTTCCGCCAGTGCTATACTCAAACCGAGTCCATTAAACGGGAATGAAAACTCTTCGGAGGAGACGGCGATGTTTTATAGCTCGACGAAATCTTTTCGCCCCGGCGAGAGGAGGAATTACAGGACCAGTGCGTGGCGTTTCGCGGCCTCGCTCTTGCTCGCACTCTGCCTGCCGCTGATCGTTTCCGCTTATACCATCGTCATGCGTGATGGACGCCGCCTCGAAATCCCTGAGAAATTTGTCGTCACGCCCGCGACTCTGACTTACGAGGTCGCGCCTGACATCAGCATCACCCTGCAAATGTCCACCATTGATATAGAAGCCACGGAGCGCGCCAACAAAGAGCCGTCCGGGAGCCTGCTGAGCCGCGCCCAGGAGCAAGCGACGACCGGATCATCAAGCACGCTTGCTGCAAACGCGCGACGCTCTAATTCAGCATCGCAAAGCTCTTCTTCGACGCCGCAACGCGCCCTGCGTACCATCACCAATAGAGACCTTGAAGCCTCGCGGCGCGCGCGTGAAGCGAGCGAGGCGGCATACGAGCGACGGCGGCGCGAACTGGGCCTGCCCGCGCTGGCCTTGACACGCCAGCGCGCGGAAGAGGAAGCGTCGCGGGCGCGAGAGGAGTTGCGCCGGAGCCTGAGCGAAGACGCGCAGGCCGAAGCCTACTGGCGCGCGCAGGCGTCGGAATTGAGAGGCCGACTCGCGTCGCTCAACGCGCAGATGGATTACGTGCGCGGCCTGCTGGCAGGGCTGCCGGACCAGCGCGCCGCAGGCTCTTACGCGGTCCTGACGAGCATCGCCCCGCTCATTCAAGGACGCGGCGTGACAGGTTTCCTATCCGTCAACATAGGACCATCGGGACTCGTCTCTCAACCGCGCATGATGGGCAATCGAAATATTTTCGTCGCACCGAATACTGGTCCACAATTGACGGCGCGCGTTGGATTCGGCGGCGGCGCGACGCGCGGGCAGGTCTTTCTGAACACGACGCCACTGAGACGCGGCTTCGGGCATCAAGGTTTTTTCCCGCAAAGTGGTTTCGCGTCGCCCGTCGCGCTCTTCGGTTCGGCCTATCCGAACGACGCGTTCTACGATTACGACCGCTCCGCGCTGGTCCAAAGACTGCGTGAACTCGAATTAGAACGCGCGGGCTTACAGGCTCGCTGGCGCGTCCTCGAAGATGAAGCCAGACGCGCGGGCGCCTCCCCCGGCTGGCTCAGGCCGTAAAACAGTCAGGAGCCTGAGAGTCAGGAGTCAAAAGCAAGAACCTGTCTTTGACTCATGACTCCTGACTCTCAGACTACTAGACTTGAATTGAAAATTATCCTTTATGAAAAATGGTTGGGAGACTGTTATCGGGTTGGAGATTCACGCGCAGTTGAGCACGGAATCGAAAATCTTTTGTCGCTGCTCGACGCGGTTTGGCGACGAGCCGAATGCGAATACGTGTCCGGTGTGCCTGGGTCTGCCGGGCGCGCTGCCTGTCTTGAACCGGCGCGCTGTAGAGCTTGGCGCGCGGGCCGCGCTGGCGCTGGGCCTCAAGATTAACGAGCGATCCATCTTCGCGCGCAAGAACTATTTTTATCCTGACTTACCGAAGGGCTATCAAATCTCGCAGTACGACCAGCCGTTTTCGGAGCACGGCGAGTTGGAGATTATGACGGCGGAGCGTGACGAGGCGGGCCACCCGCGCGAATGGCGGCCCATGAAAATCCAGATTACTCGCCTGCATCTTGAAGAGGACGCGGGCAAGAATGTCCATGAGGGTTTGCCCGAAGTGGACCGCTATTCTTACGTGGACCTGAATCGCGCGGGGACGCCGCTCGCGGAGATTGTCACCGAGCCGGATTTTCGTTCGTCGTGGGAGGCTTATGATTACGTTAATCATGTGAGGCTCGCGCTTCAGTGGGTCGGGGCGTCGGACGCGGATATGGAGAAGGGAAACTTGCGTTGTGAGGCCAACGTCTCCGTCAGGCGCATCGGTGCTGCGGAGTTCGGGACGAAGGTCGAGTTGAAGAATCTCAACTCCGTGCGCTTCATGCAGCGCGCGATAGAGTTTGAAATTGAAAGACAGATCGAGTTGATAGAATCCGGCGGGCGAGTGGTCCAGGAAACACGTTTGTGGGATGATCGCGCGGCCCAGACGAGGACCATGCGCTCGAAAGAGGAGGCCCACGACTATCGTTATTTTCCTGAGCCTGACCTGCCGCCGCTCATGGTCGCGCCGGAATTGATTGAGCGTGTGCGCGCCGCTCTGCCGGAGTTACCAGAAGCGAGGCGCAGGCGTTTCGCTTCGCAGTACGAATTATCCTTTAACGATGCGACGCAGTTGACTTCGGATCAGGCGCTGGCGGATTACTACGAGCGGGCCGCGAAGGCTGCGGGCGACCCGCGCACGGCGGCCAACTGGGTGAGGTCCGAATTGCTGCGCGAACTCGAAGCGGCTGGCGTCTCGCCCGCAGAGTCTCCCGTCGCGCCGGAGGAACTCGGCGCGTTGCTCAAGGTCATTAATGAGGGGAAGATTAGCGGCAAGCAGGGCAAAGATGTGCTCGTGGAAATGTTCTCGACGAGCAAGACTGCCGCCGCCATCATCGAAGAGCGCGGGCTGGTCCAGGTCAGCGACACGGGCGAGATTGACAGCATCATTGATGAAATCATCGCGGCCAACCCGCAACAACTCTCGCAGTATCGCGCGGGCAAAGAAGCCCTCTTCGGCTTCTTCGTCGGCCAAACGATGAAGGCTTCAAAAGGCAAGGCCAACCCGAAAATCGTCAACGAACGTTTACGGGCCAAACTAAATAAAGAGTCGTGAGTCCAGGAGCCTGGAGTCTTGAGTCAAAAGCCAAGAGCGAGTTCTGGTTTTTGAATCATGACTTCAGACTCTCAGACTCCAGACTGTTATAAGGGGGGAAGATGAATCTGAATGGTAAGTCGGCGATTGTGACGGGGGGGACGAAGGGCATCGGGCGGGCGATTGCGGAGGCGCTGGCGCGAGAGGGTGCGTCGGTGTGTATCAGCGCGCGGCATGATGATGATGTGGAACGCGCGGTGGGTGAGATAGGCGAACTGGGCGAGGGACGCGTGGCGGGCGTGGTGTGCGATGTGCGGGATTATGAAGAGGTCAGGGCGCTGGTCCAGCATGCGTCGGAAGAGTTTGGCGGGGTGGATATACTGATTAACAACGCGGGCGTGGGGCTGTTCGGCAAAGTCGAAGAGTTGACGCCGGAGGATTTTCGCGCCGTGCTGGAAACGAATCTCTTCGGGGTCTTCTATTGCTGTCATGAGGCGATTCCGCAGATGAAGAAACGCGGCGGCGGTTACATCATCAACATCTCTTCGCTGGCGGGCACGAACGCGCATCCGCAGATGGCCGCTTACAACGCTTCTAAATTCGGTCTCAACGGTTTCAGCGAGGCGTTGATGCAGGAGGTGCGGCATGATGGTATCAAGGTCAGTTACATCATGCCCGGTTCGGTCAATACGAATTTCGGCGGCGACGAGCCGAGCGAGGAACAAAGCTGGCAGTTGCAGCCCGCAGACATCGCGCGCGTCGTCCTGGACCTGCTGCATACGGACCAGCGCAGTTTACAGAGCCGCGTTGAGATTCGTCCGAGCAGGCCGCCGAAGAAGTAGTCGGATTTTTTACAACGGTGTACAAATGAACGCGACTTAAGTCAGTACCGCTTGCTTAAGCTGGGCGGGTACTCACACGGGCGATGACTCGCCCGCTACCGCAGGCGGTACTGACTTAAGTCGCACTCAATCACGAATCGCTATCAAGGCCCAGATTGATTTGAACCAACATTTTGTCAGAGGGTAATGTGATGAAGAAGATTTTGATAGCGTTGACGACGAGCCTGCTCCTGTTCCAGGGCGCGCACGCGCAATCAAAAGTAGAGCAGCCTTCGACGGTCAAAGCACAGGACCAATTAAAGCCGGAATTGAATGCTGCCGCCGTCGCGGAATTGGAAGAGGCCAAGCGTTTGAGCTTGACCGTCGTCAAACTGTATGGCGAAGGCAAATATGACGAAGCCTTAAAACCCGCGCGGCGGGCGCTCGAAATCAGGGAAAAGATTCTGGGGCCTGACCACGAACTCGTCACCAGCGCGGTGGGTAATCTCGCCTCTGTCTACATGAGCCTCGGTGATTTCAAAGAGGCCGAGCCGCTTTATCAACGCCTTCTGCCAGAGTATGAGAAGCAGAACGGGGCGGAGAGTCAGGTCATCGCGCAGATGTTGGAAGTGCTCGCGTTCCTGCGTTATACGAAGGCCGATAAGGCTAAGGCTGAAGAATACTACCAGCGCGCGCTCGCCATCAGGGAGAAACTCTCAGGACCGATGAGCCAGGAGGTCGCGCAGACTCTTTACAACCTGGCGGAGTTTTATCAGGCCACGGAGAATTTCAAGAAGGCCGAGCCGCTATATCAACGCGCGCTCGCCATCAGAGAAATAAAGTCGGGCGAGACGGATTCCAAAACCGTTGATGTGCGCGAGCGTTATGCCTGCCTGTTGCGGAAAACCGACAGGTCAAAAGAGGCCGAGGCATTACAAACGCGCGGAGTCGTCGGGCCATCTTCGACGGGCAACGAAAAGGATAACGGGAAAAAGGGTTCCATCGAAGGCGGTGTCCTTAACGGGAAGGCTTTGAATCTGCCCGCCCCTCGATACCCGCCCGAAGCCAGCGCCCTGCATGTCCACGGCACGGTCGCGGTCCTCGTCACCATCAACGAAGAGGGAAGAGTGATTCGCGTCTGCGCGCTGAGCGGACCCGCCCCGCTATGGCGAGCATCGGAGGGCGCAGCCGCCCGTGCCATCTTCACCCCGACAAGACTCAGCGGCCAGCCCGTCAAGGTGATGGGCGTCATTCATTACAATTTCGTCAGATAATAAAGCCGTAGCACTCACAGGCCGGAAGAGCAGTATGCGAGCCGTCTTACAGCGCGTGACGCGCGCCAGCGTCAAAGTCTTGGGCGAAGCGGTCGGCGAAATCGGCGGCGGTCTGCTCGTCCTGCTGGGCATCGCGCAGGATGATACAGAGCGAGACGCGTTCTATCTGCTGGAAAAAATTCTGGGCCTGCGAATTTTTGATGATGATGCGGGACACATGAACTTGTCAGTCGTCGAGACGGGCGGCGGGTTGCTCATCGTTTCGCAGTTCACGCTCTACGGCGACGCGAGGCGCGGGCGGCGTCCATCATGGAGCGAAGCGGCTGCGCCGGAAACTGCCGAACCTCTCTATGAATTATTCGTCGAACTGGCCCGGCGCAGCGCCACTCCGGTCTCGACGGGCAGCTTTCGCAGGATGATGCAGGTCGAGCTAATCAATGATGGACCAGTGACGATCCTGCTCGACAGTCGAAAACTGTTCTAGAACGGATTGCGAAAGCAGTGACGAGTGACGAGTGACAAGCAGGAAAAGCAGTGATGAGTGATGAGTAAAAGCTTATCTCTCATCACTCATCGCCTGGCTTTAACTTGTCACTCGTCACTCGTCACTCGTCACTGCCTTTCATATCGTATCTTCGTCACCCTTAGAGCGTTCGTCCAGTTCAAAGCGGTCGCGGTCTCTGCGTTCAATTTTGTCTATCACTTCGAGTTCTTCGTTATCCTCGAAGGTGACGCCGACGGCGCGTGCGTTTTCTTCGACGAGCGATTGGTCCGGCGTGGGATTATCGCCCGCGACCGATTCCTCGCCGCTATCGTTGACATCCTCCCAGGAGGCGTCCGGGTCGCCGCCGGAGTCTGCGGGCGAGGCTGCGGTATTCTCGCGCAGCCTGTGCGCGAGTTGGTCCGGGTCTTTCGGCGCGCGTGCGATCTCTTCCTCCATGAACTGCTCTATGTCCGGGTCCGGTATGTAGTCCGGGTTATTACTCAAATACTCAAAATCTTCCGGCTTCTTTTTCGTCATCTTCCCTCCTCGAACAGTCAGGAGCCTGAGAGTCTAGAGTCTGATAGTCAAGAGTCAAAGACAGGCTCTTGGTTTTGACTCCAGACTCTCAGACTCTAGACTCCTGACTCTCAGACTGTTTCTTGAACTCCACGCACTATAACAGATGGCGCAAAAGACGGGCAATCACGCCCGTCTCCGCGTAGTGGTTCAGTGAGCCTTGAGTGAGTATGAAGGTAGCATTCACCACCGCAGACACAGAGGACACAGAGTCAGCACAGAGATAAGCATTCAAGCCTCTGTGCTATCTCTGTGCGCTCTGTGTCTGCGGTGGTGAATACCAATGTTCGATACACTCA
>DASYML010000158.1:0-46698 GCA_036009045.1 Pyrinomonadaceae bacterium
AGGCGAATGAGATAGGCGAGACCGTCGTCGCGCCTGTCGTGGATGAGGTCTTGCAATCATCCGGCCAGCCGCTTGACCCTGCGACGCGAAGTTTTATGGAGTCGCGCTTCGGCGCGGACTTCGGCCCGGTGAGAGTCCACTCCGATGCGCTCGCCACAGAGGCCGCATCGTCTGTCGCCGCGCGCGCCTTCACCGTGGGTCAGGACATAGTCTTTGGCGCAGGCGAGTATGAGCCGCAGACGGAAGCGGGGCGTCAACTCCTGGCGCATGAGTTGACGCATACTGTGCAGCAGGGCGGCGGTGCGGACGGAACGAACTCCCTGCAAAGAACGCCGTGTCTTGATGAAAAAGAGAGAGGCCCTTTCGTCGTCTCCGTTATCGGAGCGCCGGGACCCGGAGAGATTAAGGCTTCGCATCCCTATCAATTCATGAACGCCGCTTTGTATCAGGGAGTAAATAAAAATACAGTGTGGATTGTCGAACAGACAGGTTATGAGGCGGGCGGAGTGGATAAATCGCAAATCGAAAAAAGCGCCGCGCCCGGTTGCTTGTTTTGGCTGACGCCTCAAACGCCTCTCTCATCAATCATCAGTCAGAATTTCCCGGACGCGAGCATCGAGTCAATGACCATTTACAGTCACGGACTCGCGGGCCTCGTCACTCTGCGTTACGGTTGGGAATCGAAGGGCCTGGAGAACTACGGCTTGTCAATGAGCCAGGTCCAGTCATTCGGCGGCTCGAAGTTTAAGCCCAACGCGACCATTGATTTTAATTCGTGTAATACGGGAACGTCTGTTGATGAAGGAAACCTGGCCCAAGAAATGGCTTATCGCACGGGGCGTCCGGTCAAAGCTTGGACGGGCCGCACATCTTATGCGGAGATTAACAACGGGGCCGACGACAAAGACACATCCGTGCATGGTTCAGAGGTCTATCGTAATCGTCTGGACATGACCGAAGTATACAGTAGAGCGAGGGGGAGAAATCCTGTCCACAAGACCTTCTCTCCGCCGGGACGCCGCAGCGGCGGGTTCACTTCGGATTTTGAGATACGAACACGCCTTCCAGAATCAAGACACTTCGATGTCCCCGAAGGTGGGATGGTCGTTGTCACATGTTCCGGTGGGACCTATGTCCGCCCGGATCGCAAGCCAACCGATTCCGACCGCATCGGTATTTATCTCAACGAGTCTAAAAGCATGGCCCTCGATCCCCGCGTCGGATACGAATCCTTGAAAGTAGGCACGAGCGACATCGCCATCTTCACAAATTTACACGCCGGAGAATATTATCTGGAGATTATCGCAGAGAGTGAACCGGAAGCAGATTACGAAACCCTCATGAGCGATATTGCAGTTGATGTTTATGAGCCGTAGAGCAAGTTGCGGTAGCAAGAGAGGTCAGTACCGCCTGCGGTAGCGGGCGGGTACTCAAGTTTGAAGACCCGCCCGCTGCCGCAGGCGGTACTGACACCTAGTCGCACTTAATTGAAATCGCTATAGAGCCTGAGAATTAAAAACCGTCGTCAGCGAGCGAGTGGAGGGCGGCGAATGGCTCGCGCCGTTCGGGCGAGAAGAAGAGGGCGCGCAAGGGGTCTGCGGCGGCCTCGCGGACGAAGGCTGCGGTGCGCGCTTGCCTGTCCGTGCTCTTAATCTTCTTGACGATCTTGTATATGACATCCGGTATCGAGAGGTCTACGACGAGCGTTGCGCCTCCGCGAAAGTCGTGGGCCGGTGTGCCGTCCTCTTTATTCTCCCTGATTCTCTTCGACTGCGTCAGCGCGAGGACCAGTTGCGGAATGTGCCTGCCGTCCGGGCCGACCCGCATCGCGCGCCGCAGTTCGTGAACCTCGAACGTCAACTCCGGGGCGAGGCCGAGTTCTTCAGCGAATTCCGGCAAGGCTTTGAAGGCGCTCTTGAGTTGCGCGTGTAGATTGCGCCGCTGCTCCCGCGTCGCTATGAACAACGCCTCGCGGTCTTCCAGATAAAAGCAGGCGTCTGCATACGCCTTTAACTCTTTGATGATGCCGCGATACCTCTCCCTGATTTTTGTCACCAACCCTTTTTGAAACCTCGACTCTTCGAGACCCTGCCAGCGCAGCGTATCAACGGAGAGCGTGCGGGGCGTGTCGTGCGTCGGCGCGTCCAGGTTCAAAGGATAGATGCCGCGCCTGCGGAAGGCTTCGACGAAGGCGACGCGATAGTTGTGGCGGTCGTCTTCGACGATGTCGAAATCTGCGGTGATGAGTGCGCGCAGGTACTCGAAGAAGGTCACGTCCACGGGCGGCAGATAGTCCAGCGCGCGGATGCACATGTTGAGGACGTGATTGGCGGACTTGGCAGCCTCGTCCGCGAGGCGATGGACGAGGTCCGGGTGAATGGCTCCGTTGGGCAGCACGCCCGTCCCGCCCGTGTAGATGCGTATCAGGTCAACTGTGCGCGACTTGTAGATGGCAATGAAGGCGTCGAAGACCGCAGCGACGAGGACGGCCCCGCGCGAGTGCGGGGTGAGACGCTTCTGCATGTCCGCAGGGTCCGGTACAAACCTTTTCCAGACGCCGTTCTCCATCCTGCCGATAGCGTCGCGCAACGCGCCGCGCCCGCCCGTCGCATAGCCGAACTGGACAGCGAGGCTGCCCAGCATGGACTCCGCCTCTATGTCTCCGCGCGTCTGGCTAATCTGCTGCTCCAACACTTCCGGGATGGTGAAGTGCTGCATGAGAGCGACGATGTCCGCGAAGCCCTCGTGCAGCGCGAGCACATCTAGATTCGTCGGTTCGTTGAAGCGGCGGTGCATCCCGTCAAGGATGGCGTGCGTCGTCTCGTGAGCGATGATGTCGTGCGAGAGGCAACTGTAAACACGGCTGCCGGGCATGTGGTCGCCGGGGTCGTCCGCCTCCGCCTCGAAGTAGCCGAAGAGGAGCGCGACATCCTGCGGGCTGTAATAGGCATTGGCCTGCCGGAGCGCGTGCGGGCGGATGACCAGTTGTTGGACGAAGCCGCTGTCGTCGTTAGCATTCTTCGGGTTCGGCCTCGGACGCCAGAGGACCGGACGGCCCAACGCGCGCTCAAAGTGTTCGATGGTCTTCATGGAGACGGCGTAAACCATCTGCTGGTGAAACTGCGGGTTGCCCTCCGATGGTGCCCAGCCGTCCTGCGCGAGCAGCCGTGGGTCGTCAAGGTCCACCGGCGTGTAAGGATGATTCGCGGCGTCCACGTCTTCGACCGAGAGATACTCTCCGACCGGCCCTTTATTCTTCAGCGTCTTCAACGTCTCCCAACGAACCTTGAGCGTCACCTCGTTAATCCCTGCGGTGTCGAGCCGCGCCGAGAAGCTTGGGTCCACGGCATAAACGCGAACGCGGCGATACGGCGGATTCCTGATGGCGGGCTGCACATCGCAGACCGGAAGCACCTCCGTGATGACATCCTTTGAACGCCTGGTGCGCGGCGCGGACTGACCGGCGGCCACCGGGTAGCGTGCCGCGACCTGCTTGCGCAACGCGAGAGAGGCTCCCTCATCTTCGATGACGGCCTCCATGAAGCGGCGCAGTTTCTCGCCTTCCAGCCGGGTCGTGCTGCCGGGGTCCGGCACGACCTCTTGTAACTCCGTGTTGACCATCAAGCGTTGTGCGAGTTCGAGGTTGAACATCTGCTCGCGCGGCGGAGGCTCTACGACGCCGAGACCCGTGAGAACTCGCAGGAAGGCAAACGAGTCGTCCGACTTATCGCTCTGCTTGAGACCCATGACGGGTTTGACGTTGAGCGCAGAGAGCGCTTGAAGCACGCCGTTGCCGAAATGTTTTTTGTCCGCCTTCAACTTGGCAGAGCTAAAGAGAGCGTTGCGGACTGCCTCGACGCGCCGCCAGTCGCGCGGCAGTTCGTTCTTGTACTTCTCGAACCAGAGAGCGACAGCGGCGGCCACCTGCGGCGTCGCGGCAGACGTGCCCTCGCCGTTCAAGCGAATGATGGTCCCGCAGCCGAAGAGCGCCCAGGGAATGTTCGGCGTGTAAGAGGCGATGGCCGCCTTCATGGCTGAGTCAGGACCGAAGCTGCCTTCGAGCGTGGTCCCCTCCAGGTCTGCGTATGGCCGCCCGTCTGCCATCACGCCGCAGACGGCGATGACGCGACTGTAGCGCGCCGGATAGACGACCACCTGCGGCGGTGTGATGCCGATATGATTTCCCGCCGCCGCGCAGAGACAGAGGCCCGCCTCATAAGCCTTGTCCACAGCCTCGCCCCAGGCGCGCGACGGCACGCCGCCCATGCTCAGCGTAGCTACGTCGCAGTGCTGCTCGACGGCGTAGTTTAGCGCCCGCGCCAGCGCGCTCGTGCGAAGGAGAACCACGCTGTCGGCAATGCGCAACGGCAGGACCTCCGCCTCCGGCGCGCCGCCCATGTAGATGCCGCCGAAAGCCGGGGCCTTGCCGCCCGCGAGGATGCTGATGGTGCCCGTTCCGTGGCCCGAATTGTCCAACAAGAGGAGGCGGTTGTCAGGGTCTTCCGCGCTCTGCGGGTCCGCATCGCCCTCCACGAAATTCTTTTCGAGGTCGCGCAGGATGTGCTCCGGCACTGTGTCGTGCGAGCGGTAGTAGCCCGTATCAATGTGCGCGATGCGCGTTCGCGGTTTCTCGAATTTAACCGCGTCGCGCGCCTTGCCGAGTTGCGTGAAGTCGTCGCCGAGATGCCAGGCGAACTGATCCGGGCCTGGCACCTTGCCGTGCGTCCCGTCCTGCGGGTTGGGGATGCACTTGTCACCGACGGCGAAGCCCTCGCCTATCTTCTCCTCGTTGGCGTCGCGGTAGACGTTATGAATGATGTCCGGCTCGGCGAAGATAACGTCCGACTCGTTGACGCCGAGTTGTCCTGCAACGCGCGCGTGCGCGAGGTCCCAGGGCGTCGCCGCCCCGTCGGGCAACTCCGCGAGGAACCATTGCGGTGTAGAGTCTAGGCCGAAACTTCCCACCATCGCCTGTGGCGTGTCATACAGCGGTCGCAGGTTGGCGCGCGACTCCGCCGCCCTCAGCGCATTGGTCGGGCGGAGCTTGACGAGCACGCGGTTCGTTTCGGCTGGCAACTGTTTATTCTTCGGCACGATTTTTCCCCTTTACATCGAATCCGTTGAGGCTTCTTTAAGAATTAAGATTTGGTATAAGCTGGAAGTGAAGTGCATCATTCGACCAGCACAGACCTACCGCGATTTAAATTTTGATGCGTCCATTCATGAGAGAGAAAGAATCTCACGCAATGGCGCAAAGAAGTGAGTCGGACTCAACTGCTGCACGCTCTGGCAAATTCCCTGGCTTGCTAACAATGGAGTTTGTTAGACGGGAAGCACAGTCATTCTGTTCCGGCCCCTCTCAAGGGAAGAAACAGAATGAGCTAGCGTGCGGGTTGGAGTCAACCATTTCAAAGCCTGTGCTCAAGACTGGCTGGCAGCCCTTGAGCGCCGCGCGCGAAAGGATCATTGCGCCGACTCGTCATATTCCATGACGCCGAAGATGTTGCTTTCAGTGTCGTAACAGTAGACTAGATAACCGACGCCCGGCAACGAAATCTTCGGCGCGAGGACCTTCCCGCCAGCCTCCGTGATAGTCTTCGCATAACGGTCTACGGACTCCACCTCATACGTGATGACGGTGGAATCGGTCGGATACGCGCGCGTGGTCAACCCTCCCGTGACTCCGTAATCGTCCTCGTCGTCCGCCCCGCTGATTAAATAATAATCATCATCCTCTCCATCCGTCTTATCCACCTGCCAACCAAAAACTCTCTCGTAAAACTTACCGGCGCGTTGCATATCATCGCAGCTAATTTCAAAGTGGGCGATCTTCGGCATTGCAGTTTAATCTCCTTCCTCTCGGCTCTGGGGTCTGTTAAAGCGTTCACATCAGGCATCCAAAACAAGCACCCGAATCAAAGGGCCGCGCCCTGTTTGAGACAAAGAGTCGGACGCCGATTCCCCTTTATCATTTTCGAGCGAGCGCGGGTCTTCGCATGAGTTTCACCACTCGGCCAGGCATTCGAGTTCCGCTCCGATGGCCGCCTGGTCTTGCAGCACGACGCGCAGGTGCTTCTCCTCGATCAAAGGATTGGAGACCACGGCGCGCAAAGCGACGACGGGGTGGCTCTCGCCTTGCCCGTGTTCCTCGATGGTGGTTCGCGCGACGAAGGTTCGTCCGGCGTCGGATTGACGCTTCTGTAGCATCTCATTAAAGCTGTTAAGACGCGCGTTTTCGGCTGCGCTGAAGTCTCGCTGGCGTTGAAGCGGCGCGCGAAAAGGCGCGGGCAGATAGCGATAGAGGACGATGTTGGTTTCAGGTTCAAACAGCAACTCGAATTCCGCGCGCTCCTTCAACATGCTCGCCAACAGTTGCGCCTTTCGCAGATTCTCTTCCATGAGAAAGCCGTAGCCCTCCGCGCCGATGAGATGGAGCGCCGCGTGTAGAAAGAGCGCGGCTCCATCGCGCGACCCCTCCAGCGAGCGCTGCCCCAAATCTCCCGAACCATTCTGTATGACATAGTGGCTATTCATCTCGATCAATTTCGCCGTGGACGGTTCTCGCAGGAGCAACATCCCCGTGCCCACAGGCAAGTACATCTGTTTGTGCCCGTCAATGACCACTGAATCAGCCTCCGCTATCCCGGCGAGCCGCGCGCGATGCCTGGCGGAGAAGAGGAGCGGGCCGCCCCACGCCGCATCCACATGAAAGAAGATACCGGCGTCGCGCGCGATGCGGCCCATTTCATCCAGCGGGTCAAGGCTGCCGCAATCCGTGCTGCCAGCCACGCCCACGATAGCGATGACGCGTTGCCGACGCCTCCGGCACTCCGCGAGGCTCTCTCGCAACGCTTTAATCTCCACGCGATTGGCGCTGTCGAGCCGAAGCCTCATCACGCTCTGCGAGCCGAGGCCCAGGATACCCGCCGCCTTCTGGATGGAATAATGCAAGAGCCTGGACCCAAGGATGACGGCTCCGGCGTACCCGTGCCGCTCAAGGGCGGCTGGCAAACCTGCGACTTCTACGCCCTCGAACTGTTCCGTCCTCGGAAAGCAGGCGTTTCGGGCGAGCCACAAGGCGGTCAGGTTGCCCAGCGTCCCGCCCGCCGTCATCAGTCCCAGCGTGCTTTCAGTGTTCTGTATGTGCTGTTCGTAAAACTCCTCCGAACGAGAGTAGACCAGCCTGTGCATCATCCCCAGCGTCTGTCTTTCAATCAAAGTCAAAGCGCGCGAAGCTTCCCTCTTGATCAGGTTCTGATTAAGCGTGACGATGAATTCGCTCAGCACGGCGGTGAACTGCGGGACGATGCCGGACATGTGGCCCATGCATAAAGGAGATGAGATGTCCACGGATCGCAACGCGACGTTCTCCAGCAGTTTTTCAAAGTACTCATCCGTCGAAAGCGGGCCAGCGGGGAGCGCGCTCTGCCGCGCCTCATGCCCGCCCGTCCAACTGCCCAGATGGATTACCCCGGCCTCTCTCAAAGTCGTCAGGCACGTTCGCAGCCGCTCCCTCAAGGTCGCCAGATGGTCCCCCTCATCCGTTGATGAAACGAAGAGACCTTCCACATAATCCTTCAGGGAGGAAGCTGTGTGTGCTGACGGAACGCGATTCATCTAATCCTCCGCAGGGCTGCTCGGACAAGCTTATTGATAACCGAATTGATGGGCCAGTTCGACCACTTCCGGCGCGAAGCCTCTTCCGTCTGGACACCAGTCGAGCGGGCCTGCGAGGTTCAACTCGCCCGCCATGTCCGATTCGAGAGAAGGGCTTTTGAGAAAACGCCAATCGTTGCCGAAGCGCGCGTTGGAAGGTCCGGGGCAGGCATAAGGCGAATGCTCCGGCTGCTTCATTTGCTCGATGGCGTCGTCATCCGCGCGCAGGTTCATCCAGCCAGCGATGCGGCGCAAAGTCTCGTCCGGCTGCGTCAGCAAGTCTTCGGCGCGCATCCTCATCTGTTGCGATTCAGGGACCGTGCGGAGGAAATCGCACACATGCATGTTGAGCGCGTACCAGCCTCTTTGCGGGTCCAGGTCCGGGTCCGCGTCAGGCTGCTTCGACTCACCCTCGAACAGATGAGGATAGGCAGCGAGATGCCGCAGCCAGTGTGAATCCGGGACCGGCCCGACGCTCCCGAGCGTGTTGACGGCTTCCATCACAGAACGCCCGTGCCCCAACGGATGGCGGACCAGATGTAGAAACCTCGCGCGCGGAAACATGTGGTGGGCCGCCTCCATAGATTGAACGCGATAGACGATGTTCGGACTCTTGTCCACGAGGATGCGCGGTGAAACCTTCTCTGCCAGCACTTCGAGTATCATCCCGGTGGTGAAATGTGCGCGCCGTCGCAGCCAGCCAGCGGCGAGGCTAATCGTCTCTTCGTTCTGTGCTCCAAAGCAAAGCTCCGCCACCGCGCGCAAAGTGCCGTGCGACATGGCGAACTTCGCCGTCGAGCACATGCCCCACCATTCCTCCATCGTTTTGGCTCCGAAGAGATGCATTTCGGGCAACCCGTACATCTGCGGATGCTGGCCCAGCATGGCGCAGACGGTCCAGGAGAACGAACGCGGCGGCGCGAGAATCAGGAGAATCTCGTCCGCCACTGGCGGGACCAGCCTCGATGTGTTTCGATTGTCGGCAGCGATGTCAGTTTGCACGGGTCCGCCCTTTCTGTTGATTCGTTTCTGGAAGCCGCTCATGATGGCTCATCGAACGGCCTGGACGCCGGGTTGAGAGGCGACGCTCTCAAAATCCGGCACGCATGCCTTCTCAGCGATAACCGAATTGCCGGGCCAACTCAACCACCTCACGCGTCAGACCGTAGCGCGACGCGCTCCAACTGACAGGCCCTTCGAGACTCTGCTCCGGCGCTTTCTCTGGGCGCAACGTCGGGTTTTGCAGAAAGAACCGGTCATTGCCGAACTCCGCGCCCTGTGGGCCGGGACAAGCATAAGGCGAATGTTCTGGATGCTTCATGCGTTCAATCGCGTCTGCGTCCGTCCGCAGGTTGAGCCAATCCAGAAGCGGTCTGAGGGTTTCCTCCGGGCGAGCCAGAACATCTTCGCCGCGTATGGTCCACTGTTGCCCCTCCGGGACCGACTTGAGAAACTGGCAGATACCCCGGTTCAAGGCGTACCAGGCGTGTTGCGGGTCAGGCTCTCTCTCATCATCCGTCGGCTGACCGTACCAGGCGAGTCCCTTGAGCCAGTGCGTCGGCGGGATAGGCCCATGCTGCGCCCTCACCTTCATGTAATTCAAGACGGACGCGCCTTGCCCGGACGGATGGCGGACCAGATGTAGAAATCTGGCGCGCGGAAACATGCGACGCGCCCTCGCCATCGAATCCTGATCCATGTTGACGCTAGGGCTTTTCTCCACCAGAGTCGCCGGGTAGATTCTGGCCGTGAGGCGTCTCAGCAATTGCCCCGTCGTCAGATGAGTACGCTCTCTCAGCCAGCTTCGCGCGAGCCTGATCGTCTCCTCTCGCTGCTCTCCGAAAAAAAGTTGCGCGACCGCACGCAGCATCCCGTGAGCACGCGGGAAAGATGCGCTCTGGCAAAGCTCAAACCATTCCGCCATCGTCTCGGACTGGAAGAGGTGCAACTCGGGCGTCGCGTACATCTGCGGGTGTTGGCCCAACATGGCGCAGACGACGCTGGTATAAGAACGCGGCGCGGCGAGGATGAAGACCGGCGGGTGATAGAGCCGACGCATTGCATGACGGGACGCCGGTCCGGTACCCGGCGTTGAGGTTTGGATCGCGCACATCTGTTGCGCGGCGAATTTTGACGCGTTGCGATAAAGAGTTTGCTTCATCTTGTAAAGAGTCTGCTCCACCTTGTTGAGTGACTGATAGCTGCTATTGATAGCCGAGCCGGAGCGCCAGGTCTTGAACCAGTTTCGGCAGACGCGCGCCGCCATTTTTCCAGGGCACGGGACCGTCAAGGCTTTGCTGCAACGGCCTCGGAGGGCGCAGCGCCGGGTTCAGCAGAAACTTTTTATCGCCGCCGGACGGGGCGTTGGGCGGGCCTACGCTGGCGAACGGGGATGCCTCCGGGTGCTTCATGGCTTCGATGGCCTCTGCGTCAGCGCGCAGGCCCAACCAGTTGACGAAGTGCCGGAGGTGTATCTCCGGTTCGGCCAGCAGGTCTTCGCCGCGCAGCAGCATCTGCCGCTCAGGGGAAATACTTTCCAGATACATGATGATGTTCGAGTTGCACCGGAACCAGACTATTTCGGGATGGCCGCCGAACTGGTCCGAGATGTCTCCCTGCGGCGGCATGTGCCGGTGGCTGTTCTTTTCGTGGACTCGCTCAAGCCTGGACTGGACCTGGCCCAAGGGATGACGGACGACATGCAGAAAGCGGGCGCGCGGAAACTTTCGCGCAACCCGGTCTATATGTTCCAGACGCGCGCTCATCCTCGGAGTCTTCTCGACGAGAGCGCGCGGGGAGACGCTTTCGCTTAAAGCCTTGAACACGTCATCCGTGCCCCAGTTCAAGCGCTCTTGCAGCCATGCACGAGCGCGGTTGACCTGCGCCTGAGTCTGCCCTCCGAAGATTATTTCCGCGACCGCGCGCAAGAGACCATCCATGCGGAAAGTCTCGTCATAGTCGGCCCACCACTCCCCCACCGTCTCGTGTGTGAAGAGGAATGTTTCGGGCAAGCCGTACAACTGCGGATGCTGGCCCACCATCGCGCAGGTGACGGTACTGAAGGAGCGTGGAGCCGCCAAAACAATTATAGGATCGTTGCTCATCATCTTATGTCCTCGGGTCCGAACGTTGAGGTCTCAGGCGTAACCGAATTCAGCAGCCAGTTCTTTAACTTGAGGGACAAATTCCTGTTCGTCATCGCGCCAGCCCAACGGTCCGTCGAGGCTGTGCGTGGCCGCCCGCGCCGGGCGCAAAACGGGGTCTGCGAGAAAGAAGTGGTCGTTGCCGAAGCGCGCGTTGGCTGGACCAAAACAGGCATAGGGCGAGCGCTCCGGGTGCTTCATCTCTTCGATGGCTTCCGCGTCCCGGCGGACGCCGAGCCACGCGCAGACCTGCGCCAGCATCCGGTCCGGCTCGGTCAGAATCTGCTCGCCATGAATCCGTAGCTTCTGCTCTTTGGGGACGAGTTGAAGAAAGCTGTTGATGTTCATGTTGAGCGCATACCAACTCTTTTGCGGGTCGAAGTCATACTCAAGCTGGCCGCCTCCGAACGGGCTGGGATAGGTCGCGAGCTTCAACAACCACTTGGGCGCGCCGCCGTGCTCCTGCGCCGCGCGCAAGGCTTTGACGACCGATTCACCGTAGCCTCTTGGATGTCGCAGGAGATGCATGAACTTCGCTCGCGGGAACATCTCGTAGGCCCGCCGCAGCGCGTCCGGCGAATGGACCGTGCTCGGACTCTTCTCGACCAACGTCAGCGCGCCAAGCTGTTGGCAGAAGAGTTCGAGCAGGTATCCGGTCGTACAATCGGACCTCCGTTGGAGCCAGCCGGAAGCGCGCGTCACAGTCTCTTCCGTCTGCTCTCCGAAAATAATCTGGGCCGTCGCGCGGAGCAGTCCGTGAGTCATCGGATATTGGGCCAACGCTGCTCTCTGCCACCATTCTCTGACGGTGCTATCACCGAAGATGTGCGTTTCGGGAAGACCGTACAGTTCCGGGTGCTGGCCCAGAATCGTGCTCACCACCGTGGTGAAACTGCGCGGCGGGCCGAGTACGATGAGCACCTTCGGATTATCACTCGCTTGAATCTGAGACATACAAACCTCTCGCCTGACGAAGCCTGTGTAAAGCTGTCCGCTAAGGGTCTCGCTAAACTACGACGGTTGAATACTGTGTCTTCTCATCCTGGCTCGCTGCCGTGCCGTTGGATTGCATCGAGAGAGCTATCTGCGCGATGGTCGGCGCTTTGAAGAACTGCTGCAACGGCAGGTCTGTTTTGAAACGACTCCGCAGGCGCGCGACCAGTTGCGTCGCCAGCAGAGAGTTTCCGTTAAGCTCCGTGAAGAAATTATCGTGCACGCCGATGTGGTCCACGCCGAGCACCTCCTGCCAGATGTCCGTGATGCCCTGCTCCAACTGATTGCCGGGCGCGACATACGGCCTCAGCATGCTGGGCCGAGCGTGCAGCGCGCCCGACCGCTTCTTCTGCGTTTCAGTGACCTGCGCGAAGTTTCGCGGCGTAATCCATTGCTCGATGCGGCGCTGTAAATCGCTGGCGGAGATGACGACCTGCTGCAAGGACCCCCAGGCGAGGATGCGCCGGAAAGTCTCCACGCCCTCCCTCGCCGTGATAGACGCGGCTGAGGGTACTTCCGCGCTGTGCTCCATTTCATCCTGAGATTCCCAGGCATCCCAGTTGACGCTGATCCAGGGGCTGCCGTCGGCCCAATTGTGTGCGGCGGCGAAGGCATCCAGAAAGATGTTCGCGGCGGCATAACCCGTGAAGCCGATGCCCGCCAGCACCGACGAGAGCGAAGACACCATCAGCCAAAAGTCCAGAGGCATTCCGCGCAAGACTTCTTCCAGCGCGAGGACTCCGCGAATCTTCGGGCCGAAATGTTTTTCGCATAAGGCGCGGTCCGTCTGCCCGATGGGCGCAAAGGTATCCGGCGCAATGGTGCCCGCCGCGTGAATCACTCCATGAATGTCTCCGTAGATGGCGATGATCCGCTCCACGGCGTTGCCGAGCGCCACCGGGTCCGCCACGTCCGCGCTCACCACGAGCACTTCCGAACCGAGGCTCTCGATGGCCTGGACCTTACGGATTCTGCGGCAAGTGGGGTCATCATCCGCTCGATTCAAGAGCCAGTTGGACCATTCTCTGCGCGGCGGAAGACCCGACCGACCGAGCAGCACGATCCTCGTGAACATGCAGCGCGCGAGTTCCTCAGCGAGCGCCAGGCCGATATTCCCCAGCCCGCCTGTGATGAGATAGACTCCGCCTTCACGCAGCAGCGGGATGCTCTCCGCAGACTCCGACAAGCGCACCTGTTCAAAGAATTGCACCCACCTGTGGCCGTCGCGGTAAGCCACTACCGTGTCCGCCGAATCGGTCACGATTTCGGTGAGCAGTTGCGCAGCGAGCCGTTCCAGCCCCGCCACCTCTTTCGCTTCGGGTAAGACAACATCAATACTCCTGCAACGCAGGCTCGGATATTCCTGCGGGATGGCCTTGCAGGCTCCGAGCACAGTGGCTTTGCCGGGATTAATCTTTTCTGGTCCAGTCACCATGTGCAGTCCGCTGGTGACGATGGCGAAGTCTACGCTCGCGGAGGCATCCTGCGCGGTGATGGCTTGCGCGGCGGAGAGAACGCTGTAGAGGCCGAGGTCCTGTTGCTGATTCAGGAGAGCCGCCTCGGAATCGCTCGCTTTGTCGGTCGAAATTCCCCAGAGATGCGCGATGCGTCCCGGAAAGAGTTTGCGCTCGCGCAACCGACGGAACAACTCCGTATAGTGGGATGGGTCCCTGTGGTTAATCTCGTAAGCATCAGCACCAGGCTGTGCAAACGCGTTCGCGGGCAAGACCTTGATGACGGTCTTGCCCTGTGCCTTGAGTATCTTCAGCAACGCGGGGCCGACATGTTTATCCGCGAAGATGAGCCAGCTAGAGTCCTGTGGGGTTGCCAGTTCCAAAGGTTTCAAAGGTTCAGAGGATTCCTCGGATGACGGGGGTTCAGGGGGAACCGTGTACTTCCATGAAGGAGTGTAAAACCAATCGCTCATGTCCGGGCGTTTGGCAAGCGCCGAGGCGGAGTCGGCGGAGCTTGAAGCTTCGGCCCAGTATCTTTGCCGGTCAAAGCTGTAGGTCGGCAGATGGACGCGGCGGCAACGCTCGTGCGCGTGGACGCTCGCCCAGTCAATCTCCACTCCGGCGAGCCATAGTTGGCCCAGCGTGTTGAGGATGAACTCGGAATCGCCCTCGGCTTCATGCGGGTGTCGCAGCGAAGAGAGCACGACTTGAGTGCCCGCTCTCGCCGGATGCCGCCGGACGAAACTGCTCAAGGTCTGGCCCGGCCCGACTTCAAGCAGGATGGCGCTGGAGTCGTTGAGCAGCGTCGCCAGGCCGTCTGCGAAGCGGACCGTCCCGCGCAGATGTTGCACCCAGTAAGCGGGGTCCGTGGCCTGCGCGTCGGTAATCCAGGTGCCGGTCAGGTTAGAGATGAAGGGCAACTGCGGAACGTTCAGCGTGAGGCTCGCCAAGCGTTCTCCGAATTGGTCCAGAATCGGGTCCATCATGCCGGAGTGAAAAGCATGAGAGGTATGCAGGCGGCGAGTATCAATCCCTTTGCCCGCGAGGTCCAAGACCAGTTGCTCGATCTCCACGTTTGGTCCAGAGACGACGCACATAGAGTTTTCGTTGACGGCGGCGACGGATAGTTTTTCACCGAGCAGCCGCCGCGCTTCATCTTCCGGCAAGGGGATGGCGAGCATGGACCCGGCGGGCAGTGCCTGCATCATGCGCCCGCGCTCAAAGACCAGCAGCAAAGCATCTTCCAGAGAGAGCACACCGGACAGGCACGCGGCGACGTACTCCCCTATGCTATGGCCGATCATGCCCTTGGGACGAAGGCCCCACTTCTGCCAGAGTTTGGCGAGCGCATATTCAATCGTGAACAGCGCGGGCTGCGCCAGGCTCGTCTGCTTGAGCAGTTGAGCAGCCGTCTCCATCTCTTCCGCGCTCGCGTAGATAGCACGTTCGAGGTCTAAGCCGAAGCGCGACGAGAGGAAGCCCGCGCATTCCATGAACTGCTTGCGAAAGGTCGGTTCCACGCGCAGGAGTTCGGAGGCCATGTTGACGTACTGCGAGCCTTGTCCAGAGAACATGAAGAAGACGGAACACCCGGCGGCGGATGGCTCGCCCGTATAGATTCTTTGCGGGCCGCCCGTTCTCAACGTCAGGGCCGCCTCTTTCGTATTTCGCGCGACGAGGAAGCGACGATAGTGGCAGGCTTTGCGCCCGACCTGCATCGTGTAAGCGACATCCGCGAGATTCAGCTTGCGCTGCTTCTCCAACTCTTCTCCGAGAGCCGCCGTCGCGTTGTCGAGCGCTGTGCGACTCTTGGCTGACATCAAGAGCAACTGCGCGGGCTTGGAACTTTTTCTGGTCTTCGCCTGCGGAGCCTCTTCGAGAATGACGTGAGCATTCGTGCCGCCGATGCCGAAGGCGCTCACACCCGCGCGGCGCGGCAGCGTCGCGGGCTGCCAGTTGGCGGCAAGAGTGCTCACGTAGAAAGGACTGTCCGTAAAATCAATGCTCGGATTGGCCGTCTCAAAGTGCAGGCTGGGAACCAGCATTTTATGTTTGAGACACAGGACGGTCTTAATCAGACCGGCGATTCCGGCGGCATGGTCCAGATGACCGAAGTTGGTTTTGACAGAACCCACGGCGCAGAAATTCCGGCGGCCTGATTCGTCTCCGAAGACCTTGCTCAAGGCGGCGATTTCAATCGGGTCGCCAACGGGAGTGCCCGTCCCGTGCGCCTCTATGTAACTGATGTCTTTGGGCTGCACTCCGGCCATCGTCTGCGCCTTGTGAATGACCTCTGCCTGACCAGCCACGCCCGGCGCGGCATAGCTCCCCTTTCGCGCTCCATCGTTATTAATCGCGGCCCCGCGAATGACGGCATGGATGGCGTCACGGTCCGCCAGCGCATCCGCCAGACGTTTTAAGACGACGACGCCGACGCCGTTGCCGAAGACCACGCCCCCGGCTTTACTGTCGAAGACTCTGCAATGTCCGTCCGGCGAGTAGATGCCGCCCGGCTCGTAGTAATAGCCGGTCTTTTGCGGAACCCTGACGCACACTCCGCCCGCCAGCGCCATGTCGCATTCATCGTTGAGCAGCGCCTGGCACGCGACGCAGACAGACACCAGTGAAGTCGAGCAGGTCGTCTGAATGCCCATGCTCGGTCCCTTGAGGTCCAACTTGTAGGAGACCAGCGTGGTCAAATAATCTTTGTCATTGCCGATGAGAATTTGAATCACGCCGAGCAGGTCTATCAACTCCTGATTGCGTTCGAGTTGGTAGAGGTAACTGCTCATCGCGCAACCGGCGTAAGCGCCAATCGCGCCATCGTACCTGGAAGGATCGTAACCGGCCTCCTCCAAAGCCTGCCAGGCGCATTCGAGAAAGAGCCGCTTCTGCGGGTCCAGACTTTCCGCCTCTCTTGGAGTGAAGCCGAAGAAGCCCGCGTCGAACATGTCTATGTCTTTGAGAATGCTGCCCGCGTTGACGAAGTTGGGATGGCTCAGGGCAGAGGGGTCGAGGCCGTCAGCGGCCAGTTCCTGGGCCGAATAATAGGAGATAGACTCTTCGCCGTCGCGCAGGTTGGTCCAGAATTCCGCCAGGGTCTCAGCGCCTGGGAACCTGCCGCTCATTCCTATAATGGCGATTCCGTCCGACCAGCGTGCGCTTTTCCGTGTGCCCATCGTCTTAGTTCCCCGTTTCATGTGGAGCCTTTCATCACGTCCGCCATCGTTGACGGTCTTAACTTCAGAGTCCTCAATGCACAGTCTTAAATCTCGTCGCCGCGAAATTAAAATCCCATCGAGCCGTCCGCCAACTGCGGATTCTGTCTCAACACGCACCGCAGGTCTTCGGCGACGAAACGCAGGAAGAGATCGCGTGAGCTATGAATAAAGAGATGGCCGCCGGGCAGCGTGCGATAGATGAAAGAGCTTTCCGTATGCGCGCTCCATTGGCGCAAATCCTCTCGCTTGCCCCTCGGGTCGTCCGCGCCGCCGAACGCCGAAATCGGGCAACGCAACGGCTCTCCATCCTCGTAAGCATACGTCTCATAGACGGTGAAATCCGCGCGCAACACAGGCAAGAACAACTCTCGCATCTCTTCATCCGCCAGGATAAAATCCGGCGTCGCTTCCATCTCTCGCAGTCTGTGGACGAACTCCGGCTGTGGCAGATGATGAATGCCCGTTTCATCATCGGGCAGGTGCGGCGCTCGACAGCCGGAGATGAAAAGATGCGACGGCCCGCCTGCGCCGAGAGCCTTCCAACGACGCGCCAGTTCAAAGGCGATGAAGCCTCCCATGCAATGACCGTAGAAGGCGAAAGGGATGTCGCAGTACGGCATCAGCACCCGCACCAGTTCATCAATCATCGGCTGCAAACGCGTGAAAGAATCTTCGCCCAACCTGTTCTCGCGGCCCGGCAGTTGGACAGCGCAGACCTCCACCTCCGCCGGAAGATGCTCTCCCCACTGGTTGAAGGCGGACGCGCCCGCACCCGCATAGGGAAAGCAGAAGAGGCGCAACGCGGCCCCCCGCGTCGGCCTGGTGCGGACCAGCCAATCGCTGCCTGAGGTGGAAAGCGTCATGACTTTAAAATCTCCTTCAGTCATAGTGAACAGGCGCGGGCCGTCGTCAACCCATGCCATCCTCAAGAGGTGCCGTCCTCACCTGCGCGCAGAGAGCGCGAACTTCTTATTCTTCGCCGCCGAGCTTGCCCGCGCGCGGGCGGGCCAGGTTGAGCGAGGTGATGCGCGGAAGTTGTCCTTCGGAAGAGAGCGTGACGCGATGCTGCTCTCTGGAGATTCGCGCAATCGAAGGCTCGCGCGGTTTCTCGCCGCGACTGCGCGCCAGTTCTAAGACTTGTGCGAGGGTCGCAATCGTCGGCTGCTCGAAGATGGTGCGCAGGGGAAGTTCCACGCCGAAGGCATCCCGCACGCGTGATAAGAGCCTGGCTGCGAGCAGCGAGTGGCCGCCGAGGTCTTTAAAGAAATTGTCATGCACGCCGATGCGGCTGAGGCCGAGCACTTCGCCCCAGACTTGGACCAGAGTCTCCTCCGCCAACGTGCGCGGCGCGACATAGCTCTCCTCCGCATCGGCCCTTAATTGATCTGGAGACGGCAGCGCGCGCCGGTCCACCTTGCCGCTCGATGTGTGCGGCAGCGCGTCCATCAACACGAAGGCCGCCGGGAGCATGTATTCCGGCAGACGCTCTGCGAGAAAATTGTTGAGGGCGGGGACGAGCCTCTGTGCAAACTTGCCCTGCAAGGGATTGTTCGCGTAATGATTCCAGGGGCGTTGGCGAACGCCCGTCGCGCTCCCGATGGCCGTCGTGAGAATCGCGCCCGGCGCTCCTGTGCGAGAGAACTCTATATCATAACGTCCCTCCTCGCCAGAGTCGGACCAGCTTAAAGCGCAGTTGTATCCTAATTCTCGCGCCAACTCGCGGACATCCTCAGGCTCAACCCCCACCCGCTCCGCGCCGTTCAGCGCTTTGCGTAAGGCCCCCACGGGCTGCGTGCCGTCCAGCGCCTGGGCCATTCCGGTCGCCAGGACATCTGCCTCGACGCGCGCGTTGGGCAGGCCCTTGATGACCACGCACTCAGGCTGCACGTCGCTCAACCTGCGCTTAACTTCCGGCAGGCTCAGATTTTCCTGTCGCCAATCCCAACGCGCGTGCGGCGGCGGCTCCGTGCGTGCTCCTCCGATTTGCAGGATGACATCATAACGGTAGTTGGTGAACTCATTGCGCTGCCGCCCCGTCTTGAGGTCCATTCGCACAGAGGTGATAGAGGGAAACTCGCGCGCGAGGGTGAGGAAGAATTCAGGGTCCAGCACCAGTTCCTTCTCCTGTGTGAAGCGCTTACGCACGCGCTGCCGGAGATGGTCCAACACTAGATTGTCGGGCGCGCGATGAAGTTCTACGGAAGTGTGAAAGGCGAGGAGCAAAGGCAGGCTGCGTACGTCGCCCAGGTAAATACTGCCGCCGTCGCGCACGCGACGAATCGCGCTCTCCAGGACTCGCAGCAGGTAATCAACGTTGGGAAAGTACTGCACGACGGAGTGCAGGATGACCGCATCGAACGAATCCTCCGCGATGCCTGAGAGGTCATCCGCATCGCGCTCGAAGAGGCGGACGTTGTCCAACTGCGTCGCGCGCAGTTCACGGCCCAACCTTTGGAGCGCGACCGAAGAGAAGTCCGTGCCGTAGTACTCCTCGCACTGCCGCGCCAGTTGCAAGAGCAGCAGCCCGCCGCCACAGCCGATCTCAAGAATGCGACGCGGCGCGAGCGCAGTGACGCGTTCGACGGCGCTCTCCACCCACTGCCGCACCTGATCGGATGCGATGGGGAGGCCCGTATAGCTGCTCGTGAATCCTGAAGTATCAAAGGCCGGGTCTTCAACGGCGGTCGTCTCGCCGTAGGCAGCCTCCCAGACGGAGCGCCATTCGGGAATCAGTTCGGCGCTCCAAAGCCCGACCAGAGAGGATTCTGCTGTCCCCTGATAGGCAGGATTCTGCACCACGTAGGCCACCAGTCGCCGGTCGCCGGGGTTATCCTCTCGAACTGTGACGGAGGCTTGCTTGACGCCCGGATGCTCGACCAGCGCAGACTCTATCTCCGCGAGTTCGATGCGAAATCCGCGTAGCTTCACCTGCTGGTCCAGACGGCCTAAAAACTCTATGTTGGCGTCTGGAAGATAGCGCACACGGTCTCCGGTCCGGTACATACTTGCGCCGGGTTGCGGGCTGAACGGGTTCGGCAAGAACTTCTCCGCCGTCAGGTCCTGACGGTTGAGATAACCGCGCGCGAGACCATGCCCGCCGACATAAAGCTCTCCGAAGCCGCCCACCGGCAGGGGCTGTAAATGGCGGTCTAGAATGTAGGTCTGCACGTTGCTGATGGGCTTTCCAATGGGCACTTGAGACAAAGCCTGCGCGCGCGGGTCGTACCAGGTGGCGTCCCAAATCTCCGAAGTGCCGTAGAGATTGAAGAGGACGCTGTCCGGCATCTGCCGTTGGAAGCGCTCGAAGAGTTCAGACGTGAGAGCCTCGCCGCTGCTCACCCAGAACTTGAGCGCGGGCAGTTGCTGCTTGAGATCGGCGTGCGTGTCGAGCAGCACCGCGAGCAAAGATGGCACTAGCCAGAGGCGCGTGCAACGATGCTCAGAGAGAAGCTGGACCAATTCGTAAGGGTCTTTCAAAACAGTATCTGGGACGATCACCGTCGGCACGCCTTGCAGCAGCCCGCCGAACAACTCCCAGATCGAATCAACGAAGCCGAGCGCCGTCTTGTAACAGCAGACTTCATCCTGCGCGAAGGGATAGGCCCGCCACATCCAAGACAGGCGGTTGAGTATCTGCCTCTGCTCGACGGCGACGCCCTTCGGTTGGCCCGTCGAGCCGGAAGTGTAGATGACGTAAGCGAGCGTGTCCGGCGTCACCGCCTGGCCCGGATGCGAAGCGGGTTGTCGGCAGATGGCTTCAACCTCCGCATCGAGGCAGATGATGCGCGCGGCGGATGACGAGAGGACTCCTGTCATCTCCTTTCGCGTCAGGACCGCCGTCGCTCTGGAATCTTCAATGATGGAGTTGAGCCGCTCCTGCGGGCAGTCCGGGTCCAAAGGAAGATAGGCCGCCCCGGTCTTCAGAACGGCGAGCAGCGCGACGATTGTTTCGAGTGAACGGCCCAGAAGCAGGCCGACAACCTTTTCTGGTCCAACTCCGAGACCGCGCAGATAATGACCGAGCCGATTGGAGCGCTGGTCCAATTCCTCATACGTCAGAGACTCGCCGCGACAAAGAAAGGCCGTCGCTCGCGGAGTCTGGCGCGCCTGTTCGGAGAAGAGTGAGACGAGGCTCTGGTCCTGCGGGTAGTCCTGCGCCGTGGCATTCCATTTCACCAGGATGGTGTCACGCTCAAGGTCGCTGAGCATGGGGAGTTCGGAGAGGCGCGCGTCCGGCGCGGCGACGATGGAGTTGAGAAGGCGTTGAAAATGGACCAGTAAACGTTGAATCGTGGCGGCGTCGAAAAGGTCCGTGTTGTATTCAAGCGAGCCTGACAGGCCATCGTCTTCGCTCTCCCACATGTGAAAGACGATGTCCAGGATGGACGTGCCGCGTTCGACATCGAGCGAGGTCTCGTCCGACCCGTCGGAGGAGAATTTCGCCGTCGGCACATTGACGAGTTGGAAGACTACTTGAAAGAGCGGATTGCGGCTCAAGTCGCGCTCCGGTTGAAGCTCTTCGACCAGTTTCTCAAACGGTAAATCTTGATTCGCATAAGCCCCCAGCGTCACCTCCCGGACACGTCCCAACAACTCACGAAAGGTCGGGTTCCGTTCGAGGCTCGTCCGCAGGACCAGCGAGTTGACGAAGAAGCCGATCAGTTTTTCTATCTCGGCGCGGTTGCGGTTGGCGATGAACGTGCCGACGACTATATCTTCCTGTCCGGTGTAACGGTGCAGTAAGGTCTTGAAGGCGGCGAGCAGCGTCATGAACAGCGTGACGCCCTCGCGCTGGCTCAGAGTTTTGAGACCGGCGGCGACCGAGGCCGGAAGATGCAAAGATTCCCGACCGCCGTTGAAAGTCTGAATGCCGAGCCGTGGACGATCTGCTGGCAGTTCCAGGAGCGAGAGGTCCGCCAGTTGTTGTTTCCAATAATCGAGTTGGCTGTGGAGCAGTTCACCCTGGACGCGCTGGCGCTGCCACACGGCGAAGTCCGCATACTGAATCGGCAACTCAGGAAGCGGTGAGGGTAGGCCCGCCTCGAAAGCGGACCAGATGGCCGAGAGTTCATCCCAGAAGATGCCCATAGACCAGCCGTCGCTGATGATGTGATGCATGGCAAGGACGAAGATATATTCCCACTCCGCCATGCGAATGAGGTTGGTGCGGATGAGCGGACCGCGCGTGAGGTCGAAGGGACGATGCGTCTCATCCTCTATGAAGCGCCGCGCACGCGCCTCGCGTTCATCTTTGGAGAGAGCGCTGAGGTCTGTCACCAGCAGGTTGAGATTGAACGTCGGCGCGACCACCTGGACGGGTTCGCCGTCGCGGACCAGAAAGGTACTGCTCAAACATTCGTGACGGCGGACGATTTCATTGAGGCTGCGTTCAAGAATGGCCGCGTCGAAAGCAAAGTCAAAGCGAACGGTGTCAATCTCATTGAAGAAGAAACTGCCCGGAGCGAGTTGTTCCAGAAACCAGAGACGCGCCTGCGAGAATGAGAGCGGCGCTGGACCATTTTGCGGTCGGCGCGGGATGCCGAGCGGCTTGCGTACATCTTTGAATTCGCCGCGCAGCGTCTTCTCTAAGAGCATACGCTTCTCCGGTGAAAGCCTCGCGCGACGTTCTGACGGATTCGGCACGGTCGTCTCCTGTGAACGATAAAAAAAGTCTCAAACTTCGCCCTGGACAAAACGCTCTGCCGCCTCGTCCGTCATGTTCTCGACCAGTTCGATGAGCAGGTCTTCAATGGCGACGGCGAGTTCGCTGATGGTCGGCGTCTCGAAGAGGCGGCGCAAGGGCAACTCCACCTTAAAGGTATCGCGGACGCGCGAGACGAGTTGCGTCGCCAGCAGAGAGTGCCCGCCGAGGTCCGTGAAAAAGTTGTCGTGCGCGCCCACCTGTTCGAGACCGAGCAGTTCGCACCAGATTGCCGCCAGAGACTTCTCTGCGGGCGTGCGCGGCATCACGTAAGGCTGTTCAAATTCGGGCCGGAACCCGTCCGGCGCGGGCATCGCGCGCTGGTCCACCTTGCCGTTCGGCGTGAGCGGGAAGGCGTCGAGCAGGACGAAGGACGCGGGCACCATGTAGTCCGGCAACTGCTCGCGCAAGGACTTGCGCAACTGAGGCGCGAGCCGCTGTGCGAATCTCGCCTGAAGCGGATTGTTCGCGTAATGTTTCCAGGTCTTGAGAGAACCCTGCTCACCCGCGCCGAAGTGTGTGAGCTTCGCCGGACACATCCTTTCGCAAGGACGGAAGAGCACGTCGTAGAGACCTTCGCGGCCAGTGCCGGATAATCCGACAGTGACCTGATAGGGAAACTCTTGGCCCAGGTCCCAGAGCGCCTGCGGCTCTATCCCACCCTTCTCTGTGTGGGCCAATATCTCCCGCACTTCACCGATGGTCTCCGGCGCGTCCGCGCTGTTTAAGAGTTCAGCTGCCGCGACCTCGGACCACAGCCGCGCGCTCGGAACGCCGCGCACGATGAGCGTCTGAGGTGAACCCGCAGCGAGCAGGCGGCGAAGTTCTTCGAGCATCCCGACCTCATGCCAATCCACAGCGACAGAGGGCGAGGGCGCATCCGCTTCGCCTCCGACTTGGAGCATCACGTCATAACGAAAGGCCGTCAATTCGTTATGACTCCATCCGCCTTTAGGCTGCACCTCGACTTGACGAATCTCGCGCAGGCTCTGCTGCACGGCGAGAAAGAATTGCGGCGCGAGCGCAAGCTCTTCTTCACGACCGAGACGCGTGCGGACGCGCTGGCGCAACTCGCGCGTCAACTCCGAATCGGCAGCCCTGGCGAGCGCCACCGAGAGATGAAAGGTCTCCAGCAAAGGCAGGCTGCGTACGTCGCCCAGAAAAATGCGCCCGCCGGGAGCGAGCACGCGGGTCGCCTCCGACAGCACACGATAAAGATATTCGGCGTTGGGAAAATATTGGACGACCGAATTGAGCACGACGGTATCGAACGCGCCCGCTTCGAGTTGAGAGAAGTCGTCGGCTGTGCGTTCGAGCAGCTTGACCTGCTTGAGAGATAAACGGTCCGCCTCCGCGCGTACCTGCTCAAGCGCCACCGTAGAAAAATCTGTTCCCACGTATGATTCGCACGACGGCGCGACGCGAAAGAGAATCAATCCCGTCCCGCAACCGATTTCCAGCACGCGACGCGGCGCGAAACGCAGCAACCGCGCCGCCGTCTGTTCCACCTGCTCGCGCATCTCTGCATCTGGAATCGGCTGCCCCGTGTAAGTGCTCTCCCAGCCCGTCAGGTTGAAGGCGGGGTCCTGCCCCTGGAAATTCTGCGCGTAGAGATTCTCATAAACGTCGCGCCATCTGGAGACCTGCTCGATGCTCCATGAAGAGTCGTGCGTGTTGAGGTCCGCGTCCGCATACTGCGGGTCTCTGACGATGTAAGCGACCAGTCGCCTGGAGGGGCCGGAGGGCTGCGAGTCAGTCCCGCGCGGGTGGCCGTTGAGCCGCGCCGCGAGCAATGCGCGTTGACTCTGCGTCAGATGAGCGATGCGTTGGTAAGTATCTCGCATGATGCGCCGAAAAGAGTGTGCGAAGTGAGCCGGTTATTTGTGCGCGCTGACCACCACCATCGAGTCGGCCCACCAGTAGTGGCAATCCGGCGGCGGTTTGAGTGAACGCACGACCGAGAGTTTCAAAGAGGTGAAGTGCTCAAACAGACGACGCTGGTGGCGTCGGCTGAAAGAGTCAATCTCGTTGGTGTAGTAAGTGAAGATGCCGCCGGGTCGCAAGAGTCTGGCGGCGGTCGGGAAGAAGTTCTCCGCGAAGGTCACGCTGTTGATGACCGTTTCACGAAACTCCTCTTCGCTGAGCGGGTAGGTGTCGAAAAAGATGGCGTCGTAAGTCTCAAGCTGGTCCAGTACATCCTGCCACTTCCCATACACGAGGCGAATGTCGCGGTCGCGTTGACTGTTTTTCCATTGCTCCGCGTTAGAGAAAACGCCGTCGTTGCATTCAATGATGGTGTGCGACCTGACGCCGCGCTCTTGCAGGTAGGTGGCAGAGATGCCCATCCCGAAGCCGACTTCTAGAATATCGCCGTGGCTCGCGGCGGCGACCTCCGTCATGGCTTTCATCAAGGGGCGTTCCCAATCTTGCATCACCTGCTGGCCCGCGATGGTCAGTTGGGAAGTTTCGAGGGCGGCGGGGCTGTCGCGCCACTGGCCTTGAATCTCCGGTCGCGCGGAGCCATCAACCAGGCGTCGGGAAATCGAGTCGAGGTGTTGCACGTCGTCGGCAAATTCATCGAGCGCACGTTGCAAAATCCAGTTGCGCTGGCTCTCTGTGGGAGGCCGGACGAAGTTCTCCTGAACGCGTATCAGAATCTCGAAGTCTGGAAATTTGCGCATCATAAAATCTTTTCTTCCCTTCGGGCCAGTCTCGTAAACGAGCAGAAACTTCGCTTCGTCTTCATGCAGATGACTGACTTCATTGAAGAGGCGCTCGGCCTCTTCTTCATCCAGTGCCAGCAGCGCGTCATACAATTCGGCCCCTTCGTCTCTCTGCTGCGGCTCGTCTTCACGAACGAGGACCAGCGCATCCTTGACGCCCGGCAGATGTCTGAGGCAGTTCTCTATCTCCGCCAACTCTATTCGATAGCCGCGAAGCTTGACCTGCTCATCCATGCGACCAAGATATTCGATCACGCCGTCCGCGCGATGACGACCCACATCCCCGGTCCTGTAAAGACGCGCGCCCGGCGCGGTCGAAAAAGGATGCGGGATGAACCTCTCTGCGGTCAGGTCCGGCCTCTTCAAGTAGCCGCGCGCCAACCCATCGCCGCCGATGTAAATCTCTCCGCACACCCCTGCGGGCAAAGGATTCAGGGAGCGGTCCAGCAGGTAGACTTGCGTGTTGGCGACGGGGCGACCGATGGGCACAACCTGTTCCGACGGCACACAGGTGTGGAAGGTCGAGCCGATGGTCGCTTCGGTCGGGCCATAGATATTGTTTAGCTCTATCTTCATCCGCTCGCTGAATTTCTCGACGAGGTCTTTCGGCAAGACTTCGCCGCCGCAGGTGACGCGGCGCAACGAGCGGCTTTCGTTAAATGAAGGGTCTTCGAGCAGGACCGCCAACATTGACGGCACGAGGTCCAGGACCGTCACCGCTTCACGATTCATGAGGGAGACTAATTCAAGCAGGTCCAGATGGCGTCCGGGGCCCGCGATGATTAAGCGAGCGCCCGCCAGCAGCGTGCCGAAGATTTCCAAAATTGAAACATCGAAGCTGAGCGAATACTTCTGGAGCACGCGGTCATCGGCAGCGAGCGGAAAGGCTGCCTGCATCCAGAGCAGATGATTACAGATCGCCGCGTGCGTCACCATGACGCCCTTTGGCAATCCTGTAGAGCCGGATGTATAGATGACGTAAGCGAGATGGTCGGAAGCGGCCCGCGTCGAAAGCCGCGTCTCGCTCAGGCGCTGGAAAGCATCGCTCTCATCCTCATACAGGATGCACGGCGTTGTCATCGGCGGCAAAGATGACAGCAGCCCTTTCTGCGTCAAGACCAGTTTCGGCTGTGCATCCCGTAGCATGAAGGCAAGCCGCGCCGTCGGATTGGCCGGGTCGAGCGGCAAGTACGCACCGCCCGCTTTCAAAATGGCGAGCAGCGCGACGACCATCTCGATGGAACGTTCGAGGAACACGGCGACCGTAATTTCCGGGCCAACGCCTTGGCCCTGAAGATAACGCGCGAGTTGGTTGGCCCGGCGGTCGAGTTCCAGGTAAGTCAGGCTCTGGTCGCGGCAGACGACGGCCAACGCTTCGGGCGTGCGCTCGGCCGGGGCCTCGACCAGTTGATGAAGGCACACGTCTCCCGGAAATTGCATCTCGGTCCGGTTCCATTGGACCAGTAATTGTTCATGCTCCGCGTCGCTCAGGATGGAGAGTTCGGAGATGCGCCGGTCAGGATGCGCCACGATGCTTTCCAGCAGCGTCTCGAAGTGGTTCGCGAGGCGGCTGATGGTCGCGGCTGTGAAGAGGTCCGTGCTGTATTCGATGGTCCCGTAGATGCCGTCGGCCATCTCCCACAGATCGAGCGCGAAATCTATGTTGGCCGTGCCCTTCTCCGTCTCAAGGGCCTCGCCCTCGAAGAGATTCGATTGTTGTTCGTCGTAGGCTCCGAAATCGCTGAAGAGTTGGAGCGTCACTTGAAAGAGCGGGTTGCGGCTCATGTCGCGTTCGGGCTGCAACTTTTCGACCAGCGTTTCAAAGGACAAATCCTGATGAGCGTAAGCTTGCAGCGCCGTCTCGCGCACGCGACCGAGCAGGTCACGAAAACTGGGATTGCCGGAGAGGTCGGTCCGCAGGACCAGCGAGTTGACGAAGAAGCCGATGAGGGTTTCGATCTCGGCGCGATCTCGATTGGCGACCGGCGTGCCCACGGCTATGTCATCCTGCCCCGTGTAACGAGAGAGCAGGACGTTGAAGGCCGCCAGCACCGTCATGAAGAGCGTCGTCTTCTCACGCGCGCCGAGATCGCGCAGCGCCCTGGCAAGGCTGTCCGGCAGCCACAGCGTATGCAGAGAGCCTTCGTAACTGAGGACGGTCGGGCGCGGCCAGTCCGTCGGAAATTGCAGCACGGGCAAGTCACGCAGTTGGTTTCTCCAATATGAAAGTTGCTCTTCCAACACCTCGCCGCGCAGCCAGTCTCGCTGCCAGACGGCGAAATCCGCGTATTGAATCGGCAGTTCTGGAAGCGGCGAGGGCAGCCCCGCGCCGAAGGCTTCGTAGATGTCCGAAAGCTCCTGGAAGAGCAGGACCAGAGACCATCCATCCGCGATGATGTGATGCATGGTGAGCAGAAAAACATAGTCCTCGTCGCCCAGACACAAGAGCGTCGCGCGGAGCAGCGGCCCTCTGGCGAGGTCGAACGCTTGCTGGGAATCGGCGGTCGCCAGGGCGACGGCTTTCGCTTCGCGCGCCGCTTCATCGAGGCCGCGCAGGTCCACGACCGGCAGGGGCACATGTAAGGTCGGAGCCACGACCTGCACAGGTTGCCCGTCAACGGCCTTGAAGGTGGTCCGCAAAGTCTCGTGACGGCGGACGATTTCGTTGAGACTGTGTTCTAAGGTCGCAGGGTCAACGGCAAAATTGAGGCGTAGAGATGTGTCAATGTTATAGAAGGCGTTGTTCGGCACTAACTGGTCCAGGAACCAGAGCCGCTCCTGGGCGAATGATGTGGGAAAGACATATGCTTCTTGACTCATGTGAGAGTTCCAACAGCATACAGATGTATGTTGAGTTTGGTTGGACCAATGAATTTAACTACTGTAGATGAAGCAGTACTTCTCATCTACAATCGTAGACAAAGCACGCTTAACACGAGGTTAAAATGGAAGACAGGTGGGCGGGTATTTCACCAGAGCCACCTTTACTGTTATTCACTAAGACTGGATGATGAATCTATGAGGCCCGCTTAGCTTTCATCAGTCTCGTTGTAAACGCGTGGCAGTATAGTGTTTCCTTAAACAGCTGGACCAGGCCCAGATTCGTTCGAGCAGCAGGCAGATAAAGAGGAACAGTAGAGCTATTAAGAGCACCTTAAGTTAAGAACGGGCTAAGCCTAGTCCAACTTGATTAATATGTCAATTGGAAATCTCCTGACCGCTTATCACTTTTGGGGAGCTCTCAACCACTTGCAGATTCTGGCTCCGGCGCACGTAGTTGAGATGAGGCGAGCGATGGCAATTCTCAGGCGGTCATGAGGTCAAACTCCGCTTTGATGATCTGGTAGCAGGAGCAGGTGAAGGCTTTCAGGCCCTCTCCGTCATCAATATGAATATGCCCCCGCCGGTAACTAATGTAGCCTTCAGCCTGGAGGATGATGGCGGCCTCGGTCACACCGGCACGGCGCACGCCCAGCATGAGGGCGAGGAATTCGTGCGTGAACGGTAAATCATCACACTGGCAGCGGTCTTGACTCATCAAAATCCAGCGCGCCAGGCGTTCCGCGACCGTATGCAGCCGGTTACATGCGGCGACCTGCGAAGTCTGTAATAACAGCCCCTGGGTGAAGCGCAATAACAGTTCATGCAGCGCGCCTGCGCGTTTGAACTCGGCGCGCAGCACTTGCGTCTTCAGCCGCAGCGCGCCATCAGGATACTGCACCAGTGCTTGATGCGGGGATTTATCCACGCCTAACACCACAGAGATGCCAGCCATCCCTTCATAGCCGACGACGCCGACCTCTACGTTTTCGCCCTCAGCCGTTTGAGAGATCAGGGAAATCATGGAGTGTTGCGGGAAATAGACATGCTCGATCAACTCACCGGCTTCATGCAGAATTTTTCCCGTTGGGAGTTTGACCTGCTCCAGGTGTGGCCTCAGCCGTTCGTAATCTGCGGGCGGTAAGTGTGCGAGAATGTGGTTTTCGCTATGTGGGACGGGTTGAGTGTGCATCAGGCAATTTTTGTCCATGTGACTGTCGCGTGTGTAGAACACAGCAGACGGCACAAGGAGAAGGCTGCGTTAGGCTCATCCCGATGTCGAGTGTTGAATTCTCAAAAGAACTGGTGCGGTTGCTACAGGCATAGTATAACACCCCCCCCCCTGCAATTTGCATGCTAAATCACTATTAACGCGAGTTCGGCTTTGTGGTCATTACTAAAACAACAGGGCCGACAGACTTGCTGGCGGTCCCGTCTACCAGCACCTGCGCTGTACAGGCGGGAATAAAAGCGCAGGAAAACAGTCAATTCCAGCGCAATCTATTTCGCAGTTTCGCCATCGCAGAGACGATTCTCCTGACCTTCTCTTGAAAGATAATCCACATGACCTGACTCCTGATGTTTTGGCCATGATACCTTTCGAGCGTCCGAGGGTCTGTACGAGAGCGAACCTTCACCTTTCGGGCAAGAAGGGCGATGAGGCTTTTCTCAGGTGAACTAAAGTGAACTCGGCAGTACCGAGCTCTGAGCGATCATGAATGCGCGCGAGCAGAACCCGTGCCGGGACCGTGCCGTGCTCGAAGCTGAAGATGAAATTGAAGCTGAGTGCGGGTGCGTGGCTGCGCCTGAAGTTGGTGAAGCGCTCTTTCAACTCCTTGACGTTCGCGACCGGCATGACAGCCGTAAAGAAATTCTCGCCGATGAAGTTGGGCAGGAGGCCAATCGGGTCGCCCTGTCTCTCAGGCTTGAAGTACAGCACAGTTCCCTCTGCATCGAGTTCCAATAAGCCGAAAAAGGTTTCACTGCGAGGCGATGTGCTCATCTGAATAGCCCTTAATGCTGTCGCCGCACTCCGGTCAGAATTTTCTGGCGTGAACCAATCCGCGCGCCGCCGTCTCAACGCTCCATTTACGTCGCATCTCGGCTTGCGGAGAGTAATTGGGTGGCGTCGCGACTTTAGAGTTTTGAGCTTCCTTTGTGAAGGCAAGCGGCTGGCTATCTTCGGCTGCATTCTTTGAGGCGTTCGGTTGAGTTTCGGTTTGCATTGTTTACTTCCCCCTGGCGACTGTTGACGATGTTGAAGAGGTCCGAATCGCGATTCTTCAGGAATTGAAAATCATCGCACGGAGATACTCAGAGGCTCGTCTATTAAATGCAGCATGCCATTTTTGAGTCGGAATGTCCGTACGGAAGCGAACAATGAAATCGAGTTCTAATGGACCAATACCTCAACGGGTGAGCGCGATTGATGTATCATATAAATCGCTCAGGGAAAGTCAAGATCAAGCAAAGGAGAACAAAGGGATGATGACGCTTAGCGACGCACGCAGAGTAATAGCTGCCGCAGAAAAGAAGGCGGAAGAGATCGAACAGCCGATGAATATTGCGGTGGTGGACGCCGGAGGTAATCTGGTGGCGCACGTCCGCATGGACGGGGCCTGGATGGGTAGTATAGACATCTCCATCAACAAGGCGTTCACCTCGCGCGCCTTCGATATTGCCACCCAAGACCTGTCAAAAATGAGTCAGCCGGGCGAGGATTTCTATGGCATTCACGCCTCCAACGGTGGCCGGATTATGATTTTCGCGGGTGGCATTCCGTTGAAACGCGATGGACAGGTAGTCGGAGCCATCGGTGTCAGCGGCGGCATGGGCGACCAGGACCACGAGGTGGCAGAAGCAGGAGCAGAAGCATTTTAATTTAACGTGAGTTCGACGTCAGGCAGAGCACACCATGCAATCTTATCCACGCCAGTGGATACATATGAGAGCCGGGGGCAGCGCCCACGGTCACTGGTCCAGAATAGAATTCGACCCTGAAGGGGTCGCACCTCAACATTGAGGTGCGACCCCTTCAGGGTCGAATGGTGTTGACGCGAGCAAACCGGGGGCGACGCTGAGGCTTGCCCCCGGCTCTCACAGGTTGCCCTTCCAAGGCACAGAAGGCTTTTCAGTCAGCCTCTGACCTCGAACCCACGTTATTTTACTTCGGGTTGAAATTCTCCAAGGATAGTCTTGTAGCGGACTCGAACAGAGGCTCGGAATCTTTCCAGAGTCTCTGTTCGAGTCCCCACTTTTTGTGCGGAGCACTTCATCGAGTGCCCGCCGCGTCCAACCCTGTGCCGAGATGCAAACGCAGGCCCACGCGCCAGAGTAAAGGCGGGCCTAACGTGTTGATGGGTGTGCGCCCGATCTGGTAGCGCTCGTTGAATAGATTCTCGATGGCGACGAACGCCTCGACGCCATGCGCGACCCGCCGCGAAACGAAAGCATCCAGCGTGAAATAGCGTTTCAGCGGAAAGCGATTCTGATCGTCGTCAAACTGCATGCCCATCAAGCGTCCCTGCAAGCCGACCGTCACCAGCTTCGGATTCGCATAGCGCATCTGGAAAGTCAACTGGTGGCGCGCGACCTGCGGAATGAGCAATCCTTCCAGCGCAAGATTGACCGGAAAGCTTGTCACCCTCGCATCAGAGAAGAGGTAGCCGCCGGAGATGGTCCAGCGATTCTTGAGGCGCGCATCCATTTCCAATTCAAGCCCGCGAGAACGTGTGCGGCCAAGATTCTCTCGCTGCCGCGTGATGAGAGTGGGCGCAACGCTCAACGTGACGTTCGCTATCGGCCTCTCGATTTCGGTCCAGAACAGTGTGCCACGCGCGTTGAGATTTCGCTTGAAGGAAGCGATGCTGGCTCCGGCCTCGCCGCCCGTCAATCGTTCGGCGCGCAACCTTTCGTTCGCCAGCGTGAGCACATCGCCGACGCGGAATGATCTGTACAACTCGTTGAGAGCGGGCGCGCGAAAGGCTCTATAGACGGAGGCGCTGAACGAGAGCGCATCGCTCGCTTTATAGAGCGCGGAGAGTTGCGGGCTCAAAGCCGTTTCGGAGCGGTCGTTGAAAGCGTTGATCGTCGCCGCGCCGCTCTGCTTGACGGGACGCGTCACGGACTGCGCCGCGTAATTGCGCCAGCTATCGAACCTCGCGCCCCCCGTGAGCAACAAGCGTGAGTTGACGCGAATGATGTCCAACGCGAAGACGCCTGCGGTACGCTCGCGCCCGCCTGCGCCGACGAAAGAGGTTGGACGGTTCTGAGCGTAGACGACTTCATCGCTCGCGCCGCGCACGAAGCGCGCATCAAAGCCCGCGACCAGCGTGTGACTTGCGCCGACGACGCGCGACCATTGAGAAGTGAAACCAAACACCTGCGCCGGGACACGCTGAAGGCGCGTCAGCAGTTCGCTATTCCGGTTGGCCGCGACCGCCGAGAAACTCTGGTCAAAGACCTGCGTCCCGCCGTAGGCCCGGACGGCAAAAGCGCCCGTGCTTTTGGATTGCCAGTCGCCGCCCACACTCAACTGTCTGAGGTGCGTGCGATTGATTTGCAGCGGTGTGCCATTGGTGCGCGATTCTCCGAAGTAAGAGCCGCGCAGGAAGACACGCGCATCTCTTTTTATCTGTCTGGCAAGCGTGAGGTCTAGCGCCGCGTGGCGCGAGCCAGCAGGCGTATCAACGCTGCCGCGCTCCTTCTCGTCAACCAGGATATAACCATCAGTATGAAACAACTCTCCGGCCAGGCTGACATCCCAGCCGCGCGCGCGCCCGCCCGCGAAGAGCGAAAGCGACGGCGTCCGCTGGTTGCCGTAGGATGCCTCGACAGAGAGGACAGGCTCGACGGTCCGGCGCGTGATAATCTGGACCACGCCTCCCACCGCATCGCTGCCATAAAGATTTGAGGCTCCCCCGCGCAACACTTCAATCCGGCTCACGGACTCGCGCGGAATGCGTCCCCAGTTGACCCATCCGCCGAAAGGGTCGTTGAGCGGGATGCCATCCAACAGCACAACGGCGCGGCTCGCACCGCTGGCCCCGACGCCACGCAGGCTGACGCCCTGCGATGTCGGATTGGCCGTGCGGCTTCCTGAGCGGCGGAACAACTGGAAGCCAGGCACTTGCCTCAGCGCGTCGTCAATCGTGGCCGCCGCCGTAGTTGAAAGCTCTGCGGACGAGAGGACAACGATGCTGGCCGCCGTGTCGGAGAGGCGTGTCTCGGTGCGGGTCGCCGTGACCGTCACCTCCGCTGAAACGGGCGCTGGCAAGAGCACGACTTGCAACCTTGAGCCGTTTCCTTCGATGGCAGTCCATCTGCGCTCGGACGGTGAAAAACCCGTCGCACGAACGATGAGCGTCGCGTCTCTGACAGGTATCGTCTCAAAAACAAATATTCCATGAATGTCGGTCGTCACCTCTGCGATGACCGAAGTTCCTGTTTTCAAAGAGACCTGAGCACCTGCCACGGGCGCGCTTTTCTGGTCCAGCACGATGCCTTCCAGGCGCGCTTCCTGCCAAGCATACGTCGCGGCAGATGCTCGCAACCCGAAGGCGAGAATCATGACGAGCGCGCAGGCGAGAATGACCTTGTGCCTGACGAAGCACAGGTCTTTCGTGAAAGAAACATGAGAAGACCTTCGCGCAAAACTTCTCAACGCTGCCTCTGTGGCTGCCATCTAGATCATCCCTTCGACCTATCTTCTTGCGACATATTCACGCGGCCCGCCTCAAGGTTTAATGGCGATGCCCCAAGGCCCGTCACCGGCCTTGATAGTTGCGACGACCTGATTGGCGGCCAGGTCTATGACTGAAACATCATTTGACAATCCATTCGCCGCGTACAACTTTTTACCGTCGGGCGTGAGAGCGATTCCCCAGGGCCGCTTGCCGACGGGAATCATGTTCAAGAGTTTGCGGCTCGCAAGGTCAATCACCGCCACGCTGTTGCCGCGCCCTGTCGCGACATAGAGACGCTGGCCGTCGTCTGAGATAACGACGCCTTTCGGTTTAACCTCTCCGCGCGGCAGTTGAATCGTATCCACGACAGTGTGCGTTTTTGTTTCGACTACCGAAACGGTCCCGCCATTCTCCGCCGTCACGTAAGCCAGTGCGCCGTCGGGCGAGAAGACGGCGTCGCGCGGGCGCGCGCCAACCAGAAAAGTCTTCACGGCTTCATTGGTTTGCGTGTCAATGACGGAAACGGTGCTGGTGCTCTCGGAGGTCACGTAGACCCAGCGCCCGTCCGTGCTGAGCGCGACGCCTTCCGGCTCCGCTCCGACGACTTGAGCGGCGAGGATGCGATTGGCGTTGAGGTCAACGACGGACGCCGCGCCCGCATCTTCGTTGGCAATGTAAAACCTGGTTCCATCCAGGCTGACCACAAAATTTTCCGGGTCGTCGCCCGCGTCGTAAGCGGCAACCACTTTATCGCTTGCCACCTCTATGGCGACGATTTTGTTGATGTTGCCCTTCGCTTCGCCCTGACTCTGCTGGTAAGGATAACTGACGGCGACATACACCCTCTGATGGTCAGGACTGAGGCGAATGCCGCGCGGTCTGGCTCCCACCTGAATCGTCGTCAGCACGCGGCTCGCGCCGATGTCTATCACCGTCACCGTGCCGTCACGCTCATTGCTCACGTAGGCGAGCGCGCCCGTTCTTTCCTTCGCGCATGAGGAGCAGAGTTCGAGTAAGAGGATGAGCGCGAGCCATCGCCAGCGTGTTTGTCTCATGAACATTTTTTGCGACTGAGAGCGGTTCTCAATTGAGTGTATAAAGCAAGGCGGTCACCACCGCAGACACAGAGGACACAGAGTCAGCACAGAGTTATTGAACGCTCAACTCTCTGTGCTGACTCTGTGCGCTCTGTGTCTGCGGTGGTGAATAACTCTTTCCATCCGTTCAACTGCAAGCCGCTCTAAACTGGCTCTGAATCTATCACGCTCCGGCCTTCAAGATTCGATGTTGAGTTTCTCCAACTCTTTGAGGGCGCAAAGAAGGCGAGGCTTTCGAGCGTCTGTCAAATCCATTTTATCCCAAGGCACTTTGTATCCTCCGCCAGATTTTCTCGCTCCGAAAAGATGTAAGAGTGCCCGTCCGATGCTCCACGCGGAGAGTCGTTCCAGCATGGCGTATCTTCCCACATGATACTCCTGAACGACGCATTCGCCGCCCTGTACTTCAGCGCGAATCTCTTCGAGCCATCCGATGGTTTGACCGGTCACGCCCAGCACGCGCCGACCGATTAAGAGTTCCAGATAAATTTCTTTGTCAGCCATCACTAGGCTCCCGGAAGACGTTCGATAACATTTCGTCTCAGCCACTTTTGCCAGTCTCTGATAGGTGTGTCATCCGCATCGAGGCCAACTGTCACATCCGTACCCGTGACGATTATTTTGGCCCACGGAATCCGAAACGGTTCTCTGTGTCTTGCGCCGCCCAACTTTTCACACAGGCGCGCGACGCGCTGGCCCAGACCACGATTGAGACGCCGCGCCAGCGTGACGGGGCCGACTTCGATGTAAGCCACACGCGGTGGCGCTCCCTCACCAAGCACCATCACCAGTCCATCAACTTTGCCCAGCTTCTCGTTGTTGCGATCAATCAATTGCTTGTCCAGCACATCTCTAAACAGGTCCATCTTAGCCTCCGAAGATTTCTAAAGGGATGGAAACAATCGCCAGCAGAAAACTGAGCATGATGATAAACAGGACCACGCCGTTGCTCAGCCAGCCGTTGCGGAATTCGCCAAGATACTTTTCATCATTCATCAGGAAGAGAAACGGGACGACCGTCAGGGGAAGGCTGGCAGCCGTCAGCGCCATCGAAAAAATAGTTAGCTTGAGAGGGTCCAGTCCGAAGAGTATCAACAGCGAACTTGAGAGGGCGGCCATCGTGTAAACCGATATGAAGCCCGGATCATCTTTCGGGCGCACGTCCTCTCCCCATTTCCAGCCGAACCCCTGCGCGACGAGGTAGGCTTGTTCGAGACTAATCTCCAGCGCCGCGCCATAACAGGCGATGCAGAGCGAGGCCGCGAAGAGAATCAACCCCCAGTGGCCGAAGATGGGCGTGAGAATCAGCGACAGTTGTTCGATATGATCCAGCTGCGTGATGCCTCTCGGCGGAAACACAATCGCCGCGACGATGAGCGCGCCGAGAGCAATCGTCCCGCCGAAGCTCATGCCCAGACTGGCGGTCGCGCGGTTCAAGCCCAAGTAACTTTCATCCCACTTATCTTCGACCGCTCCTGACGAGTAGAAGAAAAAGAGATAGGGAGTGATGGACGCTCCCAGGATACTCACGGCGATGAACCAGTAGTGGCTTTTGTCATGGCTCGGCAGAGTCGGCAGCGCGCCCAGGCCGACATCTTTCCAGGAGGGATGCAGCAAGACCGCGCCGACGACAAAGCACAGCGTGACGAGACCCAGGGCAGAAACTCCCTGTTCGATGACGCCGAACGTTCCCTTCCAGAGCAAGACCCAGATGGCAAAGGCCACCGGCAGCGCCCACCATTGAAAGCCGATGCCCGTGAGAAGTTGCAGCCCCAGACAGACGCCGCCGATTTCTGCCGCCAGGACCAGAAAATTAACCAGCAGGGTGGAGATTAAAGGGATGACGAAAAAATTAAAGCCGAAGCGCTCGCGAATCGCATCTGGAATCGTGTGACGACTGACGGCGGCGAAGCGGCCAGCCATCTCGACCAGAAAGATGATACAGATTGTGCCGAGCAGGATGGCCCAGATGAGTTGAAAGCCGAAGGCGGCTCCGGCTTGCGCGGCAGTGGTGAGTGAGCCGATTTCCAGAAAGCCGCCGATGCTCGTCACAATGCCGAGCGTGATTTCGAGCAACTTCTTCATAGACGCACATCACCCATCGCCTTCTTAACCTTCTCCGTCTTTCGGAATAATCGAGATGATGCCGTTGCTCTCCATCACCGCATACTTGATCTGGTCCATCCGTTCCAGTCCCTGCAATTCGCGCGCTGCCGCCAGAATCGCATCCTCTCCGACCCTCACTTTGTCCAAACGCTCTTTCAGCGGCTTGCCGTTCTCGACGAGGATGACGGGCAGGCCGTCGAACCAACGTTGGACCGTCTCCGAACGCTCCTTCAAAAAGCTCATCAGGATTTGCAGCGCGACCAGCGTCAGAATGACGAGGTAGGCATTCGTAATCGAAAAGTCTTTACCGATGACGGCCTGCCCCGTCGCTTCTCCGACAACCAGCATGAGCACGAACTCGAAATTCGAGACCTCTGAGAGCGCGCGTTTGCCCGCTATGCGGAGAAGGATGATTAGAAAGAGATAGATGGCGACGGCGCGCAGAACAGACTCCATGATGCCTCCACTGTTATTCGACGCTGAAGACCTGTACGATGCTACGGGTAGATGAATTGTTTGAAACCGAGCGACGCTCCGCCCTCAAGGCCGACCTCACCTTTCAAGCGGCCCATCTTGTCCGGCTCTAAACGGAAGATTATCAATGTCTGCTGGCTTGAATCAGGCACGTTGAAGACATAGGTGAAGCGCTCCGGCCCTGCTTCGACGCTCTCAGGCTCCGGCGTCACACTCGTCACCCGGACGCCTTGCATGTACTCATGATTTAACCAGATTCGGACTTTACCGTTCGCGCCCGTGCCCGGCCCCAGATGAACTTCGAGCCTGGATGTCTCAGCCTGTAAGCGCCCGAAGCGATTGTACTCCAACCACAGTTGAGAGCCGGGTTGACCCGCGACGGCCCGATCCAGCCAGCCCGTCCCGAAGAGACCGAGCAGCGCCGCAAGCAGGATTAATAAGATGACGCCCCAGCCCACACGCTGCCATCGCCAGGAGCGCCGTTCAAACTCCATGTCTTCATCAATCTCAATTTCTTCTCTCCGTTTTTTGTGGGCCATGTTCCCTTCCGATTCTCAAACACTTTTAGCTCAGGCTATTTCAGAGTGTAAAGATACCCCGCGATGTCGCGCGCATCGGAATCCGTCACGCCCAGGTTAGGCATCGCCGTCAAGCGATCTACCCCCGGCGGATTTTCTATCCAGCGAATCATGTTAGCAGGATTGTTCGGCAACACTCCCGCGATGTATGAGCGACTGCCCATCTGGTTGAGCGGTGGGCCAACCAGCGCATCAGCGCCGTTAATCCCCGGAATCGTGTGGCACGTCGCACAGCCGTATCTACTGACGGCTACTTTACCGCGCTGCGGGTCGCCGCCCGTCATCGCCGCCGCCGCTCTTTCCGTCTCACGATTGCAAGCCATCAGCATCGAGAAACCGACGACCAGCGCGCACCCCAACCAGAGCCTCTTTAATTCCCACGCCGTCACTCCAACACGCATTCGTTTGACCTCCGAACTACTACGACTGACTTTTAGCGAGCACGCGCCCTTCCCTTTTCAAGACCCTCGCTTCGGACTCGCGCAACCAGCCCGCGAACAAAGCGAGACCCGCGAAGATGTAAACCAACCCCGCCGGAATCCACATTATCAAGCCGCCTAATTGCTGGTCCTCCAAAGGCGTCAGACCCCATGATGTGGTGAGGCCGATATAGGACGGATACCAGACGGACGAGGCGAAGGTGAGGAGCGCGCCGAGCAGGCCGCTATGCACCGATGTGGTGAAGACGTAGAGCGTGGCCGCGCCGTATCCCATCAACCCTTGCCGACCATGAATCAGGGACCACCAGAAGAGCAGCGCCGACAAAAGAAAACTCAGGTGTTGCAGCGTGTGAATCCACTCATTCGTGAGCGTCGCCTGAAAGAGCAAGGGGACATGCCAGACCCACAGGGCGACCGCGTGAATGGCCCACGCCACGAAAGGATTCGTCAGCGCGCGCCAGCCGCTTTGAAGCCCTCCGGCCTTTCCCCAGTTTCCGACACGCCGCGCCCAGTCAAGCGGCAGCGCCCAGAGAAAAGGAATGAGCGGGCGGCCCAGGACGATTAGCGGCGCGGCCACCAGCATGAGTACTTCATGCTGCATCATGTGCGCTGAAAAGAGCACTCTGCCCCAGGGGTGGAGCGGCGAAACCAAGGCGATAAAGAGCGACAGCCAACCGCCCGCGTAAGCGACTGCCTCCCACCTGCGAATCCCACGCCCCCAACCCGATTCCCGCCAGAGCCTTCGCAGCCCACGAAAGTACAACCAGGCGGTGAGCGTCAGGCTCAGGAGAATCCCAGGCTCCCAACTCCACGAACGCACTAGATCATGAACGTTGTGCGGCTTCCCTTCATGAGCAAACACGCTCTGCGAGAAGGCGAAAGTAAAAAGGCAGAAGGCAAAAGGTAAAAAGGCAAAGGGTAGGCTCCGACCGCTTTTAAATAAAAGCTGGCTTCCCCTGACTTTTACCTTTTTGCTTTTACCCTGTGCCTTCATCATGGTTGACATGGATGCAGGATAAAGCTGGGGATGCCCTGCACCAGAATTGTGAGGAAAAACATGGCGCTCGTGAAAAGCCCCAGGAGAGCCATAAAGCGGCTGCGCGAGACAGCTTCCCCTTCATCGTCACGCTCCTTCTTTCCGGTTCTTTGCCAGTTACGCCAGGAGATGAAACCTCCGAGAGATGTCAACAGCAACGCAACGACCGTCACCAGATGCAGTGAGATTGCGTTCACGTCATGCGCGCAAGCCCAGGGGACGAGAGTATAACCAACCTGCAATTGCAACAGCCACGCGAGAGGCCCACAGAGCAGTCCAACCCACAGCGCCAGCAACCCGGCGGTGGTTTTGAATTTCTGCTTATCCTTGTTGACCATCGCTTCCCTTTTTGTACTTCAAATAATTCTTGGACCGAAAAAGAGAATGGCGTAAAGCGGTATCCAGATTGCTGCCACCCAGTACCAGTAGACCGCCAGCACCGTAATATCCACACGATGCTTCTCGTCGAAGGGACGGAAGAAGACCCAGATCGTGAGAAAGACGACCTCCGCCGTCAACGTCAACAGATGCAGATAGTGCATGCCCAGCAGAAACCAGACGGACGAGCCGTAGGCGTTCTCATACCATTTGAATCTCATCGCCGGAAACTCAAACCACCTGAGCACGATGGACGCCAATCCCAGCACCAGACAAATCAACAGCCCCGTCTGGGTCGCGCGTTTACGAGCGCGCCGCGCAGACCTGTCCACCCAGTACATCGGCGCGCAACTCAAGATGAGCAGGACCAGATTGATGGTCGGGATGAGCAGCATCGGGTTCGTGTTATAGCCGACCGGATATTCGCTGCGCGGCGGAGGCCAGAGGTTGAAATTCTGGCTCAGGTAAAAGTAGGTGGCGACGAGGATGCCGAACATCGTCGTCTCGATCATCAAGAGCAGCAGGTTGCCCCACCAGATTGGAGCGCGCGTGTCGAAGCCGTGCGACGGCAGATGAGCAACGTTGAGCGTCGGCCTTGAACCCATGTTTGAACTCATGCTTGAACTCATGCGCCCTTCTTCAATGGCAAACCTTGCGCCTCACCGAGCGACAACAGCGATTGCTCCTGTCTTGAATCAGCCGCTGTGCCCCCCTCGGATTTAGGCTTGGACCAGAACCAGCCGAAGAGCGCCAACAGGCTCAACACCGCGCCGATGGGGAAGCCCCAAGGCGTGAAGATGCCGACGATGAAAGTTTCGCCCGTCGCCAGCGCGAGCAGGAACGGCCAGATGGAAGGCCCCGGTAATTCATAAAGATGGTCAGGCTCCGCGTCCATCACCCTCGTCACCAGCACTTCCCTGCGCTTCGTGCTCAAGCCCTTCAAGACTGGCGTCTCCGCCGTCATGGTCCAGAGCGCATAGCGCCCCGCGACAATCGGCGGGTCAGCGAAGTTATAACTCGGCGGCGGCGAGGCTGTGCCCCATTCGAGCGTATCCGCGCGCCACGGATTATCGCCCGCGACAAGGCCGCGACGACGCGCCCACGCCACGTTGATGAGAAAGATAATGACGCTCACACCTATGATGGCCGCGCCGATGGATGCGGCTAAATTAAGATTGCCCCAACCCGTCTCCGGCAAGTAGGTGTAGATGCGGCGCGTCATGCCCTTCAGTCCGAGTTGATGCATGGGGAAAAACGTCAGGTTGAAACCGATGAAGAGCAGCCAGAAATTCCAGCGCCCCGCGCGCTCGCTCAAGAGCCTGCCCGTCCACTTGGGGAACCAGTAATAGAATGCGCCGAAGAGCGGGAAGACCGCGCCGCCGATGAGGACGTAATGAAGATGCGCGACGACGAAGTAAGTGTCATGAACCTGTAGGTCGAGCGGCACGGACGCGACCATCACTCCCGTCAAGCCTCCGAGCACGAAGACCGCGACGAAGCCGAGGACGAAGAGCAGAGGCGTCTTTAAGCTCAGCTTGCCGCCCCACAGCGTCGCTATCCAACAGAAGATTTGCACGCCGCTCGGAATCGCTATCATCATCGAAGCGCCCGTGAAAAAACTCTGGCCCAGTTGCGGCAAGGGCGTCGCGAACATGTGATGGACCCAGAGGCCGAAGCCGATAAAGCCCGTCGCAATCAAAGAAAGCACCAGCGCCGTGTAACCGAAAATCTGTCGGCGCGCGAAGGTCACGATGATGGAAGAGACGAAGCCGAGCGCCGGAATGAAGATGATGTAAACCTCCGGGTGTCCGAAGAACCAGAAGAGGTGTTGATAGAGCAGCGCGTCGCCGCCTTCAGCCGGGTTGAAAAAGTGCGTGTTGATGAGACGGTCAGCCGGAAGCATCTGGCTCGCCAGCATCACGGATGGCATGGCGAAGATGACCATGAACGCCGTCACCACCTGCGCCCAGACGAAGAGCGGGATGCGATTCAAAGACATCCCAGGCACGCGCTGTTTGAAAACGGTGGTGATGATTTCGACCGCGCCGACGAGCGCCGCTATCTCCGTAAAGGTAATCATCTGTCCCCAGATGTCCACGCGTTTGCCGGGCGAGTAAGCGGGGCCGGAGAGCGGCACGTAAGAGAACCAGCCCGCGTCCGGGCCGACGTTCAAGAGGAAGGCCGTGTAGATGAGAAGGCCGCCGATGAGATAGACGTAGTATCCGAAGGCGTTCATGCGCGGAAAGGCGACGTTGCGCGTGCCGATCATCAACGGCACGAGATAGAGTCCGATGCCCTCCATCATCGGCACGGCGAAGAGGAACATCATCGTCGTCCCGTGCATCGTGAAAATCTGGTTATAGAGGTCCGGCCCCAGAAAGCGATTTTCGGGACGCGCCAGTTGAATGCGCATCAAGACCGCCTCGATACCCGCCAGCAGGAAGAAGACGAAGGCCGTCACGATGTAGCGCATGGCGATGTCTTTGTGGTTGGTGTTGGTGAACCACCCGAAGAAACCCTTCGGACTGGCCCACGTCCGCTCCAACTCCGCGCGCTCCCGCTCTTCCATCAAAGCGACCGCCGACGCATCGTTATCTACTGCGCTTCTATCAATCTTTTCTTGCATCGTTCCTTCGGTCTCGGCCACACGCGCCTCCCTCTATTTCAAACTCTGTAGATAATCGAGCAAGGCTTGCAGGTCGTCAGGGTTCAGACTGTTGGGCGGCATTCGGTTGCCCGGCTTGATGGCTTGAGGGTCAACGACCCAGCCGGAGAGATGCCCGCGAGTGTTGGGCAGCGTTCCGGCAGCGAGCGTTATCCGGCTGGCGACATGCGTCAGGTTTGGGCCAATGGTCGCGCCTGCTGGCGTCCCCTGAATCGTATGACACATGATGCAGGGCGCGCTCAGGAAGACCTGCTGACCACGACGCTCGGCGTCTGTGCTCGGCTCCTGTGCCGATTGCCGCTGCTGTGCTACCCACGCCTGATACTTCTCAGGCGTCTCCGCCACCACCCAAAAGGCCATGTGCGCGTGTTGCAGTCCGCAGTACTCTGCGCACTGCCCGCGAAAGAGGCCCGGCCTGTCTGCCTCAAACCAGATGGTCGCATCGTGGCCCGGAACCAAATCCTTCTTGCCGACGAGGTTCGGAACCCAGAAGCTATGAATGACATCCGTCGAGTTGAGCTTGAGAGTCACGGGTTGGCCCACCGGGACATGTATCTCGTTGGCCGTGTAAAAAATGTTGCCCGGATTGGCATCCATGTAACGCACCTGCCACCACCACTGTTGGCCCGTCACCTCAATCGTCACAGCGTCTTTTTCAGACATCGAAGAAGAGAGCGAGCGTCCGATGGAAAAACTGGCGATGGTCAAAACGAGCAGAATGATGACGGTGATGATGGTTGCGCCCGTGACCGTGTTCGTCATGCGCCGCTCAAGATTTGCATCTGGAGCAGACCCTCGCTTCTCGTCAACCTCAGGGACATCGCCAGCGCCTTTTTCACGCACGCGCCCGCGATGGACCGCGAGCAGCATAAAGATGATGACCAGAAGCAGGACCGCCGCGCTGACGTAGAAAAAGAGCCACCAGATTTTACTGATACGGTCGGCCTGTGGGCCCGCCGGGTCGAGCACGCTTTGAGCGCCAGCGCAGCCCGTCAGCAGCACGCTCATCAAGAGCAGGCAAGCCTGCGTTGTGAGCCTGTAGGCCAGCCGTTTCCCTCTCATGCTCATCTAGGCAACTCCGCCGACTTGGGCACGAAGGACTCCTTCGGCTGTTCCTGCTTCGTGGACTGCTCAGACGGTTTCGCGTACATGTGGTCGTCGCGCGCAGGAGCCACGTCCTTGCGCACCTGCCCGCTCATCGAACGGACGAAGGCGGCCAACTCCCACACTTGAGCATCGTTAATCTTGCCGCGAAATGAAGGCATTCCGTTGGGCCGACCTTCGACGATGGTTGAGAAGATGTTGGCCGGGTCACCGCCATAGACCCACTGATCATCCATCAACGGCGGGCCGATGCCGCCGCCGCCGTGAAAGTGACAGCCCGAACAGTTGTATGCATCATAGAGCCGCTTGCCTTCACTGACCGCATAGGCGTTCCGCTCGTCAGGATTTTCGGTCGGGGGAATCGCGGGCATGTTTGAACCCGGATGGAGGTCGCTCTGCGAAATAGTGTTGACGGTGACGGACGGGGGCGCTTGTCGAAAATCTCTTTTCTCTCTCTCGCAAGCGGCCAGAGACAACATCAGAACGCCTGCACACAACCCGATGATTATCCTGCGCGCTGGTAGCATGATGGCCTCCCTCCTCATCAATTCACGAAACGTGTCTCGGCTTGTCCGCTGAGACACGCGGCACGCCGTAGCTGTCAAGAATAGTTTCAATCTCCGGGCGCTTGCGTTCGAGAATCTTTTCCAACTCATCCTTGAAAGCTTGATCGCCGTGCCTGACTCCCATCGAAATATCGAAGACGAAAGGCAACGACGGCCCGTCAACCTGCGGCGAGACCGGAACGAGTTCGAGGGGCACACGTTCTTTTCCAGCAAAGTATCCGGCCAGCGGTCCCCACACGACAGCGACATCTACTTTGCCAGTCGCCACCGCCTCCATGATTCTCGCAGGAGGATTCTCCTGTGAGTAATCGCCGTAGAGCGTAAAGCCCAAAACGTTATCCACTATCTTGCGCGCCGTGAGGGCGTGGGCCGGGGGCGTGTTGGAGAAGTCGTCGCCGACCATTTGAACTCCGATTTTGACTTGGCGGAGGATGGGGTCATCGAACGAGCGTATGTTTAGTTTGCTGTCTTGGCGGGTGACGAAAACGTAGGTGGAACGATAATAAGGGCTGGTCGTGAGCGCCATCTCAAAGCCGCTCGGCACTCCCATAACAACGTCGCACGCGCCCGCCTTCAAAGTATTGCGAAAGAACCCGCGCCGCTGTGCCCACCAGGTATACTCGACCTTTGCATTCAACTCTTGTGCGATTAATTCCGCGAGCTTGTTCTCGAAACCTTCGCCGCGTTGATTGGAGAAAGGCAGGTTATTCGGATCGGCACAGACTCTCAGCAAATGCGTCTCGCCTGGAGGCTTCGTCTGCGGCGACCGGGTTTGCGCCTGCTGCTGTGGCTGCGGCTCAACTTGATTCTGCCCTGCCCGCTCCCTTCCGGCACACGAAATAAGAGTTGAGACAAGCAACACCACTAAGAGCGGCGGGCAAGCCTCTCGCGCCTCTCGGACTCTTATCACCCACAGGCTCTTACGGGAACGCAAAGACATAGAGCGTGCCCCCTTTGGTCGTGTTCTCCGGCAGATCGCTCATCGCGTTGACCATGCCGAGCGCCGCCGTGCCGTCGCGCGGGTCTAGTCCCGCCGCAACGATAGCTCCCGACCAACCGCCGACGCCCGAAAGAATCGCTACATACTGCTTTCCATCCGGGCCGCGATACGTGACCGGCTGGCCGATAATCCCTGAGCCGGTCTTGAACTGCCACAACAGTTCGCCCGTCTTAGCGTTGACGGCTTTGAACCAACCTTCCATCGTGCCATAGAAGACCACATCGCCCGCCGTCACCAACGCCCCGCTCCATACCGGAAACTTCTCTTTAATGGACCAGGCTTCCCCACCCGCGACAGGGTCCCACGCGCTGAAGACGCCGCGATTACCGCCCGGCCCCGCGTACATTTTGACGTTCATGCCGACGTAAGGCGTGCCCGCGATATAGTTGGCCTCGACGCTCTCGACATCCTCACAAAGATTATTGTGCGGGATGTAAATGAGGCCCGTGCGCGGCGAGAAGGCCGTCGGCTGCCAATCCTTCCCGCCCGGCGAGGCAGGGCAAATCTCGCGCACGATCTTGCCCATCTGAGGGGCTTTATCCGGCGCATAGTTGAGTTGACCTGTCTTCAGGTCAACGCCCGTTGAGGTCGTGATGTAAACGAAAGGCTTGGCCGAGAGCACTTCACCAGTCGTCCGGTCCATCACGTAGACGTAGCCGTTGCGCTCTGCCCGCACCAACACTTTCCGCGTCTGTCCGTTGATGGGTAAGTTGAGCAGGATTTGCTCGTTGATGCCGTCATAGTCGTGCAGGTCGTGAGGACTCCACTGGTAGTACCAGTGTGCCTCGCCCGTATCCGGGTTGCGCGCGAAAATTCCGCTGGTCCATTTATTGTCGCCCGGTCGCTGGTCAGGATTCCACGGGCCTGGATTGCCCGTGCCGTAGAAAATCAGATTCTGCTCAGGGTCGTAGGAGAGCCAGCCCCAGACGGTCGCCCCGCCAATCTTCCAGGCGTCGGACGGCCAGGTGCTGACGCCTAAATCCTTCCCCCTGTCCTGCGCGTAGAAGGGCTTGAAGTTTGGGCCAATCAGGCAATCAGAGTCAGGGCCTGTGTTGTACGCTCGCCAACTAATCTTGCCGCTCTCGGCATCAAGCGCAGTCAGCCAGCCGCGCACGCCAAACTCGCCTCCGCTGTTGCCGACCAGCACCTTGCCTTTGACCACGAGCGGGGCCATCGTCATAGACTCGCCCTTGTTAATGTCGCCGACCTGAGTCCGCCAGGCTTCCTTGCCGCTTGCGGCATCAATCGCGATGGTCTGCCCGTCCAGCGTATTGAAGAAGATTTTCCCGTCGGAAAAGACGCACCCGCGCGTGACCACGTCGCAGCAGGCGACGCCCTGCGCCGCAGAGGCGGGTCGCGGCTCGTACTTCCATTTGACGGGAGCGCCCGGCTGCGTCAGGTCAAGCGCGTAGAGGATATTCGGGTAGGGGGTCAAGACGTACATCGTGTTATTAACGACGATGGGCGCGGCCTCCTGACCGCGATTAACCCCCGTGTCAAACGTCCAGGCGACTTTCAGGTTCTTGACGTTATCCGTGTTGATCTGGTCCAGCCCGCTAAAGCGCGTGCTCGCGTAGTTTTTGGCAGGCATCGGCCATTGACCGTCTTCGGCCTCTGAGAATGCCGGCTGTGCGCCGTTTGACTGCCCCGACGATGTTGCGCTGAATTGTGCTGGTGATTGCTGTTGTTGAGGCTGCTTGGGTGAACAGGCCGGAAATAAGAAGATGAGGCTAAGGATAATGAAGAGAATGGGATATTGTTGACAAAACATTGATGTCACGCGCTCCATCCGTTCCATTAATTGTGGTGTTGATCTTTCATCGAACTGTTTCGCGTAATCCTGTCATGAACTTTAAAGA
>DASYML010000159.1:0-6355 GCA_036009045.1 Pyrinomonadaceae bacterium
CCATTTATCAATTGAATCAATCCGTCAATGAGCCAATGAGCCAATGAGCCGATGAGTCAATGAGTCAATCATTCATCCTTGCTTTCAGGCAGCCAGATGTCTACGCCGAGGGCTTCGGCGTAGTGGAGCACGGGGTCGCCGTGAGGTGTGGGCAGACCGTGTGATTCGATCATAGTGGAGTTGAAGGAAGAGAGTTCGGCGCGTTGGAGGGGCCAGGGCGGGTGATGGATGCGGGCGCGATATAGATTGTTATTGCGCGCGGTGTAGAGACAGAGACGCTCTGTGAGAAAAAATTCGAGCGTGCCTGGGACGGACTCCGGCAGCGGCTCGAAGACCTTCCAGGTGACGGAGAGTTGAGCGGCGGGGGCGCGCGTTTGCGTGCGGCGCGAAGTATAGACGATAGTCTGGCCCTGCTGGTCCAATTTTATCTCCGCTTTAAAATATGGGAGGTTGAAAAGGGCACGCGCGGCCATGATCGCAATCGAACTGTTGGCGTCGAGCGAGAGGAAGAGGACGCCGGGCACTCCGTTCAGATGAACATAGGTGCGGACGTTGAGTTCGTGCAGGCTGCTCAGGCCGGGCACGGGCGGCAGCAGGGGAGGGAGGGCGCGGATGCCCCACATCGTAAACGGTATCACGCCAATCCATGCGGAGCCGTCGAAGGTATCAATCGTGAGACCCAGAGGGACGAGCGGGCGCAATGCTTCTTCAGGGATGCGCCAGTGCATGAAGAGGAGTTTGCCCCAGTTCTGGTGCATCACGGGCAGCCCTCTGGGACGCTCCGTGATAGCTAAACGGTCGGCCACGGTCGGTCTTGATTCACCCATATAGATTGCGGAATCTTCGATTGCGGATTGGGGAATTCGGATGGCGGATTGATAAGAGGCTGGATGTTTTTCTTCAATCCGCCATCCGAATTCCCCAATCCGCAATTACTTCTGCGTTCCTACCAGCAGTACGGAATTTTTATTTCCGTAATCGTCATCATCCGTGTCAGGGTTGGAGGGGTCGAGCATCCAGTTGCCGTCAACGATGATTTTGTAGGTGTACCTGCCGGGCTGCAAATCAATCCGGCAGACCCATTCGCCGCCCTCCCTGCCGAAGATTAGTTGAGATTGATTCCAGTCGTTGAAGGAGCCAGCCAGCACGACGAGGCTCGCGTCCGCGTAGCCCTTGAGTTTGAAGGTCGTATTTCCTTTGAGGCTCGGCGCGGGCAGGGCCACGCGCTGCGCCGTGTAACTGCTCCCCTCAAATTCAAAAGTCACGCTGGCAATCTTTCCCTCTTCATCCTGATTGAAGATGTAAAGCGCGCCCTCCAACTCATCCGTGAACCGCGTTTTCGAGCGGCGCACGAGCCTGCGTTTTTTGACGAGCGAGGGCTTAATCCAGAGGTCGCCATCTTCGAGCGTGACATCGAGCGTCGAGATGGGAATGATGCCGGTCTCCAACTCATACCGGCCCACATATTTTTTCAAGGTCTCAGGGTTGACCTTATGGATGGCCTTGTCCTGCATCCAGCCGCTTGCCTCGACCGCCGGAACGGCTGTGGTTTGAGTCAGACAGAGCGAGCCTCCCGCCTGCATTTGGAAGATCATCACTAACGAGCATAGTGTGAGAGTCAAAAGCCTTTTCATCTATCTATCCCAAGTTGTTTCTCTTACTGGTCCAGTTCCGGTTGAGAGTATGCGATAGAGGTATTCACCACCGCAGACACAGAGAACACAGAGTAAGCACAGAGAGAAGCATTCAACTCTCTGTGCGCTCTGTGTCTGCGGTGATGAGCGTACAACCTGCCTTTACTCAACAGCATATTCCTCGTCAATAATCACAATCTCAGTTTTGCCAGTTGACGTTGACGAAGCCGACGCCGCTGGCCGGGACCGTGTAGGTGTGATTCGCGCCGCCCTCCCATGTGACCGCGCCGTTGGCGGCGATCTTGATGAACTTGAATTGAATCGTCTGTCCGGCGGGGACAGACGCGTTGAGGAACCAGTTCGGGTAGTTGGGCGTGAGCATTGGGCCAACCGCGCCGTCCCAAGTCGTCGCCCAGTTGCCGAGTTCGATGGTGTTGCCCGTGAGGAAAATGTAATCGCCCGTGACGGTCTGCGCCGCGTTGTTGACGGTGAAGGTGACGGGGATGAGTTTGGCCGTCAGCACCGTGTACTGAATGCCGTTCGAGACCTGGCTCGCAGAGTTGGTGGCGGTGACGTTGTAATTGCCGCCCGTCACGGCGGGCGTCGTGGCGACGATCTTCGTCGAAGACCATGAGACGATTGTCGCGGCGGTCGTGCCGAATTTGACAGTGCCCGCCGTCGAGCCGAAGTTCTTGCCGCCGAGCGTGACCCTCACGCCGGGTTGGCCCATCGCCGGTCCGACAGAGCCTATCTCCGGCGCGGCTGTCCCTTCCGTAAACTGCCAGACTGAGACGGCGTGCGCGGGCAGTGTAAAGTTGGCGACAGGGTTATTGCCGCCCGTGCCCGTGCTGACCGCGATGGAAGGGCCGCTGAGCAGGCCCGTCAGATTATCCGTGTATGAGCCTGCGGGAAGAGAAGTGTTGAGGCCCGTGATGTTGTAAGAGGTCGTCTCGTTCTTGTTGATGGCGATGAGGACGACGCTGCCGAAGAATTTGCGTTCGTAGATGTAGACATCGTTGTTAATCCATCGCTCGGCGTGCGAGCCGTAGGCGATGGCAGGGTTGTTGCGCCGGAGCGTGGAGAGTTTGTTGAGCAGTTGATAAGCCGTGGTGGTCGTCGAGAAGGCGTTCATCATGGGACGGTTGTAGGGGTCCGTGCCGCCGCTCGTGTCGTTGTGCAGATATTGCTCAGTGCCGTAGTAGATACAGGGGATGCCGCGCGCGGTCTCTATAAAGGCGAGCGCTTCGTGCAGGCGATTGTTGTTATTGTTGATGGAGAGAAAGCGCGCCATGTCGTGATTGTCTATGAAGGTCACGAGGTCTTCTTTCCAGTTGAAGTTGCTGGCCTCCTGCGTGATGACGGAATCAATGTCCGAGAAGTTGGTGTTGGCCGAGCCGAAGACGTTGCGAATCGCCGTGTTGAGCGGGAAGTCCAGCAGAGAGATGCCGCTCTTGTTGGCGAACTTGTAGGAATCATGATAGAGCGGGTCGCTAGTGTTGCCCTGATACCACTCCCCGAAGAGAAAGCTGTCGCCGTTGGTGAAAATCGAATTGGCGAAGCTGTACTCCCAGCCCCATGTCACATGCTTGACGGCATCTATGCGAAAGCCGTCAACGCCGTGCTGTTGGAAAAGCTGCGCGGAGGCTTTGAGGTAAGCGTCCACGGTCGAGTTTTCCTGGTTGAGGTCCGCGAGGTCGAAGAGCGTGTAGTACTCCACCTGATAACGGTCGTCCCAGCCGCCGCCGCTGATGTTCGCGTTGTGATGAAAGTAACCGTTCGTGTCGCTGGTGAAATTCCCCAGCAACGTGCCGTTGTCATAAAACGCGCCGAACTCTCCAGCGTTGTCCTGCGTCGTGTGATTGGGCGCAAAGTCAATGATGACTTTAATGCCATTCTGATGCGCGGCAGTCACCATGTTGTCAAAATCGGTCCAGGTATTGCTGCTGTTGCCGAAATGCTCTTCGACGCGTTTGAAGTCGCGGCCCTGATAGCCGTGATATGAGGCCGTCGGATTGCCGTTAGCATCCGGGATGTTGGTGTTGAGATTATCCACGGGCGGCGAAATCCAGATCGCCGTCACGCCCATTCCGGCCAGGTACGACATCTTCTGCTGAATGCCCGCGAGGTCTCCGCCCCAGTACGCGCGCCAGTTCGTTTTCGTAGAGTCGTAGAGACCCGCAGACTGCGAAGGATTATTATTCGACGTACTGCCGTCAAAGAAACGATCCGTGATGATTTGATAAATCGTCTCACGCTTAAAGTCAGCGGCGCGCGAGGCGCGTGGGGCGAGCGATAAAACGAGTGTGAAGATACAAAGGACCAGTATGCTCTGCGAAAACCTTTTCATGGGGCTTCTCCTGTCATTCGAGACACGTTAATTCTCATCTTCAAGCCGGACGGGTGAAGGCGAGAGGATTATTCGAGCGCGAGGATTGCACGCGAGCCGCCCGCCGCGCGACATATCTAATTGGACCAGTAATTAAGTCTCTCAGACATACTACCTAAATCAGCCAAAAGGAAAAAGGGCAAAAGTGACGATGAGAAATCAGGTCGTGGTCCAGTTACTCTTGAATATACGTGAGGTTGTGATTGACCACCGCAGATACAGAGGACACAGAGTTTGCACAGAGGCTTACATGTTCTTCTCTGTGCCACCTCTGTGCGCTCTGTGTCTGCGATGGTGAACGCCTCTTCATCCTCACTCAAGATTAGACCAATTCATAGCCTGACAATTATGGCCGTGAATTAGCTGTCTGTGGAGTCCGCGCGCCGGCTTTGAGGTGCGTGTCGAACCAGTCAATGACGGTGTTGTACCAGAGCGTGGAATTCTGCGGCTTCATAATCCAGTGGCCCTCGTCGGGGAAGTAGAGCAGCTTGGACTCGACGCCAAGGCGTTGGAGCGTGGTGAAGAGTTGCAAGCCTTCGCCGACGGGCACGCGGTAATCCAGTTCGCCGTGAATGACGAGCATCGGCGTCTTGAAATTTTTGGCGTAGAGATGCGGCGACCATTTTGTGTAAAGCTCCGGGTTGTCCCAGGGGTTTCCTTTGAACTCCCATTCGGGAAACCAGATTTCTTCGGTCGCGCCGTACATGCTCGTCAGGTTGTAGACGCCCGCGTGCGAGACGAGGGCCTTGAACTGAAAGCGCGGGTCCGTGTTGTGACCCTCAATCCAATCCACCATGTAGCCGCCGTAACTCCCGCCAGCCGCGCCTATGTTCTCCTTGTCCACATAGCCCAGAGAGAGAACTTGCGCCACCCCGTTCATGATGTCGGTGACGACTTTGCCGCCCCAATCGCCCGAAATCTCGCTGACGAATTTCTGCCCGTAGCCGGTCGAGCCGCGCGGGTTCGGCATAAAGACGACGTAGCCCTCTGAGGCGAAAAGCTGCGGATTCCAGCGATAGCCCCACGCATCATTCCAGGCTCCCTGCGGCCCGCCGTGAATGAGTACGAGCAGCGGCCACTTTTTCGATGAACTGAAATTCGCTGGCTTGACGATAAAGCCGCTCACCTTCGCGTCCGCGCCGCCGGTCCAGGTCGCTTCCTCCAAAGGCTGTAGCTTGAACTCGTCCATGAACGCGTCGTTCGTCTTCGTCACCTGCGCGACGCCGCTGCCGTCGGAATTGGACCTGTAAACTTCCGTCGGTCTCGCGCCAGTGCTGCGCGAGAAGACGAGCGTGCGTCCATCCGTCGTCACATGCACGTCGTCGTTGAAGCCTTCCACGAGTTTCGTGATGGCTCCGCCGGGGACGCTTATGCTGTAGACGGGTTCACGCCCGCGCTCCGCCGCGACGAAGTAAATCTTCCGGCTGTCGGGCGAGAAGGTGAAGCCCTCTACATTTGAATCGAGCGACTCTGAGATAGAGCGCGACTGCCCGCTCTGGCGGTCATAGAGCATAAGACGGAAACGGTCGCTCTCATAGGTCGCAGTGGTCTGCGAGCGATAAGCCAGATAGCGCCCGTCGGGCGAGTAGACGGGCGAAGCGTCCGCGCCCTGGTTGCTCCCGGTGATGCGTTTCGGCTCGCCTCCCGTGACGGGCACGATAAAGACATCGCTGTTGGTCGAAGCCGCCTCGACCTTGTCCGTGTTACGCACGAAGGCCAACTCTTTCGAGTCAGGCGAGAAGGCGTAGTCAGTTGGCCCACCGAGACTGAAAGGCGGCGCGTCGTAATCGCCCGTCGTCAAATCGCGCGCCTCGCCTCCGCTTGATGAGACGACGAAGACGTGCGAGCGCTTGCCTTCCTTAAAACTGGTCCAGTGACGAAAGAGCAGCCGCGTCGCAATCTTCGCCTTGACCTTACTCTCATCGGCCTCCTGCTCGCGCTTCTTATTGCAATCGTCCGTCGTGCATTCCGGGTACACGTCCGAGACGAAGGCGAGCATCCTGCCATCCGGCGACCAGATGGGATCGCCCGCGCCCCCTGAGATGTTCGAGACCTTGTGCAACTCGCCGCTGGCGACATCAATGGTCCAGATTTGCGGCGTGCCGTCGCGGCTCGAAATGAAAGCCAACTTCTTGCCGTCTGGCGACCAGCGCGGTGAGACGGAAGACTTATCCCCTGTCGTCAACTGTCTCGGAGACCCGCCCTCAATCGGGACCAGGTAAATCTGCGTCAACGTTTTATTAGCCGTCCTGTCAACCACGCCCATCTGGTAAGCGATGGTGCGGCCATCCGGCGAGACCTGCGGGTCGCCCACACGACGCACCTTGAGCAACTC
>DASYML010000160.1:0-18384 GCA_036009045.1 Pyrinomonadaceae bacterium
CGGAATGCCCGCGCGCTCAAGCGTCAAAGCCTGGTCGGGCCGCCCGCCCGCGATGAGCGCGAAGGGAGGCTTGTAAGCCTGTATGATCTCCAACTGCTCTTCTCGCAGGGCCAGTGGAACGAAGCCCAGTATGCCCACGCCCCATGATTGATCGCCCAGCAACCCTTGCGTCTCTGCAAGCAGCGTTCTCACTTCGGGCGCGCGCATCAGGGCCAATGCCAGAAACGGCAGACCCCCTGCCTTCGCCACCTCTGCGGCGAAAGACGCGCGGTCGCTGACTCTCGTCATAGGCCCCTGGACCAACGGGTAGCGCGTGCGATGAGCACTTGCGAGCGGCGAATTCTGGTCCAGCGGCTTCAAAGCTCGCGCGGCTTGAAGATGATTATCAATCTCCTGCCGGAAGCCCGACATGACCCCGCCGACGTTGCGAAAACGTTCTGCCAGCGGCGCAGCAAAGGCCGCGTCCTGACCCAGCAGCAGCGCCCCGCGCCCGTCAACTTCCGAACCGACGCGAGCCCGAATCTCATGTCGCCATGCGACGCGCAGTTCATCCTTCGACAGGGATTGCTCCGCGAGCGAACTTGCCAGACGACGCAATTCCTCATTCGCGTTAGGGCCAGGACGATGATACAGGCGATAGGCTTCACCCAGGCTCGCGCCTATGCACATCGTCTCGCTCCCGTCCATGCGCGCGACGCTCGCCCTGATGCTTTCCGGCAACGGCGATTCATGGACCAGCGCAAGCTGCGCATCCAGGACAACGCCCGCCGCGCCCGCTTCATAGCAGGCCGCTGCGCTGTGCAGACCGATGCCGCCCTGGGCCAACACCGGGAGCGCACTATGAGCCAACAATCGCTGCAACAGGATAAAGGTGGTCTCTTCGCCCACTCTTCCGGCGGCCTCGTGCCCCTTGGCGATGAGGGCCTCGACGCCAAGCTCTTCTCCGAGACGCGCCTCTTCCAGAGAGATCGTCTCAAGCAGGACCATTAAATTTTGTTCGCGCAGAGATTGGACCAGCGCGCGCAAGACATCGGGAGCAGTGGGGACTAAAATTACGTAGCCGATTTCAGGTGGCAAACTGGAAATGAGGTGAGGGACGAAACCTTGCGCGCCCGCTTCCAGTTTGATGCCGCATCTATGACCGGCGGCGTAGCGTGCGAGCCTGTTGACGGCTGCCAGCGCCTCGCTTTCATCCGAGACGTATTGCAGGTCCAGCACACCCAGTTCTCCGGCCCTGCTCGCCGCGATGGCGATTGCGGGGTCAGACGAGCCTGGCAAGGTCAGAGCGATCAGTCCGAACGACTCAAATCCTTGTGCACTGCCTCGCATCTTGATTCACCAGCTTTGATCGTAAAAGAAGGATGTCCCGGAGATGAATTGTCTTTCGTGCAGGCTTTACCCGCGCACCGGCAGCCGACTTTTATTTCAGGTTCACAGGCAAGTCCCATCCGCCGCAGGCGTGTCGAAGGAAGGTGCGAGGAACGTAAAACTTAACCGGATGAAGCCGATAAAAAGTTTGCTCGAAAAGCTATGAAGGCTCTTCACCTCGGCACCGGGTCCGAGCAAAAATTCGACAGTAAAACGCCCGCGTCCGCAAGCCACATAGCTGAGTCTTTAACTGTCAATCGAAGTTCACAGGAAAGAACCGATCTGCCGCAGGCCAGCAACGTGTGTGGAGTAAGGTTGGGCAGCAGTCCAACATGATCTTGCGTTAGTGAACCGCTGCCCATCAGCGTACCATCATTTTTACTGCCCACCCCGACCAGCGTGAGCCAGGCCGGTGTCTGCATTGTTCTTGGCGGCTTTCCAGGTATGACTACGCGGAGAGCCGGTGTGAAGTTGGAAAGGGAGAACTACGACTATCTCGCTCTCCGTGCGCCTCTTCTCGCGCCGCGCGCGCCTCTTCTTGCGCCACGAGCACCGTGTGCGCCTCTTCTTGCGCCACGGGCACCGCGTCTGGCTCCTGCGCGTGCGCCGCGCGCTCTCAAGCCACGTGCGCCGCGTGCTCTTCTTGCTCCACGCGCTCCACGTGCGCCTCTCAAGCCCCTTCTAGCGCCTGCGCGTGCGCCACGGGCTCTTCTTGCGCCTCTCGCTCTTAGTCCACGTGCCATTTCGTTGCCTCCTTCTTATGAGTCGAACAATTAGGTATCAGCTTACATCTTGTCGCACAACACAAAGCTGTTACCGGACATAGTAAACAAGCTTCCAGAGTGAACTGTGATGCCTGCACTATTACTGCTGTCAAGAAATAGACATATCATATCTGCTACCGCTGACTGTGATGACAACCTGCGTCCACGTTTATCATAACCTATCAAATCCGCCTCACACTTTCTATCAAATTGGACCAGCAAATTATTTAAAACTGGACCTACAATTTTCAACGAAAAAAGTTTGTATAAGCTTCAAAATCGAAACCTCACCTGTGGCCTCTATCAACCACGCAAACGCGAGACTATGCGGAGCCGCGTGCCTTTCAAATTCTTCAACTTCATCATTGACAACCTCGATAAATAAAAGCGCTTCATCCTTCAAGAGCGGGCCTGTGATAATCAATAAATTTACCGACGATGCTGCCCGAAAGACTATGCGCCTTTGGTTCACTAAACCCTGGGCCAACAAAAGACTTTCGCTCAAACCCTAATGGTGATTCGTTAGGGCGAAACGAAGATGCTCTGGGCGGGATGCGCGCGGGCCGGGTGATCTGTGGTCCGGCACAGCAATGGCATTTTTAGGGTTTTTGCGAGGGAATTGGAGATTTTCGTCGGAGCGGGCCATGTCTTAATCACCTCCAGTGAGGCCAAACTTTGCGACCCACTTTGATGACGGCGCGTTGCCAGTGATGAGCATTATCAAGAGAGCATCAAAGCATCGGCGCGATAACAATGCTCAACGGATTTAACTCTATAACAACGATTATCCCTGGTTAGCGAGGACACTGTTAAGCGAGGGTTAGAGTTTATTCCGGTGATGGGAATTTGTTGGTCCATTTATCTTCGTCAGGCTGATGAGATCAGCTATTTTGGATCTGTCAATTCTTTCACACATTGCTGAAACACTGACAACATATTGTATTGTAATGCGGATGTCAACATCTTTCTGAACCATCCAAAAACTTATTTTTTTGTGGGCTATTATCATAATTTTTTACTGGTCCAATCCGCATATATTTCGCGCTAATTTTTTTATTGACTTTTTGTCATAACGGGTCTACTTTCTCGTCACTCGTCTGTAATCGTGCTCCTTGCTAACCTCGTTTGATACCTGCTGCCGGGCTAAAACCTGAGCACTCACGGAGCCATGGGACGGTCCCTCGCATAACCCTTTACGAGCCATCTCCTGGCAGAGAGGAAGAATTGCATATGTACAATCCGATGATTCATCCTTGCTCTATCTACTGCATCCTGCCGCCTCGCATGTTAGAGAACATCGTGCTCAATGCAGACGATAGTAAATTACTGGGCGTGACGGGCAGGAACGTCAACATGATGCGCCTGCTCAAAGCGGCCATGCTCACCTCCAGCGTCTCCCATTCCTTACACATCGCGCGCATCGCCAACAGCGAAGGGGCGCGACAGGTTTATGAAAGACAAAGGCTGCGGCGACTGGGGCAGCGTAGAAGAGCGACCGTCGGTGAAGAGCAGCGTAATATCTTTACCGCAAACAACATGCAGAAACTGCCGGGCGAACTGGTGCGCTCGGAAGGTCAAGCGGCGACTGGCGATGCGGCAGTGGACGAAGCATACGACGGGTTGGGCGACACCTACGATCTTTATCTGAAAGAGTTTGACCGTAACTCGATTGATGATAAAGGACTGGTCCTCAACGCCACGGTCCATTTCGGCAAAGACTATGACAACGCACAGTGGGACGGGCACAGGATGATCTTCGGTGATGGCGACGGCACGCTCTTCAATCGCTTCACCATCGCGGTTGATGTCACAGGGCATGAGTTGACGCACGGGGTCACTCAGTACGAAGCCAATCTCATCTACTGGGCACAGTCAGGCGCGCTCAACGAATCCATCTCGGATGTCTTCGGCTCGCTGGTCAAACAGCGCAAGAAGAATCAGAAGGCGGATGAAGCGGACTGGCTCATCGGAGAGGGTCTTCTGGCAGAGGGCGTCCAGGGCGTCGCGCTGAGGTCCATGAAGGCTCCGGGCACGGCCTATGACGACCCCGTGCTGGGCAAGGACGACCAGCCCGGAGACATGAGCGGCTACGTGAGCACCTTTCAGGACAACGGCGGCGTTCATACCAACTCCGGCATTCCGAATCATGCTTTCTACCTGGCGGCGACGAGCATCGGCGGATATGCCTGGGAGGCTCCCGGTCGTATCTGGTACGAAACGCTGTGCAGTCCGATGCTGAAATCCAAGGCGCAGTTTAAAGACTTCGCTCGCCTGACGGTTAGAATCGCCGGTAGGTTATACGGCGCGAACAGCACGGAACAGAGCGCGGTGCGTGATGCCTGGAATCAGGTAGGGGTACGCGTCTGAGCATGTTGGTCGCAAGGACCGGTCTCCGGCGCAGAAGGCGCGGCCAGTCCGTATACACGACTGCGGGCCATTAGTCTGATCGGCGCGGCGCGTTCTCTCTCCCTCTCTTGACTTACAAAGTCCGCGATGGCGGCGGACGGCAGGCGAGAGCCGATGCGAGCGAAGGCGAGAGTGGCGGCAGCCGTCCCTGGGTTATGATGAACATCTACGGCGTCGTGCGGGCGCTCAAAAGAAGGCGCTGCCCTCAAGGTCATCTCGGCAGTTCCGTATGATGTTTAAGTGGTCTCTCAAAAACGGAGGTTGACTGTCATGAAAAGAGGTTTTGGTGGATTGCACAGGAAAGACCTGATGGTGAAAATCAGGCAGACCAGGTTGCGGAAGGCACACTTGCGAAAGGCACTGGCCCAAGGCTCCCGCCAGCCAAGCAGGCGCGGCGTGTTGCGTGAAAGAAGGCTGCAACGCATCCAGCAAGCGCTGTCCGCCCGTAAAGAACAGTTGAATCAGGCTCTCGCGAGCGCGGGCGAAGCGGAGGAGCAGATCAGCAACAGAGCGCGGGGCGCAGAGGGACGCGGTATGACCGGACGCGCAGGGGGCGCGGCTGGTGGCAGGGGTTTGGAGCGAGCACAAAAAGCCGTTGAGGCTCACAAAGAGAAACTTGACCGCCTGCTGAGAAATCATCAAGAGATTGAGAACTCTTTAAGGAGAAGGCTGCAAGACAGCGGCTCGCAGGTGCTGTCGCTTTATGACCCCACGGAAATCACCGCTGAGCAGGAAGAGTTGGAAGCGGAGGCAGGGGCCGACAGCGGCTCCGGTGACAAAGCGGCGGGGTCGGATTCAGAGCCGCAAAGGAGCAGAGGCGTCGCCAAAGCCAGCAGAGCCAGCAAGCGAAGAGCCAGGAAGGGTCGGAAGGGCCGCTGAGAGAAAGTTTGTCTCTTATAAAGGACCACAAATAAACCGGATGGCATTCTGGTCCGAGAATAATTCATCCGGCCCACGGCCTCTCGCCTCGGACCATCCGGCCCGGCCAGCGGAGCCGGAACTTTTCGAGCGTTCCCGCGAACCCTCTCGCACGGACGGGGAGCGGGATTGAGCGCACGCAAAATTTTAGCAGTGGGCCGGGGTTTAATTTATCAATCTGCCGAGTTGATTCTTGAGATACTCGTGCCGGGAAAAGGGACCAGTGTCAGTTTCAAAAGCGCAACCTCGCAACAACTTCGTTTTAATCATTCTGGATAGCTGTCGTTATGACTCCTTCTTGCAAGCCGGGCTGAAGCACATCAAGCGGCTCGGCGAAATCGAGCAGCGCTGGTCCTATGCTTCATGGACCGCTCCCTCTCATTACAATCTGCTCTCAGGGCTGCTGCCTCACTCCAGCCCCAGCAACGTCTTCGCCTCAGAGTATTACAAGAAAGATTTTCTCAAGTTCAATGAAAGGTTGGGCGCGGAAGGTATCGAGTTCAAATCCCTCATTCCCAAACTATATTTTCCGGCATTCCTCAAGGAGAAACTGGGCTACAGCACACACGCGATGGTCTCGCTGCCGGTCTTGAATCCGATGACCATCCTTAATAACGGCTTCGACACCTTTGAGTTGATGGAGAAGCACAACGACATGCGCGCGATGTTAAGCCAGATGACTTTCAAAGAGGACCAGCGCTCCTTCTATCTACTCAACGTCGGAGAGACTCACTATCCTTACGCGCTGCCGGACGAGCCGCCGGAAGAGTGGCCGCGCATCAGCGGCGTCCACGGCGTCTTCAAACATCTGGATGAACACGTCGTCGGCGGCAAACTGGCCGTTGAAGAGGAAAAGTTTTTCGATCAGGTCAAGCTGGACCAATTACGCGACCGTCAAATCCGCGCGGTCAAGTATCTGGACGGAGTGATAGAAGAACTCTTCGATCTGGTCCCACAGGACACATACATCACCCTCACATCCGACCACGGCGAACTGTTCGGCGAAGACGGTTTCTTCGGGCACGGGCCAATCCAGCACAGTAAAGTATTTGAAGTGCCCTTCGTCGAAGGCAAGATTCGCTGAGCCTGACAAATCGAATCAATGCTTCGCCCGACAGCTTCCCTGTACAGCCGTATGCAATAGCATGGACGCGCAACGGCACAGCGTCCATGTCAGTCCCGCCTGCTTCAGCCGGGCCGGTTTCTGGTCCAGCATGACCCGCCCGGCTGAATCAGGCGGTACCGACCTGAGTCCTACTCATTTGCAAACTGCTATAGATAAACGCGCCCGACAAAAGAGCCTTTAAAGTTCAGAACAGTCATTTTCCCCAGAAAGCCTTGTTGAGCGATTTGAGCGATTTGAGAATATCTCTCTTGCTCTCTTATCCTAAAATAATTGCGACAGGCCGTTGTATTAAAATACCGTCCGTGATATGCTTCGCGTCAGTATAGGCGTTTTGAGCGAATTGTTTCAACCTTGATTTTCATTTCACGATGCATGAGAGGTGATCTTATGAGCGAACTGGCGCATAGCAATCATGACCTGAACAAGAGCAGCGGCGAGCGTGCGCGCGCACGCGCAACGGAACGCGTGCGGGCCGCCGCGTCCGACCTCTACCTGCCCGCGCACTTGATCGTGCGTCTCGCGCTGGATGACAAGGCATGGCATGACGGGGTGTCATGGCGCGTCTCCGTCGAAAGGCGTTTGTGGCCTCTCTGGCGACAACCCGCTGGTCAGCAGGGAGCGTTGCCCCCCGGCACGAGCGTCCGCTTCAAGATTCCCTCCTGGCCGGAAAAGCATCCGGCGACGGACCACGCGAGCACATCAGACCGCGTCGTGCGCGGGTGGGTCGCAGGCGAAGACGTGGACGGCCTGCTCATCGTGGATGCAGCCGGGACTGTCTGGACCGGCCTCTATGAAGTAGAGGTCAGCGTTGACGACTCGACCGGCGAAGAGGCTGTGGAGAAGTTGGCCCAAAGGGAAGTGTCCGACTCATGAAGTTCGTCAAGGAGAGTTTGATGCGGGCGACACCGGAGCGCGTCTTTGCCTTTCATGAATTGCCGGATGCGCTCAAGCGTCTGACTCCGCCCTGGGAGTCTGCACGCGTCATACAGCCCGCTGAAAGTTTGCGGGTCGGCTCAAGGGCCATCGTCGAAACTCGTATCTTTGGACTCTTCAAGACGCGCTGGGTGGCGAGACATTCCGCCTATGACCCGCCGCGCATGTTTGAGGACGTGCAGGATTCTGGTCCTTTTAAAAGCTGGCAGCATCGCCACATCATAGAGGCCCACGCGTCGGGCGCGACCTTGCGCGATGAAATCGAGTACGAACCTCCGCTCGGATGGTTGGGCAAGTTCGCAGCGCCTCTCATCATCGTTCCGAGATTACGCAGGCTGTTCGAATACAGGCATCGCGTGACGCGCGAGTGGTGCGAAAACGATTGATGAAGGGATGTTGAGATATGGTTTCGCAGGCATCTCTGGCGAAGGACGTGTTGCATGGCCGGGAAAGAGTTGACCACAGGCGAAGTCGCGCGTCTTTTGGGTGTGAGCGAGGCGACCGTCAAGCGTTGGGCAGACAAACGTTTTTTGCATCCTGAGAAAACGGCGGGCGGGCACAGGCGTTTTCGCCCTGAATCAATCGCGCTCTTCCTGCGCGGCCAGAGCCTTGAAGCGACCTCGCGCCGCCCACTCGAAACCCGCGCCGTAGTCTCTCTGCCAGAGCGCCAGTTGATTGCGGAGGCCAGCGCCAAATCCTTCAACATGTTCGATGCGCTGGTCCAGGGTCGCGCAGACGAGGCCGCTTCGTTTCTCATCAAACAGTACTTGCAAGGGCGTCCGCTGTCACATATCTTCGACGAAATTCTCGCTCAAGCGATGCGCCGCGTCGGCGACCTCTGGTATCGAGGGGATTTGACTGTGGCTCAGGAACACCTGGCGACGCGCACGGCGGTGACGGCTGTATACAGGCTGCGTGATGTCATGTTGGCCCATGAGGCCAACCATCTGGTCGCCATCTGCTGCGGCATGGAGGGAGACTTTCATGATTTGCCAGTGCAGTTGTCGCAAGTGTTGTTGGAGAGTGAAGGATGGCTGGCCGTCAGCCTCGGAGCCAACACGCCCTTCTTCGCGCTCACCGAAGCGATGCTGCGACATGCCCCGGCGTTGGTCTGTATCTCATCCACGGTCTTCAACAACCCGGACCGCGCCGCGCGCGAGTACGAGGAGGTTCGCCGGACTGCCGCGCGTCTCGGCGCAGCCATCGTGCTGGGCGGTGCCGGGTTCAAAGACCAACAGCTTAGGCAAAGGTTCGCGGCGGACCTGCACGCGGACAACTTTCGACAACTATCGGAGTTTGCGACATCCCTCGCCTCGAAGAGCAAGTAATACCAAGTTGCAGTAGAAAGAGATGACGTGAGGTCGTGCAGCCAGGACCGTCTGCTTAAGCCGGGCGGGTCCTCAACCTTGAAGACCCGCCCGGCTTAAGCAGGCGGGACTGACCTCTCTTGCTACTGCAATTTGGTATAAGAAGACGGAAGGATGAAAGCGTGGCTATTCAAGACGTATAGTCATTCTTTCATAGCTCTTCTTTCATCCTTCATCCTTGCATTTCTATCCGGCTGCGGTCTCGCCGCCGAGGAGTGTGAGCACTTCGCCGGTGATGTAACTGGAGTCCGCTTCGGAGGCGAAGAAGACGTAGGAGGGGGCGATCTCTTCGGGCTGCGCGGGACGCTTCATGGGCGTGTCCTGTCCGAATTTGGCGACATCTTTTGCCTCTTTATCCGAAGGATTGAGCGGCGTCCAGACGGGGCCGGGCGCGACGCAGTTGACGCGTATGCGCTTCTCTACCAGATTCTGCGCGAGCGATTTGGTGAAGGCGTGAATCGCGCCCTTGGTGGCCGAATAGTCCAGTAATTCTTTGCTGCCTTCGAGGCCCGTGATGGAACCCGTGTTGATAATCGCACTGCCGGGTTGAAGGTGCGGCAGCGCCGCCTGAGCCATGTAAAAATAGCCGTAGATGTTGGTCTTGAAAGTGCGGTCCCATTGCTCTTCGGAAACTTCGTCAAGAGCGTCCTGATGCTGTTGGAAAGCGGCGTTATTGACCAGTATATCGAGGCGTCCGAATTTCTGGACCACTGAGGCGACCGCCCGGCGACAGAACTCCGCTTCCCTGACATCGCCCGGAATAAGCAGCGCCGTGCGGCCTTCGGCTTCGACGGCGCGACGCGTTTCTTCCGCGTCTCCCAGTTCGACCGGAAGAAAGATGATGGCGACATCCGCTCCCTCGCGCGCGTAGAGGATGGCGACGGCGCGACCGATGCCGGAATCGCCGCCCGTGATGAGCGCGACTTTCCCGCTCAGTTTGGCCGCTCCCTGATAGCGTGGAGCTTGATAGTTGGGCTGTGGATCGAGTTGAGATTCGAGGCCGGGTTTCTCCTGATGTTGTGCGGGCAGAGGCGATTTCGGTTCCCGCTGTGGTCCAGCCTTGCTCGCGGCGCTGGTCCTTTTATTCACCTCGCCGGTCCTTTTATTCGCGGCGCTGGCGCTCCCTGGTGTTGCCCTGCGCGCCTTGCTTCCGGCGGATGATTTACTCTTGCTCGCTGTCTTAGCAGACTTCTTCTTATTCTTAATGGCTGGCATTTCTTCCCTCCCTTTGCTCTTCTGTGATGCGAGTCGAAAACAACTTCTCGCGCTACTCGCTGCCGCATCGCGGGTGGCCGCAGTGACATTTACTCTCCATCTTGGTGGTAGACCTCTCGCACTGCTCGCAACAATATTCGCCGACCGTCGGCGCGGGGCAGCCGCAGGCCGGGTTCTCGCATTTATCGGTCTTGTCTCCCATCTCAATCACGCTCCTTCTCTTCTGTCGCTCAAGATTAATCTTGATGGGCCACGATGTCGAACGTAAACCTCAGCTTGTCTCTGACGCGAATCGTCCCGTGCAGGGCGCTCGTCGCGTTCACCTTGTAGTCGCCGCGATTGATCGTGAACTCACCACTTGCTCTGAGGTCTTTACCGCTCAGGCTGACCTGCGCCGGAATCTTGACGTGACGAGTGACGCCGTGCAGCGTGAGGTCGCCGCCGATGCTCGCCAGATACTTTCCTCCGGCCACCACTTGGCCCTTCACATCCGTACTCTTGAAAGTAATCGTTGGATACTTCGCCGTTTCCAGGACCAGTTCGCGCACCTCTTTATTGATGATCTGCTTTTGCTGCTCCGTGAAAACTTCGCGTGTCTCGGCGAGCGAATCCGCGCGGACGTTAAACTCAAGCGAAGCGGGGCTGACAGAGTCCGGGGTCAACTGCGCCTGACCCGTGAAATCACGAATCGCTATCAAGTGATCGTGGCCTTTGAAAAAGAGCAGACCGCCCGCGAAGGCGCGCACCATGAACCGGCTCGCGGCGGCATCTATCGTGTAACGCGCGGAAGCCCAGGGCACGGATTTGCCCTCGACTGCCGCAGGCACGACGGCCCCGAAACTTTCCGACTGTTCAAGAGCATGAGATATAAAAGACTGTGCGGAGGCTTGGCCGCTCATTCCGTTTAGATGATGGAGGCTCGCGCCTGTCGCGAAGAGACAACACAAAATGAGCGCCGATAGTTTTCGCACACGCATGCGCTACATCTCCTCTCGAACGTGGTTAGTTGAATCAGCAAACGCTAAGCTGGCGTTACGGTTAATCTAAACTTTTTGCGTGTGTGGTGACAAGCCGGGCCATGCTCTGATAGTGGGCCAGTTTGCTCTTGAGTGAATGGGACAGTGAGACTCACCACCGCAGACACAGAGCGCACAGAGTCAGCACAGAGTTATTGCATGCTTATCTCTGTGCATCCTCTGTGCTCTCTGTGTCTCTGTGTTGAATAACTCTTTCATATTCGCTCAAGCTAAATTGAACCACTACTCATGCTCGTTGCGTTAGGCTTGTTTTGATTTCCCGTGCAGGTTTTGTCTCCCGCGCGTCATATGCTTAAATGTTTTCCGGGGAAGAAAACTAATGCGACACCAGAACACGCTCGACGCAGGCCAGTCGGCGCTCATCATCATAGACATGCAGGAATCCTTTCGCACCGCGATAAGTGATTTCGCCGCGACGGCGGCCCGCATCGCCATCATCGCGCAGGGCGCGCAACTTTTGAACCTGCCCATCATCCTGACGGAGCAATACCCGCGCGGCCTTGGGCACACGGCGGAAGAGATTAAGTCCGTCCTGCCGCCCGCGCCGGTCATTATCGAAAAAACAGCCTTTAGCTCCTGCGGCGCGCCCGCCTTCGAGACCGAACTCGAACGCACGGGCGCGCGACAGCTTCTCGTCTGCGGGATAGAGGCGCACATCTGTGTCAATCAAACCACGCACGACCTGCTGGCCCGTGGCTTTCAAGTGCATCTCTTAATAGACGGCATCACCGCCCGCACCGCGCAGAACAAAGCGCTCGCCCTGGCGAAGATGCAAGGGAGCGGCGCGCTGCCATCCTCAATCGAGATGGCCCTCTTTGAACTCCTGCGCGACGCCAGGCATGAACAATTCAAGGCCATTCAGAAATTGATAAAGTGAAGGAATAAGTCAGGAATCTGAGAGTCAAAGACAGGTTCTTGCTTTTGACTCTCAGACTCCTGACTCTTATTATGGACTTTCTCGCACAGTTAAATCCGCAGCAACGCGAGGCCGCCGCCGAAACGGAAGGCCCGCTACTCATCTTGGCGGGCGCGGGTTCCGGCAAAACGCGCGTCATCACCTATCGCATCGCCTATCTCATCGCGGAGCGCGGCGTCCAGCCCTACAACATTCTGGCCGTCACCTTCACCAACAAGGCCGCAGGCGAGATGCGCGACCGCGTCGAGCAACTCCTCAAAGGCAGGGGTCTCACCAGCGCGCCTCTCATCTCCACTTTTCACAGCCTCTGCGTGCGTATCCTGCGCCGGAATATAGAAGCGCTCAAGGAAGGCTACACGCGCTCCTTCACCATCTACGATCAGGATGATTCGCAGCGATTGATTAAAGCCTGCGTCAAAGACCTCGGCTACGACGATAAGCAGTTGGGCCAACGCGCGGTCCAGGCCACCATCAGCAGCGCCAAGAATCGCGGCGAGGATGCCGAGACCTACGGCGCGCGCGTCGAGTACGGCGACGAGAAACGCGCGGCCATCGCCCGCGTCTTTCGTCTCTACGAAGAACGCCTCCGCAGCAACAATGCGCTCGACTTCGACGACCTCCTCATCAAGACGGTCCAACTCCTCCGCCGCGTCCCGGAGGTCCGCGAATACTACAACGAAAGATTCCGCTACATCCTCGTTGACGAATACCAGGACACCAACTCTCTCCAGTTCGCCTTAATACGTTTTCTCACAGAGAAGCAACAGAACATCTGCGTCGTCGGTGACGAGGATCAATGTATTGTTGAAGGGACACCTGTGCTTTGCGAAAGAGGAGTCATCAAAGCTGAAGATGTAGTTGTCGGCGACCGAGTTTTAACGGCAAAGGGTGGCGGGTCTACTTCATTTTATCCTGTCACAAAAATATTTAAACGTGAGATAGTCAACCGACCGGTATTCACCATTCGTACCAGGCGCGGGTACACACTGACAACGACGCCGGAGCACATACACTTTGCCAATTACTTGCTCAAGGGTGATGAACTCTTCTTCACTTATTTAATGCATAAAGAGAATATGGGGTTTCGCGTCGGCGTCACTCGACGTTATCGCAAATACGCGGCGGACATCCCCAGCCTGGGATTGAAACAACGGACCAATCAGGAAAACGCCGATGCTATCTGGGTACTGGAGACTTGTGATTCTGAAGCACAGGCCAGATTCTGGGAGCAATATTACTCAGCCTCCTACGGATTGCCGACCTGTCTCTTTAAATCAGTTGATGGTTCTAAATTGCAGCAGCATGAGCTCGACCGCTTATTCTCCATGCTTGACACACAGAGTAGTGCGGCAAGACTCCTTGATGCGAAGGATATGCTGATGGAGTTTCCGCATCATATGCCCCGATGTTGCACAACCAAAAGGCGACGTAACTTTACTGTCACCTTATGTAAGGATGGTCGGCATGGAGGAGGCGGGCATTACTGCGAGGTGACGGGTTCGGATAAAGCAGATGAAGCATGTCTTCGCCGGGCCAATCTTCCTGTCACCGCCGGGAAAAAGGATGGTTGGCGGATTCGGGTTGTCTCCAACGATATGGCAAAGATCGAGGGGCTTTATAAGCAAGTTAATAAAGCCCTCGGCAGTGTTAATCTACGCCGCAGGGCAGGCTTCCTCAAGAGCTTGTTTCTTAATTTCACTCCGGCCTCACATGTGCAACCGGGCATGGCTGTCTATGTATATACAAGCAACGGCATCGAACTGGACGAAGTAGTATCAATCGAGCGTTGGATGTACACAGGTAAAGTTTACGACTTCAATATCGAACGCACTCATAATTTTGTGGCTGGCGGCATCTTCACACACAACTCAATTTACAAGTGGAGAGGCGCGGATATTTCCAACATCCTCAACTTCGAGCAGCACTACCCGAACGCGAGGATTATCAGGTTAGAGCAGAACTATCGCTCGTCGCAGAACATACTTGACGTGGCGGGCGCGGTGGTCAAGAACAATAAGGAGCGCAAGGGCAAGAATCTCTGGACCAGTAATCCAACGGGCGAGAGGATACGTTATTATCAGGCGTTCGACGGTGACGCGGAGGCGCGTTTCGTGGCCGCGAAAATTACCGACCATCGCAGCGAGGAGCCGAATATACGCGCCGCCGTGCTTTACAGGACCAACGCGCAATCGCGCGTCTTTGAAGAAGCGTTGCGCCGCGCGCTGCTCCCCTATAACATCGTCGGCGGCTTCTCCTTCTACGAACGCGCGGAAGTGCGCGACATCATCTCTTATCTCAAACTGGCGCTCAACCCGCACGATTCGATGGCGCTCCTGCGCGTCATCAACAGCCCGCCGCGCGGTCTCGGCAAACAGACCTTAGACGAGATTGACCGTCGCGCCAAAGATTACGGCGTCTCTCACTGGGAGACGATTTCGATTCTCACGGAGCACCCGGACGGACTGAGCCAGCGCGCCGTCAGCGCTCTCAAGAATTTCAGGAAGATCATCACGGACCTCGTCAGCATCACCAATGCGGCGGGCCGCTCGGAATCGCCCGTCTCCGATGTCGTCAAGGCGGCGATTCTCGACACGGGCTATGCCAACGCGCTCAAGTCAGAGAACAACGAAGAGGCCGAAGCGCGCCTTGAGAACTTGCAGGAACTGGTCAACGCCGCCGTTGATTATGACGAGCAGGAGGAGGAGGGCCTGCGCGATTTTATAGACCACGCCGCGCTCGTCTCGGATGTGGACCAGTATAAGCGCGACGCCGCCGTGACGTTGATGACGGTCCACTCGGCGAAAGGATTGGAGTTCCCTTTGGTCTTCATCGTCGGGATGGAGGACGGTCTGTTTCCGCACTCGCGCGCGGTCAAGGACCCTGCGGAACTCGAAGAAGAACGTCGGCTCTGTTATGTCGCCATCACGCGCGCCGAAAGATTTCTCTACGTCACGCACGCGATGAAGCGCCGCGTCTATGGCGAAGAGATGGCCTCCGAGCCTTCGCAATTTTTGAACGAGATGCCGCTCGAACTGATGGAAGACCTCTCGCGCGGACCATCATGGCTCTCGTTCGCGCGCAACTCTTCGACGCTTGAGAACAAGCACGCCGCGCGCGCTCTCAAGGGTCTGACCAACGATGCCGCTTCTGAGCGGACTAAATATACAGGCAAGACTTACGACAGCGTGGATTCCATCGCGGAGTTTTTCCGCAAGCGCGGGCAGCAGTTCGGCTCATCAACCTCGACCCCGAAGGATGAGCCGACCCTCCAACGCCGCCCTTCATCCGGCGCGGACGCTAGTTCTTCAAACGCCACGCGCCCAACATCATCGGGCGCGTCTTCATCGAAGGCAGTCGCGGGCGGCGACTTCGCGCCCGGCACGCACGTCCGCCACCCGAAGTACGGTCGCGGGCTGGTCCTGCGCCGCGAGGGTGCTGGCGATTCGGCGAAACTGACGGTCAGCTTTCCGGGCTTCGGGCAGAAGAAACTGATTGAAAAATACGCGGGACTGGAAAAGGCTTGAGAGCTTTATTATCTTGCATCCTTCTTCGCGTCCTTCTTTGCGAGCTTTGCGCCTTTGCGTGAACCAATTGCTCACGCAAAGGCGCAAAGAAAAGATTCCCTTATCCATCTTGAAGCCTTAATATTTATTCGAGGCTCTCGACGGCGGTCAACCACACCTCATCGCGCGAGCATCAATCAAGCGGTAACAAACGCAAGCAGTCAGCCCTGTTGCGTTCTCTACAGGGCGTTCAGTAATGCCGCTGTATTTCTTATCCTTCAAACTCTCTGCACAACACAGGAGCGTATCTCATGAAATTCAAGCCACTGGTCATCGTCCTGCTCATGTTTTCGACTGTGGGCGCGCAGGCGCAAGTAAGGCATTCGCGGCGGTCCATTAATCCCGTCGGCCCGGCGGCGGCCAACGTCGCGGCGCAGGTCGCGGGGCAGACGCTGCCGATTCGTCGCATTACTCTCTACAGCAACGGCGTCGCCTATATAGAGCGGCGGGGCGCGGTCACGGGTCATGCCGAAGTCAATCTCTCTTTCAAGCAATCGCAGGTGGACGACGTGCTCAAATCTATGGTCGTGCTGGACCTGGGAGAGGGACGCATCGGCGCAGTCAGTTATAATTCGTCGGCCCCGCCTGCGGCGCGGATGGCGGACATTCCCTTCACGATTCAATCGGAGACGGATAACGATTTGCAGGGCGGGCTGGCGGGAGTTCTGAGCCAGTTGCAGGGAGCGCGCGTCACGGTCACGACGAATGCGCGCACTGTCAGCGGTTCGATTCTGACGGTCGAGGAACGCAAGTCGCAGATTGATGCGGACAAGCCCGCGTTGACGACGCATGCGCTCGTCATCGCTTCCGAGAATGGCGAACTGGCGAGCTTTGATCTGGCGGAGGTGCGCTCCGTGCGTCTTCTGGACGAAGGCGCGCGGAGGGATGTCAGCGAATTCGCCAGCGCAACGGCCTCTGCCAGAAGGCGCGATGCGAAGACCATCACGGTCACGTCCGACGGCGCGGGGTCCAGAGAGATGGTCGTCAGTTATACAGTCGCCGCGCCGATCTGGAAGACGACGTATCGCGTCGTGCTGGATTCGGCGGGCAAGCCTTTCTTTCAAGGCTGGGCCATCGTGGATAACGTGAGCGAAGAGGATTGGACCAATGTCCAACTCTCGCTCGTCTCAGGCACTCCCATCTCTTTCATCCAACCGATTCAAAAGCCCTTCTATCGTTATCGTCCGGTCGTCCCGATGCCGGAAGATTTGCGGCTCAACCCGCAGGTTTACGAACCGGGCGAGAACGTAGTGTTGGGCAGCAGGACTATGAGCGGAGTTAACAGAAGCAGCGAATTAGTGACCGTCACGGCGGAACCACCTGCGCCGGTGGCCGCTCCCGGAATCTCCATGAGAGGCAGAAACGCGATGGCGAACAACCTCCTGCTCAATGGCGCGAGCGGCGAGGAGAAGACCGCGACATCTCTGAGCGATGCCATCATAGAAGATAAGTCCGTCGAGACGGCGGCGACGGGAAGCGAGATCGGAGACCTCTTCGAGTATCGCATTGACCAGCCTGTGACTGTGCGCCGCGACCGCTCGGCCTTGATTCCGATCCTGCAAACGCGCATGGAAGGCGAGCGCGTTTCCATCTTCAACGAGACGGCGCGGGCGGACCGCCCGATGAGCGGAATGCTCTTGCGTAATAGCTCCGCGCTGACGCTCGAAGACGGCTCGATGACGGTCATAGACGGCGACGCCTACGCTGGCGAAGCCTTAATCGAAAGACTCAAACCGGGCGAGCAGAGATTAATCTCATTCGCGCTGGACCTCGGCACGCTCGTCACAGTGCGCGCGAAGGAGGACCGCTCGCCGACTCTTTTCGTACGCACCGTGGGGGGCGTCCTGGAGGTCCATTATTACGGGATGAACAGGAAGACGTACACGCTGACGAACCAGACGGAGCACCCGCGCCTGATTTACATAGAGCATCCCATCCGCGCGGGTTGGACGCTGTCCGATGACACGCCCAAGCCGGACGGCAAGAGCCGCACTCATTACCGCTTTCGCGTCATGCTCGAACCGCATCAAGCGTTCGCGTTGAACGTCGCGGAGCGACAGGAGTTGATGGAGACCTACGCGCTCACGGATTTGAATCGTCCTACGCTCGAACTCTTTATCTCGCGCCGGTACGTGGACGACGCGACGCGCGCCGCGCTTGAAAAAATCATTGATCTCAAGACGCGCATCACTTCTGTGGACGTGCGCCTCGCAGCCATTGATAAAGAGGTGGAAGCGATTACGCAGGACCAGCAACGTCTGCGCGAAAACATCAAAGCGCTGACCGCCACAGCCGAAGCCAGGCAACTCATCGCGCGCTACGTCGCCAAAGCTGGCGAACAGGAAACGCGTCTCGAACAACTTACAAAGGACCGCCAGCAGGCCAGCGACGAACGCGCACGGCTCCAACAGGAATTAGACGCCGCCATCCGCTCGCTCAACATTGACCGCACTCTGAACAGAGGCTAGAGGCTTGAGACTGGAGGCTGGGAAAGCGAAGATGTTTTAACTAACGTGAGCTCGACGTCAGGCAGAGCACACCCTTCAAGCTTATCCACGCCAGTGGATACATATGAGAGCCGGGGCAAGCCTGAGCGTCGCCCCCGGTTACTGGTCCAGAATAAAATCCGACCCTGTAAGGGTCGCACACTCAATGTTGAGGTGCGACCCTTACAGGGTCGAATTGCTTTATGGTGAGCATACCGGGGGCGATGCCCCCGGCTATCATATGTATCCCCTGCGGGGATAAGCTTGAATGGTTCGCTCTGACTT
>DASYML010000161.1:0-9818 GCA_036009045.1 Pyrinomonadaceae bacterium
AATAAGGCGATTGAGGCGATTGCGGATTGCGGAATTCGGATTGCAGATTAAAAGATGAGAGGCATGCTACGTTGAATGCTTTGCCCATCATAATCCAGATGCTAATCCGCAATCCGAATTCCGCAATCCGAAATTGAATATGAGACACTTAAAGGCACATCGCAAATTGGGTCGCACGACGGAGCATCGCATGTCCTTGCTACGCAACCTGGCGACCTCTCTAATCAACGCGCGAGACGAACGCATCGTTACAACTTTGCCGAAGGCAAAAGAATTGCGCCCGTTTGTCGAGCGCGCCATCACGCTCTCGCGTAAGGCGCAGAGTCTGGAAGGCGACAGCAGGGAAGTGCAGGCCGTGCATCTGCGGCGTCAGGCCGCTACCTTCTTCCATGCGGGCAATCGCCAGCAGTCCGCTTCGACGGGGCAGCGCGGGCAGATGCGTGCGCCGCGCACGGCGGGAGTCGCCGCCGTCAAGCGTCTGTTTGACGAACTCGGCGAACGCTTCAAGGATCGTCCGGGCGGTTACACGCGCATCATCAAACTCGGCAGGCGCGACGGCGATAACGCCGAACTCGCGATTATCGAACTCGTGGACAACCCGCGCGAGCGCGAGGCCATAGAAGCGTCGAACAAGCGCGCCAAGTCCGCAGGCACTGGCAAACAAAAGACCGCCAAAGCGAGCGAGGCTAAGTCAACGCAGACTGCTCGTCGCGGCGGCAAGAAGGCCGACAAGACTTTCGAGAAGGATGAGACGACGCAGGCGCGTGGCAAGGGCGAAGCATCAACCGGCGCGGGATTGAATGACAACGAGCCGGAGGGTGGTCGCCAGGCCAAACAAACGGAATCAACCGCCAACGAGAAGAAGACCGAAAATTAGGACCAGGAATTTATTAATCGAGCGGCGCACGCTCTCTTTTTGACTAAAGCGTGCGCAGAGCCGACCGCAGCAAGCCCCATAGTCCGTCGGCGCGACACTTTCAAAGACGGCTGGGGCTTTCGCTTTGCTTAATAACTTTCAGAGAAAGGGCCATAGATTTTTTTGACCGGCCCCACTCTTGGAGTCCAAAAGAGAATGAGCGACCAGGGAACATCGCAGCAACCATCAAGCGAAGAACGTTCATCGAGCGAGAAACAACAGGAGCGTGACCGTCGCACTGGCGGCACTGGCGGCAGTGGCAGTAGTGGCGGCAGTGAACGCTCGCGCCATCGCCGTCGCCGCCCGCACAATCCGCAACCGCCGCGCCCGGAAACTTCGCTCAACATGGAAGAGTTGCGCGAACTGATGGAACTCTTTACAGAGCACGGTCTCACAGAGTTCGAGTTCGAGCGCGACGAGTTTCGCATACACCTGGGCCGCAACCTGACTTCGCAATCCTCCTCTTCAATCCATGAGACGCCGACGCCGCACGCGTCCGCACACGATGCCTCTCATGCTCGTGCGGCGGCCGCCGGGGCCAGCACTTTAGGCTCACACGCCGCGACGCCGCCGCATCCGGGCGCGCAGGCAGAAGCCGCCGCCTCCGCCGACGAGGACCTGCACATCATCACTTCCCCGATTGTCGGAACGTTCTATCGCTCGCCTTCTCCGACGGCGGACCCCTTCATCCGCATCGGCAGCCGCGTCGAACACGACACGGTCGTTTGCATCATAGAGGCGATGAAATTGATGAACGAAATCCAGTCCGAGACGAGCGGCGAAGTGGTCAAGATTTACGTCGAGAATGGGCAGCCGGTCGAATACGGCCAGCCGCTCTTCGGGATTAAAAAATGAGAAAGCAGTGACAAGTGACAAGTGACGAGTGACAAGTTAAATGCTTGTTCCTGCTTGTCACTCGTCACTTGTCACTCATCACTGTTTTTATGACTTCGGGCACACGCAAATTTCACAAGATACTGATCGCCAACCGGGGAGAGATTGCGTGCCGGATTATCTGGACCTGCAAGGAGATGGGCATCAAGACGGTCGCGGTTCACTCGACCGCCGACCGCGACTCGCTCCATGTGCGCTTTGCGGATGAGGCTTACTGCATAGGCCCCGCGCCCTCCGCGCAGAGTTACCTGAACATCCCTGCCATCATCAGCGCCGCCGAGATAGCCAACGTGGACGCGATTCATCCGGGCTATGGCTTTCTCGCTGAATCCGCTTATTTCGCCGAAATCTGCCAGGCTTGCAACATCAAGTTTATTGGACCAAAAGCCGATGTCATACGCATAATGGGTGATAAGGTGGAAGCTCGCCGGACGATGGAGGAAGCGGGCGTGCCCATCCTGCCCGGCAGTCCTGAGCCTCTCGAATCCGAAGAAGAAGCCTTGCGCCTCGCGCGCGAGATAGGCTTCCCCGTCATCGTCAAAGCCTCTGCGGGCGGCGGCGGTCGCGGCATGCGTATCGTCCGCGCGGAAGAGGAATTGGGCCATGCTTTGGAGACGGCTTCAAGCGAAGCGGCAGCCGCTTTCAAAAATGGCGATGTCTACATAGAACGCTATATAGAGCGCCCGCGTCATATAGAGATACAAGTCCTTGCGGACGAATATGGTAACTGCGTCCATCTTGGTGAACGCGAATGCACGATTCAACGTCGCCACCAGAAACTACTTGAGGAAGCCCCTTCGACAGTCCTGACGCCGGACCTTCGCGCGCGCATGGGCGAAGCAGCGGTCAATGCCTGCAAGCGTATAGGCTATTCCAGCGCGGGCACGTTCGAGTTTCTCCTTGACGAAGACAAGCAGTTTTACTTCATGGAGATGAACACGCGCATACAGGTCGAGCATCCGGTGACGGAGATGGTCACGCTGGCCGACATCGTGCGCACACAGATACGCATCGCGGAGGGTGAGTCTTTAGGTTATACGCAGGACGACGTGCTCATCGTCGGTCACGCGATAGAGTGTCGCATCAACGCCGAGCATCCCGAAACGTTCGCGCCCTCGCCGGGGACGATTACGGCTTTCAACTTGCCGGGCGGTCCCGGCGTGCGCGTGGACACGGCGGTTTATCCAGGCTACACCGTGCCGCCATATTACGATTCGATGATCGCCAAGGTCATCGTCCATGCGCGCACGCGCGAACTGGCGATTGCCAGGATGCGACGCGCCCTGGAAGCGATGGTCGTCGAGGGCATCAACACGACGATTCCGCTGCACCTGAAAATCATGGATGATCCGAACTTTCGCGCGGGCGAATTTTCCACCAAATTTATGGACCAATTTTTGTCGAAAAATGGCGGAAATGGACCGCTCGGAATACCCGCCCGCGCGCGTTGACGAGCGTCGCAAAGACCCTTATAATAAACGACTTTTCTATGGTGAGTGGGTTTCATCGGTAGTGGAGGCAACGAGAGAAGATTATGGCTTATGCAATTATCAGGATCGGTGGCAAGCAGTTTCGCGTCGAAGAGGGACAGCGCGTGCGCGTGCCCATGCTGGATCAAGAAGCTGGCGCGGCCATCGAACTGGACGCGTTGATGATCGCGGGCGAAGGCGAGCCAAGGCTCGGCACGCCCCTCGTGGACGGCGCACGCGTCGCGGCGACCATCGTGGACCACGGTCGAGACACGAAAATTATCGTCTTCAAAAAGAAGCGTCGTAAGCAGTACAAGCGCACGCAGGGACACCGTCAGGACTATACGACGATCAAGATTGATTCAATCGGATAAACAACGGAGACCAGGAGGCAGGGGGTAGGGGACAGTAAAAGATAGATGCTTTTACTAGTCTCCAGCCTCTAACCTCTAGCCTCTGCTTCTGGGAGTTTTACGATGGCACATAAAAAAGGGGTTGGCTCTTCGCGTAACGGACGCGATTCAAATTCGCAACGATTGGGCCTCAAGAAATTCGGCGGCGAGAGAGTGCTGGGCGGAAATATTCTGGCGCGGCAGCGTGGGACCAAGTGGAAGCCGGGCAAGAACGTCGGGCGTGGGAAGGACGATACGCTGTTCGCGCTCATAGAGGGCTTCGTCAAGTTTGAAGACAAAGGACGCGGCGGCAAGTTTATCAGCGTCTATCCGGCCCAGGAATCGGGCACGCCCGAACCAGCGGCTGCCGCTGCCGCATAGGGCCACGGCAAAAGCAAGTTTATCAATGCGACGCCCCGCGCAGAGTCTTTTCAGTAGCAGCGTGGGCGTCGCTTTCGATTTTGGATTTCAGAATTCGGATTAAACTATTGCGGATTGTGGATTGCGGATTGCGGATTTAAAAGAAAGCCTCTTCTTAAATCCGCAATCCGCAATCCACAATCTGAAATTCCAAGTTGTTTATTGATCGAGTCAAAATTCGCGTTCAAGGGGGACACGGCGGCAACGGCGTGACGGCCTTTCGTCGTGAAAAATTCGTGCCGCGCGGCGGACCGTCCGGCGGAGACGGCGGGCGCGGCGGTGATGTCTGGCTCGAAGCGGATGAGTCTCTCAATACGCTGCTGCACCTGCGTTATAACCCGGAGCATGTGGCAGAGCGTGGGCGGCACGGCGAAGGCTCTAACCGCTACGGCTATGGCGGCGAGGATAAGGTGGTGCGTGTGCCCGTCGGGACACAGGTCTACGATGTGTTGACGGGCGAATTGGTCCATGATTTTACGCGTGACGGCGAACGCTGGCTGGCCGCTAAAGGCGGGCGCGGCGGGTTCGGCAACTCGCATTTTGCGACCTCCACCAACCGCGCCCCGCGTTATCATCAGGAAGGAAGCGCGGGCGATGAGCGAGAGTTTCAGCTTGAATTGAAACTGCTCGCGGACATAGGGCTGGTGGGTTTTCCAAACGCCGGGAAATCAACTCTCATCTCAACCATCTCAGCCGCCAAACCGAAGATCGCGGATTATCCTTTCACGACCCTTGAGCCTCATCTGGGCGTCGTTGATATGGGCGATTACAGGACCTTTGTCGTGGCGGACATCCCCGGACTCATCGAGGGCGCGCACAAGGGCGCGGGCCTCGGCGACCGCTTTCTGCGCCACGTCGAGAGGACCAAGTTATTGCTTCACCTGGTTGATGTCTCTTCCGCTTCGGGGCGCGACGATGCCGTTAGCGATTATGAGACTATCAATAGAGAACTCGCTGCTTACGATGAGAGCCTCGCGGCCAGACCGCAGATCGTCGTGGCGACGAAGATTGATGCGCTGGACGAGCCTTTGAGGTTGGAGCAGTTGAGGGCGCGCGCCGCACAGGACGCGAAACCTTTTTACGCTATCTCTGCGGCGACGCAGGAGGGCGTGCGCGAATTGGTCCAGGCGATGGCGCGGGCGCTTGACGAGATTGACGCGCAGGCTTCGGCGATTCGATTGTCGGACGATGATGATGAGAGGCTCGCTTCCTGAGAAGCGTATGAATGGACGGCGCAAGCGGATAGCTCTTTACGGCGGAACGTTTGACCCCGTCCACGTCGGACACCTGGCGGTCGCAAGGTCTTTGCTCAAGCTGTTCGCGCTCGACGAAGTTCTTTTTATCCCGGCGCATATCGCGCCGCACAAGCGTGAGTCGAATGTGACGCCCGGCTGGCATCGTTACGCGATGCTCGCGCTGGCGACGCAGGGCGAGGCCGGATTGCGTATCTCGACCGTTGAACTGGATGCGCCCGAAAAACCTTATACGGTCGAGACGCTCTCACGTCTGGCAACGGAACAGGGGCAGGAGGCGCGGCTCTTCTTCGTCATGGGCGCGGATTCCTGGTCCGAAATTATGACCTGGCGCGAGTGGGAGCGTGTGCTCATGCTGACAGATCACATCGTCGTCACGAGGCCCGGTTATGAGTTGGAGACTTCGCACGTCACGCACGCGATACGCGAGCGATTATTGGACCTGCGAGGGATGGAACAGGGCGAACTCGCGAGGGCAATTGACGAAAGCGAGGGGGCGCGCATTTACGTGACCGACGCGGTCTTGATGGATGTTTCAGCGACAGGGATTCGACGTGCCGTGCGCGAGGGCCGCGATGCAGAATGGCTCGCGCTGGTCCCGCCGCCGGTGGCGGAGTACATGAAAAAATACATGCTTTATAGAGATTAGTATGAATCAAAACACTTCGATTAAAGAAAAGATTTTGCACCCCGAACAGAGCAGCGGAAAGAAACCGCTCGCGGAAACCCCTTTGACGAACGCCGCCACTCAGGCGGACGAGTGTGTTGAAGAGTTGGACGAGCGACTGTGTACCGCGTTGCGCGCGGCGAGCGATAAGAAGGCGCTCGACATGGTGGTACTGGACCTGCGCGAGTTGGCGAGTTTCACGGACTACTTTTTCATCACCAGCGGGACGAACGTGCGACAGGTCCAGGCCATCGCGGATGAGGTGGTCGAGCGGTTGAAGAAGCAGGGCACGCGGGCCGAGCGCGTCGAAGGTTACAACACTGCGGAATGGATACTGGTGGATTACGGCGATTTCATCGTTCACGTTTTCGAGGATAAATCGCGCAAGTTTTATGATCTGGAAAGATTATGGCGTGAAGCGAAGCGCGTCGAGTTGCCCGCCGAATTAAAGGACCAGGACGCGGGCGGAAGTTCTTTGAGAAGAGAATCGTGATCGAGTTGGTGGCGCAATCCGAAGCGATGCGCGCCTGTGTACAGATGGCCGAGCGCGTCGCCGCAACGGATGCCAACGTCCTCGTGACGGGTGAATCGGGCGCGGGCAAAGATGCGCTCGCGTTATTCATTCACTCTCGCTCGACGCGTGCGGCGCAGAGTCTGGTGAAGATTGACTGCGCGGCTTTGCCGAGCGAATTGCTTGAGGCGGAGCTTTTCGGCTACGAGCGCGGCGCGTTTACGGGCGCGACCGAAGGCAGGCCCGGACGCCTCGAAGCCGCGCACAAAGGCACGCTCGTGCTGGATGAAATCGCGCATCTTTCGACGGACGCGCAGGCGAAACTTTTGCGCGTCATAGAGCGGCGAGAGTTCGAGCGACTGGGCGGGCGACGCACCATTCGAGTGGACGCGCGGCTCATCGCGCTCACTAATGTGGACCTGGATGAGGCTGTCAGGCGTCGCCACTTCAGGGAAGACCTCTTCTATCGCTTGAACGTCGTGCGTATACACGTCCCGCCGCTCAGCCAGCGGCGCGAAGACATACGGCCCTTGGCCCAACATTTTGCGCGGACTTACGCGGTCAAGCACGGACGCTCTTTGAAAACCATCGCGCCAGCAGTGATGACGCTTTTGGAGGCTTACGAATTTCCGGGAAACGTGCGCGAACTGTCGAACATCATCGAGCGTGCGACGATCATCGCTCAAGACGAGCGGATTAAAGAGACGGATGTGCCCGAAGCCCTGCGCGCTGCTGTGGAGATGCAGAAGAGAGGCGGGCGCAGGCAGACGCTGGCCCAACTCGAAGCCGATTACATAGGCGAGACGCTCAAGGCCGTGCGCGGCAATAAATCGGAGGCCGCGCGCCTTCTCGGCATCAGCCGGAAGAATCTTTATGAGAAGCTCGCACGGTATAAGAAAGAGGCTGGAGGTTAGAGGCTAGAGTCTGGTAAGAAGACAAAACTGGTCCTTCTATTTTTCTAGCCTCTAGTCTCCAGCCTCCAGTCTCAAGCTTCTGGCCCCTGCCTTTTATGCGCTTGCGAATCATCTGGGTCGGGAAGACGAAGAATGAGCACATGCGGGCGCTCGCGGGCGAGTATTTGAAGAGGCTGGCGAGGTTCGTGCGGTGCGAAGTGACGGAGTTAAACGCCTCGCGCGCGGCGTTGGCCCGCGAAGGCATCGCGGAGGAAGGAAAGCGCATCATAAGCGCGCTGCATTCGGAGGCTTATGTGGTCCTGTTGGATGTCGGGGGGCGCGAGTGGAGTTCGCCTCAACTGGCCTCTCAAATCGAGCGATGGCAGGTTGAGGGAAAGAGGGAAGTTGCCTTTATCGTCGGCGGGCATAACGGGGTCAACGCGGAGGTCGCGGCGCGTGCTGATATGCGCTGGTCTCTCTCCCGCCTGACGCTGACGCATGAAATGGTCCGACCCTTATTGCTCGAACAGATTTACAGAGCATACACCATCATTCATGGGCTGCCGTATCAGAAATGAAGAGGGTTTTTCAGTTTTGAGTTTTCAGTAAAGACAACTTGCTTCTTTCTGAAAACTGTAAACTCGAAACTGAAAACTTGAGTATAAGAACCGGAGGAATATTAAAAACGATGGATAAGCGAAAAGTTAAAACTTATAGAGATAAACTGCTGGGCCGTCGTGAGGGCTTGGTCGGGCAGGTCCAGGAGGCGGAGATGTACAGCCGCGAGCGGGACTCTGAAGCGACGCAGGACCCTGCGGATATGGCCGCCAATGCTTATACCAAAGAGTTGCTGTTCTCTATGTCTGCCAACGACCGGCGGTTGCTTGAATTGATTGACGAGGCGTTGGAGCGCACAGAAGCGGGCGAGTATGGCAAGTGCGTGCATTGCGGCGAGCCTGTCCTGGAAAAGAGATTGGAAGCAGTGCCCTGGGCGCGTCATTGTTTGCGCTGCCAAGACTTGCAGGAGCGCGGCCTCTTGACCGTAGACGAAGACTAGTCGCCAAAGAATTTTCGGCGTGTCATAATCCGTGGCCTTCCGTTTTGAGTTAGTAAACCGGAAGGCCATTTTTATGTTCGCCGCTCAACTGTTGTTGAGTTAGAGATAATGATGCGTTATAGCGGTTTGCAAATGAGTTCAACTCAAGTCAGTATCGCCTGCTTATAGCGGTTCTCAATTGGATGGGACCATTGCGGCAAGCGTCCTTGTCAGTCCCGCCTGCTTAAGCTGGGCGGGTATTCCTTGCTCAGCCACGACCCGCCCAGCTTAAGCAGGCGGGACTGACACGTAGTCGCACTCAACTGCAAACCGCTATAAGCTGGGCGAGTCGTCGCCGTGTGAGTACCAGCCCGGCTTAAGCAGGCGATGCTGACCTGAAGGCTGTGCCGGAAATTCTCATCCATGTCACTGATGAGCACAACAATCTCTCTGTACGACGCTACGCTGGCGCTTATCTACCCGCAGGAGTGCGCGGTCTGCGGGGAGAGCGTGGACGAGCGCGCGTGCGGGGTGGCGTGCGCGGAGTGCTGGCGGGAAACTCGTGTCTTTGACGGCTCTGAGATTGTATGTTGGAAATGCGGCGCGCTGGCGGAAGGCACAGTGCCGGAAGAGGACCGCGCGTTGGTGCGTTGCAGGAGATGCGAGGCCGAAGCCTTCACGGCGGCGCGCGCCTGCGGTACTTACGAGGGAGCCTTGCGCGCGTCCGTCCTGGCCCTCAAGCGCGAGCCGTACGTTGCCTCTCATCTCTCTCGACTCATGCTTGAAGCACAGCAGCGCGCGCCGCTCAATCACGCAACGTGCATTCTGCCCGTGCCGCTTCACACGGAGCGAGCGCGCGAGCGGGGCTTTAATCAAGCATCAATACTGGCCCAGGAATTGGCTCGACGCGCATCTCTGCCCTTCGATCAATGGAGCCTGTCTCGCATCACCCACACCGAACGCCACCGCGCGGGCATGGACGCACGCGCCCGCCGGGAAAGCGTGCTTGGTGCTTTCAAGGTCACTCGTCCACGTCTCATACAGGACCAGCGAATCCTGCTGGTTGATGACGTGTTCACGACCGGAGCGACCGTCTCAGCCTGCGCCCAGGCATTAAAGGCCGCAGGTGCTCAGGAAGTATTCATCCTTACCGTCGCACGGCCCATGTACTAGAGGCTAGAGGCTAGTAAAAGCAAAGAAGGTTTTCACTAACGTGAGTTCGATGTAAGGCAGAGCACACCCTTCAAGGTTATCCGCGTCAGTGGATACATATGAGAGCCGTGGGCAGCGCCCACGGTTCCTGGTCCAACGTAGCATCCGACCCTGGAGGGGTCGCACATGCAAGGTTGAGGTGAGACCCCTTCAGG
>DASYML010000162.1:0-6960 GCA_036009045.1 Pyrinomonadaceae bacterium
CTGTGGCCGGGAGCTTCGGCGAAATATTGGACCAGCCTGAGTCCCGGATGAAAACTCTGTTCGTCGAGCAGCGGACGCAGGGAGAAATATCTGAAGTCGCGCTCGTTGACGATGATATAGCCGACGCCCTCCCCGCGCGCACGCGCGATGAGCGATTGATAGTCTTCGTCAACCAGCGCGACGGGCCGTCCCCCCGCATAGAAAGCCGCAATCGCAACGGTTGACATAATGACGGGCGCGCGCGCCGCATCATGCTCTTTAATCCAGACACCCGCGCGCTTCTGCCCGTAGTAATCACCCCACTTATCGCCTCGCAGCAGGTAGACGAAGAGCGGGATGAGCGACGCGAGCAAACATGCGATGACGAAGGGCACGATTATTTTTCTCAGATACTTCGCAAAACTTTTCGCGCCGTCGAATCCGCGCAGCGTCTCGACCGCCCACTCTTCAAACTCTATGATGCCCTTCGACAGCCAGCACAACAGCAGCGGCAGCAAAGGCATGATGAAACGTATGTTCGGCAGCGTGACGGCGTAGCCCGCCAGCGCCGCCGCGATGAACGAGAAGAGATACAACTCGCGCCATGTCCGGCGGCTGGTCCATTTATTTCGGAAGAGACCGATGCCCACGAACAGGACGAAGACGGGCGGGAAGATGAGGTTAAAGATTTCATACTCGAATCGCAGAGCCTTCACCAGTTGCACGAGGGCGGTCGTCATGCCGGGCATGAGAGGGATGCTGGCTGGCGCGTGTTCTCCCGCAGCCAGACGGCTGCCCTGCCACATGTGCCCGCCGATTTTCGTGCTCAGCTTCCATGCGTCCGTCTCATGTCGCAGGTAAACAAGATAAGGCGCGGCCCACAACATGAAACCCGCGCAAAGTAAGAGAGCGTTGCGCGCGTTAGTTTTGAGAGAGACTGTTTTCTCAAAAAGCCTGCGGCCCAGAACCGGCACGAGTAATAAAAGAATGAACCCTGCCGCCTCCGGCTTGAGCAAGTAACACGCGCCGAAGGCCGCGCCCGCGAGCAGGTAGGAACGCGCCCTGCCCCTGTCGAGCGCGTTCCATCCCGCGAGGACGCCTGAGATGAAAAAGAGCGTGTAGGTTGATTCCGTGAGCAGGACCGTCGAATAGTAAATCAACAAAGGGTGCAGCGCGACGAGACCCGCGCCGATGAGCGCGGCCCGCACGCCGTACCAGTGACGAATCAACCTGTGAGCGGGGATGACCAGCAGGCCGCCCGCGATGACAGAGACGAAGCGGCCCGCAAATTCAGCGTCCCGAAAAAAGAGCGACGCGATGCCGACGAGCAGCGGGTAGAGCGGCGACCAGTACGTGCTCACACCCTCTCGGAAATTCCCCGCCATCAAGCTCCGCCCAAGCGCCACGTACTCGACCCCGTCCGGTGAAATCACCTGCTCGAAACGCCACACCAGCAAGAGCCTCAACAGCAAGGCGAGTAATGTCCAACCGAGGAGAGCTTTCCACTCTTTCCACGCCACCGAACCAGCGAACAACGCGCGGTCGTCTTCAAGAGCATGTCTCTCATGCTCTACGGCCAGCCGTAGAGATTCGGCGGGCTGCTTCTCCTCCTGAGCCTTCAGTTTAATTTCAAGACGCATCCTTGACCCGTCCAGGCTCAGAAGATTGTTGGCCCAACCGCGTGCCTCCGAAAACATTCCTAAGGACGTGCGCGCAGTAACAAAAAGCGAAGACGGTCCCGCTGTAAAAATAGTAGAGCGCCAGCAGTGGGAACGACCTGAGCGCGAACCATTGGCCGCGCCGCGACTTGAGGAAACTGAAGAAACGATGGTTGAGAAGCAAGACTCCCGCCAGCGCTGCCAGCATCAACGGGAGGAATAAGATCGAGAAGTAAGCGAGCATGAGGAACGCGAGCGCCAGCCCCGTGAGGACCACGCAGACGCGGTCTGCGACGCGCAGGTTGAGGTCGTTAATCATCCCCTCGTTTTCTAGTATCAACCTGGACCAGGGGAGCGCGCGTCTGAAGATGTCTGTGCGGAGCAGCGAGTGGAGCGTCCACCTCTTGAGATGTGTGACCTGTAATTCCCGGTCCAGAATGATCTTGAAATCTTTGCGGCGCAACCTGTAGCCGAGTTCTATGTCTTCGATGGAAGGGTTTTTATACTTGCTCTCGTCGAACCCGCCGACCGCCGCGAAAGCCTTGCGACGGATGGCCCCGCAGCCAGCCCAAAAGGTCTCTGCTTCCGCAGACGCTTGCTGGTGTACGAAGTGATGTTGGAGATTCTTGTACTGCGAGACGAAGCCCGCAGCCGCAGGCGCGTCGTCATATGAACCGAAGACCGCCGCGACGCCCTCCACGCTAAAGTGCGCGATGAGCCGCGACAGCGTCTCGCGCCGCACGACCACATCGGCGTCCACGAAAAGAATGAGGCTTCCAAGAGCGTGGCTGGCTCCAAGGTTGCGCGCCGCCGCCGGGCCGGATTGTGAATCGAGTTGAAGGACTGAGACGCCGCGCGCGCGCGCCAGCGAAGCGCTCTCGTCCGTCGAGCCGTCATCCACGACGACGATTTCATAATCGGGAAAATCCGACGCGAGAAGAGCGTCAAGGCATCTTTCCAGTTGCGGCCCGCCGTTATAAACAGGGACGACGACTGTGAGTAGTGGCTGGGTCTTCAAACCTGTCTCTCTTACGCTTTCATCTTCGATGGCGGGCGTGACCGCGCGAGTTCAGACACGCTCTGGAATCACAGGTTGGGTGGCCCTCAAGCCAGCCAGTAAAGGGTCGTTGACGGTGCCCGCTGCGGCCCCGCCTGCCTCCTGGTATTCCTGGTCTGTATTTACTTCCCAGAGATCATAACTTGCGCCCAGAATATTTTTGACGGCCAGCAGGGCTGTCATCATAGAGTGGTCCTGGTTGTTGTACTTGTGCATCCCGTTGCGGCCCACCAGTTGAAGATTAGAGAAGCCGTCGAAGAACTGGCGCAGCGTTTCGAGCGCCGCTTTGTAAGTGGAATCGTAGACGGGATAAGCCTTGGGCACACGGACGACCCTTCCCTCTTCCACATCCGCGCTTTTGATAAGACCGAGTTTTTCCAATTCACGCTGACCGAGTTCGATGAGTTGTTCGTCAGACATATTCCAGAGACCGTCGCCTTCAAAGCAAAAGTATTCAAGGCCCAGGCAGGTCTGCTCCTGGTTCGGGACCATGTCTGCGCTCCAGTTCTTGAAATTCTGCACGCGCCCGACTCTCACCTCCGGGTCGTGTATGTAAATCCAGTTGTCTGGAAAAAGGTCTCTGCGATTGACGATTAAAACGACGGTCAGAAAGTCTCTGTACTGGAGTTTCTCTGCGGCGGCCAGTATGTGCGCGGGAGGCGCTGGCGAGAGTTTGCGCGCCAGTTCGCGTATCGGCATGCTGCTGATGAAATGAGTCCCGCATAAGGTCTCATCAAGTCCGGCGGTCCTGGTCGCAATGGCTTCTATCGCGTTACTGGTCCAGTAAATTTTCTCAACCCTGGTGTTGAGTTTAATCTCGCAGCCCTTCTCACGCACGAGGTCCGCCATCGTCTCCCACATCATGCCGGGTCCGAGCCTCGGATAGTCGAATTCGTTGATGAGGGTTTTGACGACCGCGCCTTGATGGTCCTTCGTGTGTCTGCTGAAGATGTCCTTCAAGACGACCGAGAGCGAGAGGCCGCGTATGCGCTGCGTCGCCCAGTCGGCGGTAATCTCGCTGCAAGGGATGCCCCAGACCTTCTCCGTATAAGATTTGAAAAAGATTTCGTAGAGCCGCCTGCCGAAGCGGTTCGTCACCCATTGCTCAAAGGTCTGCTCGCTCTCTTCCGGGAACAAGCGCGCGCGCAGATAACTGAGGAGAATCAGGCAGCCGTTCCACACACCCAGATTGAAAAGCATGTTGGAGGCGCGCAAGGGGTAGTGGAAAAAATTTTTATTGTAATAGATACGCGAGAGCCGTTTGCGTCTGAGGAAATCCGCGCCGGGCAAGACTTCGCGCCAGATGTCTGCGGCGGCTTTGACTTTCGTGTAGAACCTGTGGCCGCCGATGTCGAAGCGAAAATCTTTATGATTGACCGTCTTTGCCAGGCCGCCCACCGTCTCTTCCTGTTCGAGCACGACAGACGAGACCCCTGCTTTACAAAGCTCATAAGCCGCCGTCAGCCCAGCCGGACCAGCCCCTACAATGACCACCCTCCTGCCCACCTGTTCACCCATTTCCCTACCATTTTAAGAAGACAAAGATGATGAAGGACATACCCGACGCCTTCAACTCACAGCAAATCTATGAGCGAGCCATCGTGATGTTCTTAACTAGAGCGTCACGGAACCTTAATGGAAACAGGGAAAAATTAAAAGGAATTTTTTGCGCTCGCTCGCAGTCGAAACTTTAAAACGTGCGCGTTAATTACGCAAAACTCGGCTTACCGGAAACACGATTGTTGAGAGCTAAGCTGTTTGGTGTTTCTCTTCCCTGTCAATAATTTCGCTCGTGTGAAACTACAGGAAACAGCCTTCAGCCGGTTGGCGAGTGTCTGTCCGGCAATAATATATTTTGGGCTGAATGGTTCCCTGAGAATGACAGACCCGCAGTTTATCTTACTTTAGTCACCTAAAACTATCTTGACAGGTCTTTAACTATTATATATCTTCACGAGCGCCGGAGAGAACCTTAGCATTATCCAGGAGATGACTGATGGGAAACAATCAACCTGCCGATTTGATTACCACATCCGAGGCGCGTCTACTGCTCGGCGTGAGCGCTGTGAAGATGGCGCAACTGATTAAGGAGGGTGTCGTGCGACACTTCTCCAACCCGCTCGATAAGCGTGTCAAATTTATCAGTAAGCGGGAGGTGCTCTCACTGAGACCGAAGCGTGCGGAGGCGGCATGACATGAAAACCATCGCGATTGCTAATCATAAAGGGGGCTGCGCCAAGACGACCACGGCTCTCAACGTGGCCGTCACGCTGGCGAATACAGGCTCTCGCGTGCTGGCCGTAGACCTGGACCCACAGGGCAATCTCTCCGCCTCGCTCGGCGTTGACCTGCAAGATTTGGAAGAGACGCATCGCACTTCTCACAGGCTCATGCTGGACGAGCGCGGCGACTTCTCCACTTATCTCCTCAACGTGCGGCCACGCATGGATGTGCTGCCCGCCTGTCTGGATGCGGATGCGGAGGCACTGCTTGACGGGCAGGCCGTGTCCAGAGAACTGTTGCTCAAGCAGAAGCTGGTCCCGGCCCAGAAAGCCTTTGATTACTGTGTGGTTGACACCCCCCCCGCTCTCAGAGTGCCGACCCTGAACGCCCTCGCGATGTCTGATTTGACCATCGTCCCGATAGAGTCTTCGATGTTTGCGCTGTTGGGCCTGGGCCAGCTTTTACGCACCGTCGCCAAGGTCAGAAAGGCTCATTCGCCGGAGATGTTCCTGATGGCCCTCTCCACGCTCTACACCGCGCGCCAGAATCTGGACAAGAACATTCGCGCCAAGGTCATCGAAAAATTCACGGAGGATTTCGTCTTTCAGACGACGATTCCCCGCGCCGTCTCTGTCGGCGAGGCGACGGCCACCTTGCAAGCCGTGGTCGAGTCCAATGCAGAATCAGCGGCCAGCTTCGCCTTTCGGAAGCTGGTCTCGGAAATACGGGAGGTGCTGGGCGATGAAGAAGCAAGATCGTCTGAAGCTAGACGCGGCGCTAGATAAGGCCCTGGCCCCGCCAAAAATCAGACCGAAGCAGAATCTGGATGCTCTCCTGGATGACTACGATTCAAAGGAAAGCACCCAACCCATCCCAACCCATCCCAACCCATCCCAAGCGAATCCATATCAGCCAAAATCTGAGCAGATTGCGCCCAGCAAGGATTTTAACCGTCGCGCCAACAGTCTTGAGCGAGAGGCATTGCCCAAGGGACTCTTCCCAGGCACGAGCAAGAAACTATATGACGCGCTTTACCTGCGCACACGCGGGGCGGTGGTTCCGGTTCGTACCATTCAGGCGACCAAGCGAGAGTTGAAGGACTGGTCCGGGCTACGCAGTAAGAACACGATTGATCTCAATTTGCAAATCCTGACATCCATCGGATTAATCCACAGAACTTTGGAAACTGGCAACCGCGAAGGGTCAACTTATGAGGTCAAATTGCCCGAAGAATTGGGGCTTCAATCAGACCCATCCCAACCCATCCCATCCCAACCCATCCCAACCCAGAAGTTGGGATGGGACCCAACCCAGAAGTTGGGATGGGATAGGTTGGGTAATCCCATTGAAAACAAAGGCACTTACGAGTTTCCTAAGACTTTCTTTAAGACTAATACTGAGATTGATGATGATTTGGCCCTCGCGGGCCTCGTCGGCAGGTTGAAAGGTGTATCGAAAGAGATCACCGGAAAAGAGCCTTCAAAGACTGAGCGCGCGCGTTGGGATGAGTTAGCGGAATTGCTCGTCACGGAACTGAGAATCGCCGCCGCGCGGACGACAATTTCCAACGTCCCGGCCTTTTTGACAGAGCACCTGCGCCGCCGTTTATGGAAGATGGATCAGAAGCAGATGAGCGCGGCAGGTAAGTCCGCTGCCGGGGATGAGAGGCCGTCGCTTGCCGCCGAGCAGGTTAAAGATTGCCCTGATTGCGGGGGCACGGGTTTTTACTATCCGCAGGGCTTTGAGGGCGGCGTCGCAAAGTGCAGGCATGAGCGGCTTGGAAACGAAGAGCCGGAGACACCTAGGGTCAATTCAAAAACAGATTCGGATCAAAATTAATCTCGTATGAGTGGGACAAAACAAACATCAATGCCGGTCGAACCCCTCCAGGTCAACATCTTCAATCAACCTTATCATCTTCGCACGGATGGTGACGGCGATTATGTCAGACAACTCGCGCAGTTTGTGGACGAGCGTATGCAGGCCATCTCCTCGCATACCTCAATTGTTGATTATGCCAAAGTCGCGGTTCTGGCCGCGTTG
>DASYML010000163.1:0-18353 GCA_036009045.1 Pyrinomonadaceae bacterium
TGCCTTGATGCATGACATAAAGATCAAGAACAATTTATTGGAGGACATAGACACGGTGAAGTGGGGCGGGGCGGGGATTTTCATCAACATCAGTGGCGTGAAGAATGTGGTTGTGGACCACAACACGGTGTTTCAGGATGGAACGATAGTCAATGCCTACGACGACACAGGGAGATGGACGGCGATAGAGAATTTCGTGTACACGAACAACATCGCGGCGCACAATGCGTACGGGATATGCGGAGGCGGGTTCGGCCTCGCGGCCATCGCGAACTTTTTTCCAGGGAGCACGTTTCGGCGGAACATCATCGCGGCGGTGCCGTCGTTTCTGGACATTCCGACGACGTACCCGTTAGACAATTTCTATCCGGCATCATTGGATGCCGTGGGCTTCGCTAACCGCGCGGCGGGCGACTACTCTCTGGCGACGGGTTCCACATACAGAGGTCAATCCACGGACAGCACAGATGTCGGCTGCGACTTCGCCGCGCTCAACGCGGCGGTCTATGGGCCAACTGCAACACCGACGCCTTCACCCACTCCAACGCCCACTCCGACACCAACACCAACACCAACACCGACGCCAACACCGACGCCAACTCCTACTCCAACACCAACTCCGACGCCAACACCGACACCGACACCGACACCGACCCCCACGCCAACGCCTACTCCCACGCCGACACCGACGCCCGGCGCAGCGCTCGGTCTCGTCTCGAGTGCGTTTAATACTGCTTCTACGCTGGGCGCTTCGACGAGCGCGACGGGCGCGCAGATAGCTCCTCTGGCAACCGGCATCGAGCAGGCTTACGCGGCCTTCCTCAACGAAGCGGCAAACTATAGTTCCGCGAGTGAGATGGATACAGGGTTGCTCTCCGCGCTCTACTTCGCGCGCGCTGCGGGGGCCTTAGCCTCCGAAGGAGGGTCCGGCTCCGGCGTGCAGAACCGTTTACAGATAGCCGCCTACAGGCTCGGACAGGTGAAGAACCTGATGTCGCCGGGAAGCGTCAGCGCCACCCTCAACGCTCATTTCGTGGCGACGAGCCTTTCCACCGTCATCGGCCTCGCTGACACACGCTCCGGCGCGACGCTGGCTCCCGCGTTGTCACCCTCCAGCATGGGCATCATCATGGGCAATCCCTCGCAAAGCCCCCTGGCTATGCAAACGAGCGTCGCGGTCCCGGACGCCAACGGCGCGATGCCCTATGAACTGGCGGGCGTCAGCGTGACCATCGGAGGCAGGGCCGCGCAACTCATCTCCGTCTCGCCATCGAAGATTAACTTCGACGTTCCGGCGGGTCTCAACCCCGGCGGGGTCGAAGTCATCGTGACCTTGCAGGAAGGCTATGTCTCGCGCGGCACGACGAGCCTCAACACATCCGCGCCCGGATTGTTCACGATCAACGAGAGCGGGACGGGCGCGGGCCTCGTCTTGAACGCCGCCACCAACTTGCCCGGCGCGTTCGATGTCACCACGCTGCAAAATTTGAGCAAGGACAAACGCACGCGACTGGTCCTTTATTCCACAGGCATCAGCAGCGGCTTGCTCAACAGCGATACGGGCAACGACGTGACGACCGCGCGCGGCGTGATAGCGAATTTCGCAGAGTCCACCTCTGTCGAAGCCGTCACACGCGACGGGCGCATCTTCCAACTTCCCGTCGAATTTGCGGGAGCCTCCGGCGGCCTGCCCGGACTCGATCAGGTCAACGTCATACTCTCGCCAGAACTGCGCGGGGCGGGCAGCGTAGACCTGGCGCTCATCGCTGGCGGTCAACGCAGTAATAGCGTCACTGTCATGATTCGTTGACGCATCACCTGCTCTTTAGTCTGAGCCACAGAGTATGAAACGAGAATGGCGACCGTTGAGAAGCGGTCGCCATTCTCGCTTCCGGCCTTTCTCATCCCGCTTATTATCCCTGGGAGCAATCAACGCATTAATCGTTTAAGAGTAAGTGTGAGCGCGGCGCTACTTTGTGATTGTTCCGTGAACGCTCTTGAGATAAGCTTGAAATGGGCGCTTGGCTGGCGTTCATCGCACGCTCGAACGGACGCCGCCGCGCGCCCGTCTTTCATCGGTCCAGATTGTTTCCGCAACGCCGCCGCCGCTTTTTAAGAGAGTAAGTTTAAGGGAGTAAGAATGAGCGCCAGCGCCTCATTACGTCAGCGCCTCGCTGACATTTACGAAGTCGGAAATCTTGAGAGTCGCAACCTGCCTATGGAGGGGGTACGCGGCTTCGCGGTCCTGCTCGTCTTCTTCGTTCATTACCATTCGATGTTCGATCCGTGGTCCCACGCGGAGCCGTTCTCGCGTGCCTTCTCGACTTTTACGGGGACCATCGGACATTCCGGCGTTGATCTCTTTTTCGTGCTCAGCGGTTATCTCATCTACGGTCTCATCTTCAGAAAGCCTGGCCGCTACATGAAGTTTATAGAGCGCCGCATTCAGCGTATCTATCCGACATTTCTGGTGGTGCTGGCCATCTACCTGCTGCTCTCGATTCTCTTTCCGGGACAGAGCAAGATTCCGTCTGACAGGATGGCCGCCGGAATTTACATCCTGGAAAATATTTTACTGCTCCCAGGACTCCTCAACATCCAGCCCATCATCACCGTCGCGTGGTCTCTCAGTTACGAATTCTTTTACTATCTCTCGATTCCTTCTCTCATCGCGCTGCTGGGGATGAGACGCTGGTCCGGTTTTCAAAGGGTCATGCTTTTTCTGGTCCTGGCACTGGGTTACACGGTCTATTGTTTGTACGCGCCCAACACGCACATTCGTCTCATCATGTTCGTCTCCGGCATACTGCTCTTTGAAGCAAAATATTCTTACGGCCTGGATAAGAAATTGACGGCCCGCGCGGACTACTGGGTGCTCGCGCTGCTGGCAGTGACCTTCGCGTTGTTCTACGTCCTGACGGCGCGGCCGGAACTCTTCTCCTTCCTGCCGCAGGACAAAAAATTCGTCGCGGTCTACCCGACGCTCGTGCTCTTCGTCAGCTTCTGCGTCTTCGCGCTGGCCTGTTTCGATTCTCAATCGCTGTTGAGCAAGATATTTTCCTGGACGCCGCTGCGCTGGCTCGGCAACATGAGCTATTCTTATTACCTGATTCACGGCCTGACGCTCAAAGGCATCGCGCTCGTCGTGCTGCCCTTCATCGTCCCTTCGAGGACCTCCGTCGTCTTATACTGGATGGCATTGCCGGTCTTTTTTCTTCTGACCGTCTTCGTCTCGACGCTCCTTTTCATGCTCGTCGAAAAACGCTTTTCCATCCAGCCCGTCAACACGCCTTCAACCAGAAGCAGTAAGCTCTCTTCCGTCGAAGTGCCCGTCCCGGCGCTTTCCACGGAGATGACGAAAAATGCGCTCGACCCGAATTGAACCGATGAACGAAAAATCTTTTGCTTGTCCCTCCGGCGCGTTTGAGATAAGCTTGACTTGCGTCTGTGTGCGACGCGCTGTAGATAAAACTCGCCTTGTGAACTCGCTGTCGTTCCGAATTTCGCTGGTCTCCGCGCGGAGGCCGTGTCTCATCAAAATCTTATGAGCGTGTCATTGCCCGGAAATTTCTGGAAGCCCATCACCATCGCTGCGGCGCTCGGCTTCGTCTACGCGAGCGTGCTCGCCAAACTCGGCCATGATTGGTGGACCGATGAAAACTACTCGCACGGGCTGCTCATCCCCTTCATCATCGGTTTCATTTTGTGGAGCGAAAGAGAGCACCTGCGACGCGCGGCACAACGTCCGTCCGTGTGGTGGGGCGTGGCGGCGATAGTCTGCGCGCTGATGGCGCTGTGGATTGGCACGGCGGGCGCAGAACTCTACGCGCAGCGTCTCTCGCTGGTCCTCATGCTCGCCGCGATAGTGCTCTACTTCTGGGGCTTCAAGCTGTTGCGAATGGCGCTGGTCCCGCTCGCGCTGCTGCTGCTGGCGATTCCGATTCCGGCCATCGTCTTTAACAAGATAGCTTTTCCGCTACAGCTTTTCGCCTCGCGCTGCGCGGTGTGGGCCATGCGGGTTTTTGATATTCCGGTCCTGCGACAGGGGAATGTGATAGAACTGATGCCGCTCGGCGCGAAGGAGACGAAGAAACTGGAAGTCGTCGAAGCGTGCAGCGGGATTCGCTCGCTCATGACGCTGGTCACGCTGGCCGTCGTCTTCGCTTATTTCACGCATCCGAGTGAGGGCGGGACGGATGATAAGAATGGTGAGGGAAGCGGTCGCGGTTGGCTCTCGCAGTTGAAGCGATACTCTTTCTGGCGCTCGCTTATCATAGTCCTCTCGGCGGTCCCGATAGCGATTCTGACAAACGCCATGCGCGTCAGCGGGACGGGCGTGCTCTCCCGCTATTACGGGACGAAGGTCGCGGACGGATTCTTTCATTCCTTCTCCGGCTGGGTCATTTACATCGTCGCCTTCTTACTGCTCTTCGCGGTGGGCTGGGTGCTCGACCGCGCAGGCTCGCTCGGTCATCAAGACAAGCAGAAGCGAGAGCAAAGCAGCGCCGCGTCTCCCGCGCCGGAGATGAAGAATGAGAGCGAAGAAAATGTCCCGGTCGCGGAGACGCCTGCGGCCATCTCTGGCTCAAAGGAAGGGAGCGTTTCGGTCTGATGTCAAACTCGAATAAAACACAGGGCGACCACTGGCGCTTCTGGGCGCTGCTCGCCGTACTGGTCCTGAGCGGCATCGTCATCAATCTCTGGGAGCGCGCGGGCGAGGCGCACATTAATCGTCTCCCGCTCAAAGAGTTTCCGGCGCAGTTGGGCCAATGGCAGAAAGTCGGGAGCGACAGCCGTTTTGATAAAGAGACGGAGGCGGTCCTGCGCGCAGACGATTATCTCTCGCGCAACTACGCGCGCCACGATGGCCGCGTCGCCTCTTTCTACGTCGGTTACTATCAAACGCAGCGCAACGGCGCGACCTATCACAGCCCGCTCAATTGCCTGCCCGGCACAGGCTGGACGATGAGCGATCCAGCTACCATCAAAATTTCTCCCGCCGATGGCCGCCCCGCGTTCGAGGCCAATCGTTACATCATAGAGAACGGCAACGACAGGCAACTGCTCGTCTACTGGTATCAGGGGCGCGGGCGGGCCGTGGCGAGCGAGTACTGGGGGAAGGTTTACACCGTGCTGGATAGTATGCGCCGCAACCGTTCGGACGGCGCGATGGTCCGCGTCACCGTCCCCGTGGGCAAGTCCGAAACAGACGCCCTCGCCACAGCGACGGACCTCGCCGCACAGGCCGCGCCGTCGCTCCCGGTTTTCATTCCTGATTAAGTCGGCCTGGTTAAATAGTGTGTCCGCAACGCTTAGCGATACACTCGAAGATGTTGAGGCGGTCGCAGATGGCTGTTTGAAATCCCACAATTTTCGGGAAACGCCTTGCCATTGGCACTTTTATTATGGTGTTTCCCATCAACTGCTCAATGAAGCCTGCGAAAAAGCGGTTGAGAGCCTTTGGTTTTTGACATTCGGTGACGCAACGCGGCACTCGCCTCCCTGTCAATCTCTGGGAGAGGCGCAAAGGCCGCAGGCGTTCGCCAGAACGTTTCGCTCCAACATCGGCCAAGCCTCGCTGCCTGACCGTTGCCGTTCATCTTTAAAGCGACTTTGCCCGTCGCCTTTTGGAGTTCGCCGGAGACGAAACAGTTGATGATACTTAGCTGCTTTTTAAGAGGCCACTTGCCCCGGCCACGCGAACGGCAGCCAGACGAGAGGGAGTTACCCCGATATGAAAATCAGAGAGTGCGCACGTTATTCCTTTCATCTTGCCTTGCTCGCCGCGCTGCTCATCGCGGCGCTGGCCGCTTCCGGCTGCAAGAATGCAGAGGCCACCAAAGCCGAACATCTACATCGCGGCGAAGCCTTACTCAAAGAGAAAAAATTTCAGGAAGCCAGCCTGGAATTTCGCAACGCCCTCCAATTGGATGACGGCAACGCGGCTGCTCACTGGGGACTGGCGCAGTCATATGAAGGCTTACAACGTTACCAGGAAGCCTTCGATGAGATGAAGCGCGCGTCTGATCTCGACCCGAAAAATCTGGATGCGCGCATCCGCCTCGGCAACTATTACCTGATGGGTAAGAGCGTCCCTGAAGCAGAGCAACTCGCCAAAGATGTCTTGCAGAAAGACCCCAACAGCATAGAGGGTCACATCCTCATGGGCAGCGTGCTCTTCGCGCAGGATAAACGCGCAGAAGCCCTTGAGCACATGAACCACGCCGTCGAACTTGATCCGAAGCGCATCGAGTCTTATCTCAGTCTCGCGCGCTTCTACATCAGTTCCAAGGAGATGGGCAAAGCCGAGGAGACCTTCAAGCGCGCCATCGGCGTCAACGACGCTTCCGCGCTGGCCCATGTGGAGTACGGAAAATTCCTGGCCCAGATGGACCGCCGCGACGCCGCTGAAGCCGAGTTGAGAAAGGCCACGGAGGTCGAACCGCAAAACCACGACGCGCGCTTCGTGCTCGCCAGTTTCTATCTCGTCAACAACCAAACGGAGAAGGCAGAAGAGGCTTACAAGGCGCTCGCGGACCTGGACAAGAATACTCCAGAAGGCCGCGCCGTCCTCGCGGACTTCTATTCATCCGTCGGCAAACTTGATGAGGCGGTCAATATTTATCAGGACATCGTCGCCAAATCTCCAGACTACGTGCGCGGTCATTATCGCCTCGGCGAGATCATGCTGATGCGCGGAGACGTGCAGGGCGCGGAACAGCAGGTCAGCGAAGTCTTGAAGAAGAACGAGCATGACATGCAGGCTCTCATGATGCGCGCCCGCATACACATGCAGACGGGCAAGTCCGACGACCTCAAGGCCGCCATTGAAGACCTCAAGGAAGTTTTGAAGCAGGAGCCTAATTCGCGCGCCGGACTCTATTTCATGGCGGAAGCTAATTTCCGCGCCGGTCAGGTCGAACAGGCGCGCGCCTTCGCCGCAGACCTTGAGAGATATTACCCGGATTATCTTCCCGCGAAATTGATGCAGGTCCAGATTAACTTAGCGGCGGGTGATTCAAAGACGGCCCTGCGTCTCTCCAACGAATTTATGGAACGGCTCGCCAAAGCCGCGCCCGATAGAGAGACTTCGCCGCAGCTGCTGGCGGAGTTGAAGAGCAAAGCGCTGACCGCGCGAGCCTCCGCCGAATTGCGTTTGAATGACACGAAATCTGCGCGAGCGGACTTCAACGCCGCGCGTGACGCCGCGCCCAATGACCCCGGTTCTTACATCAATCTCGCCGCCGTCGCCCTCAGCGAGAACAAGCAGGATGAGGCCATCGGCACTTTTGAACGCGCATTAGCTATTGACAGCAGCAACTTTGATGCGCTAAATGGTCTCATCAATATTTACGCTCGGCAGAATAAACTAGAGCAGGCGCACGCACGCGTGAATCAGGCGTTGGCCGCACAACCCAACAATGCTTCGCTACATTATTTGAACGCGCAAGTTTACGGCTATGACAAGAACGCGCAAGGGGCTGAAAGCGAACTCAGACGCGCGCTCGAACTGGACGGCAATTACTTGGCCGCGTATTCGGCGCTCGGCGCGCTCTTTGTCAACCTGAACCAGCAGGACCGGGCCATCGCGGAGTATCGCAAGATTATCGAACACAAGCCCGATGATGCGTCCGCCTATACGCTCATCGGGATGCTCGAAGACAGTCGCGGCAATCGTGATGCGGCGGTCGAGAATTATCGTAAGGCCGTCGAGTTGGACCAGAATAACGCGATTGCCGCCAACAACCTCGCCTGGAGCTATGCCGCTTACGGCAAGGGCAATCTGGACGAGGCCGTGAGACTGGCGCAAGGAGTGGTCCAGAAATATCCTGAGACGCCAGGGTTCGCCGATACGCTCGGCTGGGTCTATTACCAGAAGGGTTTGTATGCGGCGGCGGTCGAACAGTTTCAAAAAGCCGTGGCGAAGGATGATGCTCTCGCACGCCAGGGCAATGCCGCTCCGAGTCCGGGCTATCATTATCGCCTTGGGCTGGCTCTTTCAAAAAAAGGCGACAAGGCAGGCGCACGCCGCGAGCTAGAACAGTCGCTGCGCCTGGGTGAAGGTAAAAATTTCGCCGAAGCAGATGAAGCACGTAAGGCTCTGGCGACGCTTTGATCTTTATTAAACTTTTGTTCTTCCGGCGAGACTCCGCAAGATGAATCGCCGGAATGCATGTTGGTCCAACTCGGTGGGCCAACTCTAGTTCCTTGATCGTGGACAGGGGCAGCAATGGACGTGCGGATTAACGCCGCCTTCTCGTCTGCATCGCGTGGCCGTCCGCCGCCCGATGCGGTTCAAGAAAAGCGACATCTCGACAATCGCTTGATAATCAAAAGGGTGACACGAAAAAGGAACAACGGAGGAAATTATGAAAACTAACTTGACGATGCTGGCGAAGTCTTTCGCGCTTGCCATTGCCACCATCGCCATCTTCTCTCTCAGCCAAGGAGTCGGACGGGCTGCGGAGGTTACGGTGGCAGGAACGGCTGGCGGGTGCTTCGGCACTACGTCTTCGCCCTGCACGCCCTCTACCACTGGTCAGGGTCAAACGGCGTCAATACTGGGGCTGACTTATAGAGGTTCTGCCTTTAACGTAACGACATCGAGTGGCTTTGCGGGTGTTGGCAACGACGCCAGTCCGCCAACCAACTTTAACAACTTAGGCTCCTTCACGCTCAGCAGTGCTCCGAATAATTACAACGGAAACACTTTCACGCTACGCGTGGACTTTACCCTGCCGCCGGGCACGACTCCGGGCAGTGGACATTACACGGCAGATTTGGTTGGCACTGTGACGGGAACGAATGTCGGCGGTGTCCAGATCACCTTCACCAACCCGACGCAGACCTTCGCCTTCAGCGGCGGAACGTTTACGCTGACGGTCAACAACCTGGCGATTACGGGCGGCCAGGGGCCTGTCGCCTTGACCGGCTTTATCAGAGCCACGACTGTTCCTGAACCGGCGACGCTCTTGTTGCTCGGCACAGGCTTGACAGGGGTGGCGGGCGCGATGCGCCGCAGAATGAAACGCGGAATTTAGTAGGAATCAACAACCCTGCAAACTTCCCTTAACCTGGCGCGGCAATCCCCTCGAAGGCTTTATCGAAGCGGAATGCTCCTCCAGCAATTTTTGAAAATTTTTCAAAAAGTGTAGTCGAAGCCGGGCGATTGCCCCCGTCCAGGCTCGACGCGCTTTTTTGAAGTTGCCGGATACGGAATCGCTGCCAGGGCCGCGCCTGCGACCTCAAGAGCGTTGATGTTATCCGAGACGGCTCCGCACAAAGGCGCATCGCGCCCGCTCTCGTCAAATGCCCGGCGAGAAAAGGCACACCAGGGATGCGAGAGGTGCGGCGCAAAAAAGGCCCAGGAATAGAAAACTGAGGAGTGCCGAATCATGAGTGTCGAGTTTCGCCAGCGCACGCCGGGCGAGTACGCACAGATTCTCTGGAAGCGTAAGTGGCTCATCATCCTGCCGACGATTGCGATTGCCGTCGCCGTCGCGTGGGTCGTCTGGCGATTGCCCAACGTCTACGAATCCATCACCCTGCTCATCGTCAAGCCCTCGAACATGTCTAAGGAGGTCGTCCCGACCCTCTCGGACGTGGACCTCTCTCTGCGCATCAACAACATAGGCCAAGTCGTCGTCAGTCGTTCTTCGCTCGAACCGCTCATCTATAAGTATGACCTGTATCAGCAGGAGCGTGCCAGCAAAGAGCCTATGGAGTTAATCATCGAGCGCATGCGCAAAGACATCGCGGTTGAGGTTGACAAGAGCCGCAACGACATCACCAACGCCTTCAAGATTTCTTACAGGGAACGTGACCCGCGTAAGACGCAACTCGTGACGGGCGAGTTGGCGGATAAGTATGTCTCCGCGCAGATTGACGCGGCCACCAACAGCGCCTCCGCCAACAAGCAGTTCATCGAACAGCAACTCAAACAGAAGAAAGATGAACTGGACGGCGTGGACCGCCAGCGCCTGGAATACATGACGGAGCACGTCGGCAGCCTGCCCAACAGCGAGACCTCTCTGATAGGACAACTCGCTGGCTTGCGCGAGCAGCAGAAGGCGCTCATCGCGGACATTGGACGGATGCGCGACAACCGCACCGCGCTCGGCAAGCAACTCAACGAACTACAGCAACAGTCCGAGATAGATAAAGACGAGAATGTGGAATTTCGGACGGACATCAAGGCGTCGCCAGCCTACGGTCAGTTGGTCCAGCGAAAGGTCGCGCTCGAAGCGGCGATTCAGAACATGCTGACGACCCTCAAGCCCGCCAACCCTGACGTGAAAGCCGCACAGGCCGAATTGGATGCCACTAAAAGAGCGATGGATGAGATGGTGACAAGCGAGGAGGCCAAGAATGAGAGAATCAGAAAGAGGATTGAACAGCGACCGGATTTGCGCATCGGCGGTCTCAAGAGCGACATTCAAAGAATAGACGGAGAAATCACTCGCCAGCAACAAATCCTGGACCAGAGCAGCGGCCAGATTGAAGAGCTTCAACAACGCATCAACAGCGTGCCCGCTTCCACCGTGGCGCTCGAAGCCTTGAACCGCGACTATCAAACCAAGAAGGCGGAGTATGACGACCTGCTCAAGAAGAAAGCCTCGATTGATCTCTCTGCGGAGGCGAACATCACCGCGCAGGGCGAATCGCTACAGGTCATTGACCCCGCCAACCTGCCCGCGCAGCCCGTCGCCCCGAAGCGGCTCCTGCTGATGGGCCTCGGCGTCGCCATCGGCGCATGCGTCGGTCTGCTCTTCGCCGCGCTCTTTGAAGTGCCCAGGCTGCTGACGATTCAAACGACCGCAGACGCTGTCCATTACACTGGGTTGCCCGTGCTCATCTCCGTGCCCGAACTATTGACGCCGCAGGAGGCGCGCTGGCGACCACAGCGCCGCATGCTCCTGCTCTTCGCGGGCATCCTGGCGACGGTAGTCAGCATTCCGGCCCTCGCCCTGGCCCTGAAAATAACGGGCCTCTTAACAAGACTCGCAGGCTGACGCCAATGCGGATTTCGGATTGCTGAATTAGAAAACCGAAATCTTCGTCTCTAATCTTTAATCCGCAGTCCGCAATCCGCAATCTGGAGATTGAGAGTGTACAGAGAATTCTACGGTTTGAAAGAGTTGCCCTTCGCGCTGACGCCGGACCCGCGCTTCATTTACTTCACTCCTTCGCACAAGGAAGTGATGGCGAATCTTCATTACGGGATAGAGATGGGCAAGGGCTTAATCGTCGTGACGGGTGAAGTCGGGACGGGCAAGACGACCGTCCTGCGTTGGATGCTCAATCGTCTGGACCGCACGGTGCTCGTGGCCCACGTCAATAATCCGCGCATGACCGTCGCGGAGTTCTACCAGTTCATCACCAACCAACTGGACGTGCAGCAGTGGGAGACGAAATCCGAACTCCTCATCACGCTCGGCAAGACACTGGAATCGCGTCACTCGCGCGGCCTCCGCACGGTGCTCATCATAGACGAAGCGCAGGGCCTCTCGCCTTACGTTCTGGAAGAGATAAGACTGCTCTCGAATTTCGAGTCAGACTCCGCCAAGCAGTTGCAGATTGTTTTGACGGGCCAGCCGGAATTGCGCGACGTGCTCAACAACCCGGACCTGCGCCAACTCAAACAGCGCGTCGCCCTGCGCTGCGAAATCAAGGCGCTCCCGAACGTCGAAGAGACAGGGCATTACATTTTCTCGCGTCTTCTGGTGGCTGGCGCAGAGCGCACGGACATCTTCTCGCCGGGCGCGATTGATTACATCTTTCGCTGCTCCGAAGGCATCCCGCGCAACATCAATAACCTCTGCGACAACGCTCTTCTGACGGGCTTTGCGACGGGAGAGGAGACCATCGGTCGCGCCATCATAGAGGAAGTGGCCGAGACCTTCGACATGCTGCCGCGTTCGGAACGCGGTCGGCAGATGGGCGAAGAAAGAGAAGCACAGGCGCGCATCTTTACCGCCGCTGGCCGCGCGGAGTTATGGAGCGCCAGCGGTTCTGGAAGCAGCAGCAACAACAACAGCAACGTGAGCGGCAACCCGCAGGCCGCCGCGATGGCTAACGCGATGGCTAAGAAGGAGAGCGCATCGCCACTCGCGATGCAGGAAGAAACAGGACCAGAAAAGGCCGCCGCGCCGGACGCGGATGAATTGGGCACGGCCTTTCGTCGCTCCGGTCTGATGAGGAACATGTGATGGGAAGAGTCTACGATGCCTTGAAGCGTGCTCGTTCCGGTGAAGAACCGGATGCGAGCGCCGCTAAAAAAAATAACAACAATTCCGAGCGCCGCAACGGGTCGTCTCCTTCTAAAAACGCGAAGACCGGGCCGCCCTCGCAGAAGAAAGCGGATGAGCATCCCTGGGATAGTTCTCCGCTCTTTTCTGCGGAGGCTGGGGCGGCGCACAGTTCAGCGTCCACTGCGCACACAGATGCACTCACCGGGTCGGCACTCCCCGGCGGGATGGCTTCGCGTGATGCTGGGGCAACTTTGGGCGCTGCCGGGTCGGCGCGTTCTGTGGAATTTGTCTCTTTGGACATCTCCGCAGAGCGCGTCGAACCTCATCTCGTCGCGGTCACGCAACCGCGCTCGCCCTACTGCGAGCAGTTTCGTTCTCTGCGCACGCGCGTGCTGCAAGCGGGAGAACGCAGAAAGATTCAAGCCTTCGTCATCACGAGCGCAGGCATCGCGGAGGGCAAGACCTTAACGGCGCTCAACCTCGCGTGGCTGCTCGCGCAGACGGACGGCGTGCGCGCACTGCTCATCGACAGCGATTTGCGCCAGCCCTGCGCGACCGATTACCTGGGCGTTGACTTACCCTACGGCCTCTCCGAAGTCCTGGGCGGCGAGGCGACGTTGCAGCAGGCGATACGCAAGCTTGAGCCTGCGGGCTTGTATCTCTTGCCGGGCGGCGCGGCGCGCGAAGATGTCGCGGAGATTCTTTCCGGTCCAAAATTCGGCGCGCTCCTGGCGGAACTCCGGCGCATGTTCGACTACATCATCATAGACGCGCCGCCGCTGGGCATCTTCACGGATGCCAACCTGCTCATCAACCGCGCGGACAGCGCGCTGCTCGTCGTGCGCGCGGGCAAGACGCGTTACTCTGCCATCGAGCGGCTGCTCGAACAGATTCCGCGCGAGCGCCTGCTCGGAGTGATTTTGAATCGCGCGGACGAGCAGTTGAACGAGAGCGACTACTATTACCAGCGACGTTATTATCGCCGCGAGTCTACGGCGGCGATGGGCAAGGACACGAAGGCGATTCTCAAAACTGAAGAGGAGGTCCAGGTCGTCTCTTGAGGTCTTCGAGGCTCAATGCGCGCACGGTCCTGCTCATTCTCGCCGAAGCCATGTTGCTCTTCGGCGGGATCGTGATAGCCGTGTACCTGCGGCTCGGAGCGGGCGAAGCGGAGGATGAACTTATCGCGCGACACGGTTTCCAGAAGGCCGCGCTCGCCTCCGTCTTTTGCCTCGGCGCATTCTATCTCTACGACCTTTATGACTTCGTACACATGCACGACCGCAAGGAATTGGTCCTGCGGTTGGTGCAGGCTCTGGGCCTCGCGTGGATGGCGCTCGCGCTGACCTTCTACGCTTTTCCGCGTTTGATGATCGGTCGTGGAGTCTCGCTCATCTCGCTCCCGCTCGCGCTCGCGCTGATGGTCGGCTGGCGGATGTCCATACACTGGTTTTTGGGCCACCCGGAAATAGGCGAGCGCATTTTAATCGTCGGCTCCGGCGAGTCCGCCGTGGAGATTGCGCGCGAAGCATTGGAGAGACGCGATGCGGGTTATCGCATCATAGGCTTTGTGGACAACGACCCGGCGCTCATCGGCAAGAGCCTGATTAACCCGCGCGTCCTCGGTCTGACGACGGAATTGGACCAATTAGTTGTGCGTGAGAATGTGGATCGCATCATCGTCTCTTTGGGCGAGCGACGCGGGCAATTTCCGACGGACCAACTCCTGCGCCTGAGCCTCTCCGGCAACGTCTCCATAGAAGAGGGCGCATCCTTTTACGAGCGGCTCACGGGACGCGTGCATCTGGACATGATGCGGCCCAGTTGGCTCATCTTTTCGGGACGCGGGCGGCAGGCTCGGCTCAGTTCGATAACGCGTCTGGCGATGCATCGCAGCGTGGCTTTCATCGGCGCGATTCTCTCTTTCCCGCTCGCTCTCCTGACGGCCCTGCTCATCAAACTCGAATCGCCCGGCCCGATTCTCTACCGGCAGGAACGCGTCGGCAAAAACGGTCGTCCCTTCACGCTCATGAAGTTTCGTTCGATGCGCGTGGACGCGGAGAAGAACGGACCCGTGTGGGCGCAGGATGGAGATGATCGCACGACGCGCGTCGGGCGCATCATACGCAAGATTCGCGTGGACGAGATTCCGCAGTTCTGGAATATCCTCAAGGGCGAGATGAATTTCGTCGGCCCGCGCCCCGAACGCCCGCACTTCGTCGCACAACTGGCCCGCGAGATTCCTTATTACGAACAGCGACACATGATCGAACCCGGACTCACGGGCTGGGCGCAGATCAAGTATCCGTATGGCGCTTCGATTGAAGACGCGCGGCAGAAATTGCAGTACGACCTGTATTACATCAAGAACCAGAGCCTGGCCCTTGATGCGGCGATTCTGTTCGAGACGGTCAAGACGATTCTCTTCAGTCGCGGCTCGCGCTGAAAGAAAAAGATGGTTTTTGCCACAGAGAGATAGAGGCACAAGAAGAATATGAGAAAGCTAAACGATGAGATGAAATCATTGCGAGTCTCATTATTGGTCCATCTTCCTCCTTCTTATCATTCTCCGAGTCTCTCCGGCCTCTGTGGCTCAATGGTTTTGGAGGTTATCAAATGAAGACGAAGAAAACTCTCATCGCACTCACGCTCGCGTTGACGTTCGGCGGGGCCGTGGTCAATTCGCCAATCCTGGCCCAGTCGTCACAGGACGCGCCGCCGCAGAAGAAGGGCGTGCTCGAAAAGGTCTTCGGCGGCGAGACGCAGGGCAAGCAGAAGAAGAGCAATTCGCAAAAGAAGAACGGCACGCCAGCGGCCTCCACATCATCCGGCGCGGGCGGCACGGAGCGTCTTGAGCCTGACGACCAGAACACGCTCTCCGCAGATGTTCCCGTGGAGGCGCAGGCGAATCGTCGCGGGCAGATGTCTGAAGAGGCAGCGGCGGTCCTGCCTTACTACAACAACTTTCTGACGACCTATCGGCTCGGCCCGGAAGATGTCATCTCCGTTTCGGTCTTCGGGCAGGAGCGTTACTCTAAATCCGGCATCGTCGTACCCCCCAACGGAAAGATTAGCTACCCGCTCGTCTCCGAAGGCATCTTCGTCGCGGGCAAAACCACGGAGCAGGTTCAGGACGAACTGACGAAGAAACTAGACGAGTACATCATTGACCCGAAGATTACCGTCTCGCTGGACAAGGCCATGTCTGCGCGTTACAGCGTGCTCGGCGATGTGGCCCAACCCGGCATCCGCACGATGACCAGACGCCTGAGCGTCTACGAGGCACTGGCAGAGGCTGGCGGCGTCCTCTCTACGGGCGACAAATCGAGGGTCGTCATCCTGCGTTACCAGCCGGACGGACGACTGCTCCCGATGCGCGTCAACATCAAAGACATAGAGCGTGGCCGCGCCCGCGAAATGGCCTTCCTCGCACCCGGCGATCAGGTCGTCGTCCCCGGCAACAAGCTCAAGACGGTCAGAGAGGTCATGAATCTCCTCCCCATCCTGAGCTTCGCACGTATCTTCACAGGAGGATGGTAAAGCAAGGATGAAGTAGGAAGGCGGAAGGATAAAAGCGTGGCTCTTCAAGATGAATAATCCTTCTTCCTTCTTCCTTCTTCTTTCATCCTACATCCCTCCTACTTCCGACTTGCTCTTGTCCTCGCGCCTCAAGGAGAAGTGAATGACTATGGGAAAAAAGGCTGCGCATCCAATGACGCCGCTGGCTCAATTCATCACTGAACGCTTACGCGAACTGGGCTTCAAACAGGTGGACTTCTGCCGTCAAACAGGCTTTGACCAGGGCCTGCTCTCGAAGTTGCAGACCTCCGTCATTACGACCATCAACTTGGAGAGCGCGTTGCGTCTGGCGGACGGGTTGAAGGTTTCGCCGGGCGCTGTCCTGACCCTGCTCGGCAAGGAGGACGCGCACAGCCTCTTGCAAAAACTCTACGGCAATAATATCTGCGCGGAGTGCGGCAGCGAGGCCATCACCCCCGAACCCGTGCAATGGATTACGACCGCCGCGCAGCAAGCCTTCACGCTGGGCCGCGATGTCTCGCCCGTGCTCGTCCTGCTCCGTCACCTGAGCGCCGCGCGCCGCCCCACTTCCGACGGCAACGCTCCACGCGAAGGACACTGAAGAGCAAGGATGAAGGCGGAACGATGAACGATGAAGTTATGAACCACGCGAGACCGGAGCCAGAAGCCAGAAGCCGGAAGCAGAAGAGCGGCGCGACGACGAAGAGCGTCGAGGCGCTGTCGCTTCGCGCTTCGTGTCGCGGGTTTTCAACTCGTCGTTCTTCACTCTGCTTTAACTCATCACTCATCACTCATCACTCATCACTTCTCTCTCACTCGTCACTTCTTTTCTGCGCTCTGGCTTTGTTGTTGTTATTGGGCCAGGTGGGTGCCGCGCGTGGAGAGTGCGCGTGGTCGAGCCAGAGGTCTAAGACGATGGCGTGGCTGCACGCGGTCTATTTTCTGGACCTGAATAGAGGGTGGGCCGTGGGGAGTAGCGGGGCTTTGTTGTCCACGACGGACGGCGGCGCGAGTTGGAACGTGATGCATCGCCCGACGGAAGACACTTTGCGCGATCTCTATTTCTCGGACGAGCAAACGGGCTGGCTCGTCTGCGAGAGAAACATCTACAAGCTCAAGACGGTGGACGAGCCGCGCACTTATTTGATGAACACGACGGACGGCGGCGCGACCTGGAAACTGGTCAACGTCATCGGCAAGGAGGTGGACGCGCGACTGGTCCGCGCGCTCTTCACGGGCGGCGATAGGGCCTGGGCCTTTGGCGAGAACGGCGCGCTCTACACGACGCATGACGGCGGCGCGAACTGGCAACGCCAGCGCGTCCCGACAAGACATCTTTTGCTGGGCGGCGCATTTCTGGACCAGAATCAGGGATGGCTGGTCGGCGCGGGCGCGACCATCTTACAGACGACGGATGGCGGGGAAACCTGGCGTACAGACTTGATAGAGATGCCGGGCGTGCGTTTGACCTCTGCCTCTTTCGTTGATAAGTCGCACGGGTGGGCGGTCGGGACGGCGGGGCAAGTCTTCGTCACGATGAACGGCGGGCGCACCTGGCGCGCGCAGGTCTCGAACGTGGAAGCGGACCTTCTGGATGTCAAATTTTTAAATGAGACGGAAGGCTGGGCCGCAGGCAGCGAGGGGACCATCATACACACGACGGACGCGGGCGGTCACTGGACCGTTGTGCCGAGCGGCACGACGCATCCGCTCGAACGCCTCTGCTTCGTCAGCCGCACGCGCGGGTGGGCGGTCGGCTTCGGCGGGACGATCATCGCCTATGCTCCCGCCAGCAGTCCGCCCGCACCCGAATTAAAGGGCCAAAAATAGAACGGCGAAAGCCATTCGTCACTTCTGCCTTTTACCTTTTAAACTTTTTTCTTTTTGCCTTGATTTGTGGAGGTCCGAAATGCAAGATCGTCTGCCAACCAGCGAGCGTCTCATCAAACAGACACGCACGCGACGCGCCCTGCGTTTATCGTCGAGCCTACTCCTGATGCTCTTTTCATGCCTCGCCATCGCGCAGGCACAAATGAAACCCATGAGCAACGTCACGGTCAGCCCAGGCGAGACTAAGAACAAGGGACGTGCGACCTCCACACCTGACATTTCAACGCAGGGCACTTCAACGCCAGGCAACTCAACGCGGGACGCTTCAACGCCGCGCGCTGCAACGCAGGCCGCCCCCGTGCAAGAAGACGCCTTGAAGCCAGCGACAACCTCGCGCGAGACCAACGCGCCCGTCACACGCACGCGCGCGCGCCGCGTCTCACCGGAGACCGCTTCGACTCCGGCCCAACCGGAGAGAGATGTTAAAGAGAGGGCCGCTGGTCAGGCGTCTGCTCCCGCCGAAGTGAAAACAGAGAGCGCGACGACAGCCGGGATTGACATGGAAGAGCCGCCGCCGTCCATGCCTTCTGAAGCGAAGGGCGAAGCGAAGGGCACGGACCGTCTGAGCGCTTTGCGCGCGCAGGTAGAAGATGCGAAGGATGAGCGTGAGCGTGCGCGACTGCGGCGTATGCTCGTTGATTATTTAGTCTCGCTGGACCAGAAACACGAAGC
>DASYML010000164.1:0-52735 GCA_036009045.1 Pyrinomonadaceae bacterium
CTATTACACTCCCGGCATTGATAACGCTGAGAGCCAGCGCGGTTGCGACCAGCTTTAATCTGTCGTTCGATGGCTTGGCAATAGGGACATTCAAGCATGAAGAGATTTATAACGTACCGATGCTTGTTTCGTCACTCCCCGAGCGGGTTTCGAGTTTCAAGCTTAAGGTTGAAGGTTAAGAAGCAGCGAGCCTTAAACTTAAAGCCTGGAATTCTGAAATCTTGGTAGTGTTTTAGTTTGGTCATGAGTGTAGAGGACATTGCGATTCACCACCGCAGACACAGAGCGCGCAGAGGACGCACAGAGGCTTGCATCTTCTCTGTGCTGACTCTGTGCGCTCTGTGTCTGCGGTGGTGAACGCCCCTTTCATCCTCACTCAACTCTCATTAACCCAATACTGAAATCTTGGGCCGGTTGCTTGGCTGCGCGGGCGTCTGCTATGTTATTTGCAAATGGGAGTCATGCAATATTCGATCTGGGCCTGGGTGGGGTTCGGGGTTTTCATCCTTTGTATGCTGATGATTGATCTGGGTCTTTTCAATCGTCGGGCACACAGTGTCAAGTATAAAGAGGCGGCCATTTGGAGCGGCGTCTGGGTCTCGCTGGCGCTCATCTTTAGCGGGCTGGTGTTCTGGCAGTTGGGCCACCAGAAGGGCTTAGAATTCCTCACAGGCTATCTCATAGAGCTCTCGCTCTCGGTGGATAATCTCTTCGTTTTCCTGCTCATCTTCTCTTATTTTCAGGTCCCCGCGAAATACCAGCACCGCGTGCTCTACTGGGGTGTGATGGGCGCGCTCGTGATGCGCATCGCGATGATTTTTCTGGGCACGGCGCTCATCAATCGTTTTCACTGGATTATCTACATCTTCGGCGTGTTTCTCATCTACACGGGCATCAAGATGTTTCGCCAGGAGGAGACGGAGGTCAACCCTGAGCAGAACCCTGTCGTGAGGCTCGTGACGCGTTTTGTCCCGATTACGCGTCACTACGAGGAGTCCAAGTTTTTCACAATCATCAACAGGCGGCGCACGGGCACGCTGCTTTTACTGGTCCTGGTCATCGTCGAAGTGACGGACCTGGTCTTCGCGGTGGATTCGATTCCGGCCATCTTCGGCGTGACGACCGACCGCTTTATCATTTACACCTCGAACGTCTTCGCCATCCTGGGCCTGCGCACGCTCTATTTCCTGCTCGCGGGCGTCGTCGAAAAGTTTCATTACCTGAAAGTCGGACTCGCCATCGTGCTGACCTTCATCGGCGCGAAGATGGTCCTCCCGCTCTTCTTGGACTGGCACATCCCGACGGGCATCGCGCTGGGAGTTGTCGGAGTAGTCCTGCTCGGCTCCGTCGCGGCCTCGCTCATCTGGCCCAGGAAGGCCGAAAGAGATATAGATGTCAGCTTGCCCGAAGGCTTTGACGCGCCATTTGAGAATCTGGAGCCGGGACCGGGGCACGAAGAGTTGAAGAGCTACGATCACAGGGCGGAAGAGGAAGTCAAAAAGTAAAAGGCAGAAGTCCTGAGCGACCATCTGAAAAGCCGCCTGTGCCCTGAAAGGGCCGAATATGAGAGCCGGGGGCAAGCTCGTAGAGCGTCGCCCACGGTTCATATCCCATAATAGAATCCGACCCTCAAGGGGTCGCACGCGCAAGGTTGAGGTGCGACCCTTTCAGGGTCGAATGGTGTGGTGGCGCGAGTATCGTGGGCGCTGCCCACGGCTCTCATATGTATCCACTGACGCGGATCAGGTTGAAGGGTTTGCCTGACTCTTCATACATCCTCTGCCAGAGTTCAAAGCTTCTGCGCCTGAGATTTTTCTTTTGCCTTTAGCCTCGCGCCTGTGTTAATTTTCGAGTGTAGGTCTGATGCGCCAAAGCTTGTCAGTCAGGCTCCAAAACATCTTGCCAGACGCGCGGCATTAATCCGACGCAGCCCGCGCTTGAATGCCCGATACATTTAGTCTTAGCCCCGCGTTGATTCCCGACCACTGTTCTTCTTGATATGACCAAAAAAGCCGGTCGCCTGAGCCTGGACTGGTGGGTAGTCCAGAAGCGAATGATTTACATCTTCATCGGTGTGCTCGCGCTGTGCGGTGCGGCGGGCGGCGCGGGCCTCTATGTCTGGAAGTACGGCAATCCCTTCAAGCACGTCGGCGATAATATTAGTGGTCCAACGGGCGCGCGCTTTATCTCCTTCGAGGGCGACGTGCGCGTGATTCGTTCCGCGACGCGCGAGAGCATCAACGCCAGCAGCGACACGCAACTCTTTCCCGGCGATACCGTGCAGACGCAGGGCGACGGGCGCGCGCGCCTCACGCTCGCAGACGGCTCCACCCTCGTCGTGCGCCCGAACAGCACAGTCATCGTCCGCGACAACACCATCAACGAAAGCGAACAGAAAGCCAACGTCCACGTCACGGTTGATCGCGGGCAGATTAACGTCCGCACGGAGCAGCAACCGGAAGGCACGAACAACGTCGTCGAGACGCCGAAGACGCAGAACAAGCTCGGCTCGCAGACGGGGGCCAGCTTCGATGTCAATCCAGACACTCAGACGGAGGCCATCCGCGTCCAGAACGGAGAGATGGCGACCACCACCAGCAACGGCGAACAGACGGTCGTGCGCGGCGGTGAATACGTCGCGGTCAATCCCGCAGGCACGCTCTCGCGCCAACGCCTGCTCGACGTGCCGACGCCCTCCGAGCCGCGCGATCTGGAAAAGATTTTCGCGGGTCCAAACGGCGCGGCCTCCGTGCCCCTGCGCTGGCAACGCCCCGCACAGGGAGCGCCCGCCTACTATCGCGTCGAAGTTGCGACCTCTCCCTTCTTCGTTCAGGAGGGCCGCGTCATCGAACGAGATCAACTCGTCTCTACGGAATTCAGCGCGAGCGATTTGCGTCCGGGAGTTTACTACTGGCGCGTGCGCGCCACAGCCGCTTCGGGGCAGACCAGCGATTGGAGCGAGCCTCAAAAGTTTTCGGTCGCGCCGCGCGGCACGGGCCAGCGCGTCGAGGTGGCGGACCTCAACGCGCAACTCGTCGGCGGAAATATTTATTTAGTGCGCGGTCGCGCCTCGCCCGGCACGAGCCTGCGCAGCATGGGCCGCGAGACGCACGCCAACGCAGACGGTTCGTTCCAACTGCAAATCACCGTGCCCGCAGGCGCGCGCGAAATCATGCTCGAAGCGCAGGACCACGAAGGCAACAGTAATCAGTATAAAGTCACTCTCTAGCAGAGCGCTGGCATGATCGTCAGGGAGACAGCCCAGATTCTTTTATGACGAAGCAGGTAATCTTATTGGCGGACGCCCACACGCCTCCCGCGCCCGGTCTCTCTGAGGTCCTGCGCGACGCCGGAATCTGTCTCCTGACGGACAGCCTGCCGGGAGCGTCGCGCGAACAGTTGAGCGCGGAACTGCAAGAGCGCGCGGCAGTGAAAGGGAGCGCCGAAGAGTTTGACGCAAGCGAGGGCGCGTGCCCGTCAGTCAACTCTGATGAGGTGCCCTTGCCGCTCGCGGTGCTCTATGAAGTCGCCGACGGGGCGAACGTCTTACTGGTCCACGCGGTGGTCGAACACGCGCTAGCGGCGTGGCCGGGCGCGCCTCTCGTCGCCCTACGTCCGAATAGCCACACTCTCATCCACCAGGCGCACGCGCACGCCCTTGATGATGGGACGCTCAAGCGACTGGGCTTTCGCGCCATCGCGGAGAGACCCGCGCAGTTACCCGCCCTGCTCCGCGAACTCGAAGAGAGAGGGAATACCAGCGAGCTAAGAATGCCCCTGGATGTCCTGAGCCTGTCCGCGCCGCACGCTCCCGCGCTGCCCTCTCATCTCAGCAGGGATACCCTGCACGCGGCCTTCGCGCTGGTCGCGTCGCTCCATGCCGCGCAGGACCAGAAAAGCACGGCGCAGGAAGCGCTGGCCGGACTCGCGCCTCTCGTGAGCGCGGATTGCTGGACCATTTATCTGGCGGCGGAGATGAACGGCGATGAGGCCGTGAGGCTCGAACCGCTCGCCGTGCATGGACAGGCGCGGACGGAACGTGAGAGCGCGTTGGCGAGCAGTGAACACGAAGGCGCGTTGGAGGCGTTGCGGGCCGTCTCTACGGACAGCGTCCTCGCCCTCTCAGGCTCGGAGTCGAGCGCCGCGCGGGCCGCCGCTGCGCGCATGGAGACATTAAGAAAGACAGAGCGTGGACGGCGTATCCTGGCCCTGCCTCTGCTCGGCAGCGAGCGTGTGATGGGCGTGCTCGAAGCCGTCCGCGACCGTCAGGGAGCGCGGCCCTTCACGAAGCGTGAGGCGGACTTACTGTGCGCGCTGGCCGCGCCGCTCGCTTCCGCGCTGGCGAATTCCGTGCGCATCGCGGAGGCCGAGCGGCTCTCACAAACGGACGATCTGACCAAGCTGCACAACGCGCGTTACCTGCGGCAATTCCTGCTCGTCGAGTTGCGCCGCGCACGCCGCTATGGTTCGAGCGTCTCCTCGCTCTTCTTCGACATAGACGATTTCAAGAGCATCAACGACGCGCACGGCCACCTCGTCGGCTCGCACGTCCTGATGGAGATGGCTGCGGTCATTCTCTCTTCGATCAGAGACACGGACATGGTCGCGCGCTATGGCGGCGACGAGTTCGTAGTGGTCCTGCCGGAGACTCCGATAGAGCAGGCGGTCTTCGTCGCGGAGCGCGTCCGCGACAAGATCGCGCGCCACGCCTTCACGGGCGGACGTCGCTTACGTCTCAACATCACCGCCAGTTTCGGCGTCGCAGCCTTCCCGCAACACGCCCCTTCCCCACAACAACTCGTCGCCTGCGCCGACGCCGCTATGTATGAAGCAAAGGCCGCTGGCAAGAACTGCATCCGCACAGCCCTGTAAGAGTCAGGGGTCTGAGAGTTTGGAGTCATGAGTCAAAAGCAGGAAACAGTCTTTGACTCATGACTCCAGACTCTCAAACTCATGACTCCTGACTCTCAGACTCATGACTTTTTTTCGTTGAATGATGTTTCCTGATAGCGCGGGAGTGGGATTTCGTTGTATCTTATTAGGTTCGCTCTTGTTCGGTGGAGCTTTCCGGCACGGTCCGGGCGTTGTGAGGCTCGTTTTGGCCCTGTGATGTGTGTATGCGAACGGCTCAGCCCGCTGGCGAGCGCACTCTTTTTGATGCTAGGTTGGACTTAATCTAAATGGCTTTCAAATCAATTTTCAGTCTGTTCTCAAGTGACCTCGCGATAGACCTCGGCACAGCTAACACACTGGTTTACGCGAAGGGACGCGGCATCGTCGTCTCCGAGCCGTCCATCGTCGCCATCAACAAAATCACCAACGCCGTGGAGGCCGTCGGGCGCGATGCCAAGGAGATGCTCGGACGCACGCCCGGCAATATCGTCGCCATCCGCCCGATGAAAGACGGCGTTATCGCCAACTTTGAAGTGACGGAGAAGATGCTCCAACACTTCATACGCAAGGCGCACAACGGCAAGACCTGGGTCAGCCCGCGCGTCGTCATCGGCATCCCTTCAGAGATTACGCAGGTCGAACGCCGCGCCGTGGAAGACTCCGCCTATCGCGCCAAGGCTTCCGAAGTTTATCTCGTGGAAGAAGCGATGGCGGCGGCCATCGGCGCTGGCCTGCCCATCACAGAGCCGCACGGCAACATGGTCGTGGACATCGGCGGCGGGACGACGGACATCGCGGTCATCTCTCTTTCCGGCATCGTTTATTCGCGCGCCGTGCGCGTCGCGGGCAACGAGATGGACGAAGCCATCACGCAGTACATCAAGCGTAAGTACAACCTGCTCATCGGCGAGCGGACCGCCGAACTGGTCAAGATTGAGCTAGGCTCCGCCGCTCCGCTCGATGAACCGCTCAAGATGGAAGTGCGCGGGCGCAACCTGATCGAAGGCATCCCGAAGACCATCACGATTTCGGACGAGGAGATCAGAGAGGCGCTCGCGGATTCCGTCTCGACCATCGTCAACGCCGTGCGCGTCGCACTCGAACGCACCCCGCCTGAGCTTTCCGCAGACATCGTCGAACGCGGCATCGTCCTGACGGGCGGCGGCGCGCTTCTCAAGAACCTTGACCGTCGTCTCTCGATTGAGACAGGGCTGCCAGTCTCCCTGGCAGACGACCCGCTCTCCTCAGTCGTCCTCGGCACGGGCAAAATGCTCTCGGACTTTAACCTGCTCAAACGCGTCAAGTGGGACAACACGCTGACGAGTGGAACGTAAAAGGCAGGGGATAGGGGCCGGGGGTTAGGGGTTGGATAGAAGCCGATTCCCTAACCCCCAGCCCCAATCCCCAACCCCTGATTTATGGTCGCACGCTCAGAGAAAGAGATACGGCAACGCGCGCCTTTGTGGCTGGGGGGGATACTCTTCGCCAGTCTGGCGTTGATGTCTTTGGACGCGCACGAGAACGGCGACGCGACGAAGCAGCGCGTGGTCCGTAGCTGGGCGCAGGCGCTGGCCTCTCCCTTTCAACGCGTCACCTCCGGCGCTGGCAGTACGGGCATGGGCGTCTTCCGCTATCTGGGCAACCTGCGTAACGCCGCAGCGGAGAACGAGGGATTGAAGAAGCGCGTTGATGAGATGGAGATTGAGCTACGCAATGCGCGCGAGACGAAGGATGAGAATGAGCGTCTGAAAGGTCTGCTGGGTCTCAAGGATGATGACAAGTATGATTTGGTGGCGGCGCGTGTCATCGCGCGCGACCCGTCTTTGTGGTTCGACACGGTGACGATTAATCGGGGCAGCGCGAGCGGAATCCAGTTGAACATGCCGGTCGTCACGCAGGGCGGCATCGTCGGGCGCGTCGTGGCGACCAGCCCCTGGACCGCACAGATTATGCTCATCACGGATGAAAAGGCGGCGGCGGGAGCGGTCGTGGGCCAACTCGGCGAATCGAACGCGCTCGGCTCCGTCAAGGGTCTGGGCGAAGGCGGTCTCGTAGAGATGCGCTACGTCTCAGGTCTGGAAAAGGTCGAGACGGGCGATTACGTGGTGACGACGGGTCAAGACGGCATCTACCCGCCGGGCCTCAACGTCGGCGCGGTGATTGAGGTCAAGCACGGCTCGGCCACCCAACCGCACGTCATACACATCAAGCCCAGCGCGCGACTCGACGAACTTGAGGAGGTCGCCGTCCTTAAATATCATCCCCCGCAACGCACAGAGCCGGATCAGGTATTGCCGAATGTTAAAAAGCAGTGACAGGTGACGAGTGACGAGTGACGAGTTAAAGACAAAAGATAAGAGGCAAGCTTGCTTCTCATCATCACTCGTCGTTTCTTCTTCTTCTTGCTTGTCACTCGTCACTCGTCACTGTTCTTAGAATGCGTCAACTGAAAATCGCGATTGCCCTCGCCGTGGCAATCATCCTGCAATCCGCCGTCACATCCCGCTGGCATCCTTTTGTCTATGCAGACCTGTCGTTGGTGGTCGTCGTCTACTTCGCGCTCCAACGCGATGTCTTGCAGGCTTTGATTGTCGGCGCAGCCGCCGGGCTGGCGATGGATGCTCTGAGCGGCGGCTTGCTCGGCGCGGGCAGCTTTACCAAGACCTTCATCGCCTACGTTATTTTCGCACTGGCGACGCGCGTCTCGCTCGACAACCCGATTGTCAGGATTCCCGTCTTAGCATGTGCGGCGCTGATGGACGCGGCGATTTACGTCCTGCTCAATCGCCTGTTCGGCCAGCCCTCGCTCATCCCGTTCGTCGTGGCGACGGGTTTCAAGGTCATCGCCACGACCATCGCGGGAACGATTCTGCTGCAAGTGCTGGACCTGATATTCAGCGACCGCGCGCGCCAGCGCCGCCAGTTCGCCTTTCGCCGCCGCGTCGCACGCCGCAGCGGGGGGAGCATTAGAAGAAGGTGACGGAGTTTTCAGTTAAAAGCAGCATTATTTAGTGGATATTGTGGTCCAATTCTGCTATTGATTTATTTTGGCTGGAAACCGGCGTTTGCCCCCCGAAAATAAGAGGCTGAACTCTTCTTACTGAAAACTCAAAACTGAAAACTAATTTTTATGAAGTTCGAGGATGACGCACAAAATTTGCGGATGCGGTTGCGGCTGATACAGATGCTGGTGGTCCTGTTGATCTCCGTGCTGATCGTCAGGCTGTACATGCTACAGGTGGTCAACGGCCCGCATTATGCGGATGTGGCGGAGAACCAGCGCATACGGCTCCTGCCCATCCCCGCGCCGCGCGGCGTCATCTTCGACCGCAACGGAAAGATACTGGTGGACTCGCGCCCGATTTACAACGTCATCCTCTCGCGCGAGGACATCAAGGGCAAAGACCTCGAATCTTTCATCGGCCCGTTCGCCAAGGGACTCGGCGTTGAGGAAGACATCCTGCGCGAACGCTTCGACCAGATCAAATCCCAGCCCGCCTTCGAGTCGGTCCCGATTAAAGACAACGCGACCCTCGCCGACATCTCCTGGGTTGACGCGCACCAGCTTGAGTTCCCTGAGTTGCGCGTAGAGCTTGCCCCTCAACGTCATTATCCTGAGAACGGGACGCTCTGCCATGTGCTCGGCTACGTCGGAGAAATCAACCCTGAGCAGATGGAGCAGGCCCAGTATAAAGGCTACAAGCCCGGCGACATCATCGGTCAGGAAGGTTTGGAGAAGGTCTATGACCAGTACCTGCGCGGGCGCGATGGTTATCGCAAGGTCGTGGTGGACAGTCGCGGCCACATCCAGAGCGAGATTGAAAAGGTAGAGCCGCAGCCAGGCCAGGACATGGTCACGACCATTGACACGGATTTACAACTGGTCGCAGAAGATCAACTCCGCAACTCTCCCTCCAAGCGCGGCGTCATCGTCGCCCTCGACCCGAACAACGGCGAAATTCTGGCGATGGCTTCGGCTCCGACCTTCGACCCGAACCTCTTCTCGCAACGCATCACCTCGAAAGAGGGGCGCAAGGAGTACGCGGCGCTGAAGACGGACCCCAGGACGCCGCTGCTCAACCGCGCGATACAGGGCCGCTATCCGCCCGGCTCGACCTGGAAGATTCCGATGGCTGTGGCCGGTCTTCAGCAGGGCGCGATTACTCTTCAACACTCGAATCTGGTCTGCGGCGGCGGCATCACCGTCGGCAACAAATTCACGCGCTGCATGGGCAATCACGGGACGCCCGACATCAAGGCCGCGATTACGCATTCCTGCGACGGCTACTTTTACCGGCTCGGCTTGAAGATGGGCCTCGACGGCATTATGCAGATGGTTGAAGAGTTTGATTTGAACAAGCGGACGGGCGTTGATTTGCCGCACGAGATAGTCAGTTGGACCCCCTCGCGCGAGTTTAAAGCGAAGTGGAATCCGCACGATCCCGAATGGCGAGACATAGATACCGTCTACGCCTCTTTCGGGCAGGTCTACGATTTCGCGACGCCCCTGGCGATGCTCCGCACGGTCGCCTCTGTCGGCGTCGGCGGCAAAATGTACGTCCCGCATCTACTGTTAGAGTTCAAGGCTGTGGGCGAACCCAACACGCCCGAATACAGGGCCTCGCGTCCCTTCGTCCCGCTCGACGCGGACAGGCCCAACCCGAAAATCCTCCCGATTCCCGAAGACATACATGAAGCGGTCGTCGAGGGGATGTGGGGCGTCGTCAACAACGGCGGCACAGGTAAGAGAATCAAGATGGCTGGCTTCGACATCGCGGGCAAGACGGGCACGGCGCAGGTCGTAGGCTTAGGCAAGGATGTCGGAGAGAATAAGGACCACTCCTGGTTCGTCTCTTACGCGCCCGCCTACAAGCCGGAAATCTCCGTCATCGGCCTCATCGAAAACGTCGGCTTCGGTGGAACCTACGCCGCGCCCGCCGTCCGCGCCGTCTATGATGTTTACTATCGCAAGACCCGCCACGAAGACCCCCCCGGCGCAACCCAAATAGCTAAAAGATAGTCAGGAGTCTGGAGTCATGAGTCAAAAGCAACTGCCTTTCTCTTATGACTCCTGACTCTAGACTCTAGACTCCTGGCTCCTGATTCGATTTATGGTGGCAATGTTAGAACGACGCAGTATACGTGATTTCGACTGGCTGCTGGCCTTGCTGGCGATTGCCATCGTGGGCTTCGGGACGTGGCAGATTCACAACGCGCAGCCGACGGAGAATTTCTGGCAGAAGCAACTGATAGGACTGGGCATCGCGCTCGTCGCCATGCTCGCCATCGCATTCACGGACTATCGCAAGCTGGTCTACTTCGCGCCCGCGCTCTACGGCTTCGGGCTGTTGCTACTCATCATCGTGCTGATTCCGCATGTCGGGATGCGCGTCAACGGGCAGCAGTGCTGGATTAAGCTGCCGGGAGTCGGACAGTTTCAACCCTCCGAGTTCGTCAAGATTCCGACGGTCTTGATGCTCGCCTACTTTTTCGGTAAACCCAGGCACGGCGCGCTGACATGGAAAGAGGTCCTGCTCGGCTCGCTTATTCTCATTATACCAGTCGGACTCATCCTGCTTGAGCCGGACACGGGCCAGACCCTGACTTACTTCCCGCTCCTCGCGGTGGTCTTTTTTCTCTCGGCGGTGAAGATGCGGCTGGTGGTCGCGGCGGTCGTGCTGTGTATCATCGGAGCGCCGGTGGCCTACTTCGTTGGGGTCAGGACGGGCGTCCTGCACGGTTATAAACTGGAACGCATCAACGTCATTCTTGATCCTGAGAATGCGGACAAGCGCGGTTTCGGTTATCACACCTGGCAGTCAATGGTGACGGTCGGCAAGGGCGGGTTGACAGGCTCGCACGCGTCTGCGGATTACTCGCAGAGCACTCTCAAATTTTTGCCCGAACCGCACACGGATTTCATCTTCGCCGTGACGGCGGAGAACACAGGCTTCGTCGGCTGTATCCTCCTGCTCATAGCCTACGCGCTGCTCATCTCAAGGCTCATCTCAGGGGCGCGGCGTGCGCCTGACAGGACGGGGATGCTCGTCATCATGGCGATTGTCGGCGGCCTCGCCTTTCAACTCTTCATGAACGTCGGGATGGCTCTGGGGATGCTGCCGGTGATCGGCGTCCCGCTGCCACTGATGAGCGCTGGACTCTCTTCCGTGCTCGCCACATTCATCGCCATCGGCTTCGCCATCAGCGTCCAACTGCGCCGCTTCGTCAACTAAATTTCGATAAAGAAAATAATCGTCACAGAGTTCACAGAGCACTCAGAGAAAGAGTTAGACAAGCATGAAAAGCAAGCTTGCTTCTTATCAAATTCGTTTCTGTCTCTGTCTCCTCTGTGGCTCATTTCTCGGATGGTAAGCTCTTCGCACTCGCCGCCTGATAAGTTGAACTGGTCATATCAGCCGCTCTCGGTTATACTGGATTTCGCTCGTCCTGCCCGTTCCAATCCTTTCGGCATCAGAGTGTGACAAGACAGGCGAGATACAGATTTTTCTGGTCGTTGAAATCGAGCGACCCGTTTTTTTAACTTTGAATCGAAGCCCGGAGAGTTGGCCCACGCCGTTGTGCAAGGCCCGCGAGAGCCACGCACGACAGGACAGGTCAGACGCGCAGGAAGGGCTTTGGAAGGCGTCAAGCCTCAAAGAGCACGCCCGCCGCCAGCAGGTTCGAGCGCAGCCGATTCTCAATTGAGAGTTTGTGCTCCCTGCCGGTTGAGCAATCTCTCTCTTTCGGACGGGTGCGGCGACTGGCGGCTTTACGGTGATTTCTTTTGAGTAAGCCAGATAGCTCGCGCGCCACGGAAGCCGGTCTTCCACAGATGGCGCGACCTACAACCAGACCGCTCGCGCCGCCTCCCGGACAGAAGCACGCGGGCCACACAAACGCGCCGGTCCTTTGGCGACCGGCCCTCTCTACCCAACGCCCGAGAGCCGACTTCCCAACCTCTCTCATCGCGTGCGCCGTCCCTGACATCGCAGACATGCTTTCGCACAGGGACGCTGCGACCACGCCATCCCAACTTTACACTTTCAAGAAAAGACGGCTGCCCCGCGCGTGTGTGTTGACACCTGCGCGCGCCGCGCGCTGCTCTGAGGAGACACTTCCAGCAACATGGCAAAAGAATTGATTGTCAGCGTCAATGGACGCGAAAAGAAAATAGCGATTATCGAAGATGAACGAGTCACAGAGTTCTACATCGAACGAGGTGAAGAAGACCAGGGCATCGTCGGCAACATCTATAAGGGGCGCGTCATGCGCGTCCTGCCCGGCATGCAATCAGCCTTCGTGGACATCGGTCTCGAACGCGACGCCTTCCTCTACGTCTCAGACTTCTTTGACGAAGAAGAAGAGTTCGAGCGCATCGTGATGGATAAATCCAAGAAGGGCGAAGCCGCCGGAGCCGCCGAACGCGCCGCGCAGGAACGCATAGAGCAGGCACGCATCGAACGCGAGCAGCGCATAGAGGCGACGCAGGAACGCGCCGAACCCTTGCGCGATGCCGCACCGGAGGATGTCGCAGCCGTCCTTGAGGATGAAGGCGAAGCGTTGGAGGGCATCTCGCCTTTCATGCAAGCGATTGAAGAAGCGTCAGATGAAACTGAAGAGTTGGAGACTTCTGCGACGACGGCGACGACGACCGCGACGGCTCACCCTGTCCAGCCAGCGCCGGAAGCCTTTAGCGGCGAGGGCGAGACGGGCGGCAGTCGGCGTCGCGGGCGTCGCGGGCGCAGGCGCGGCAAGGGCGCACCGCAGCCTTTGCCCGGAGAGACGCAGGAAGAGGCTGATGCTCGTGAAGAGCAACAGGAAGCGGGCGTGAGCGCCAATGCCCTCTCCCAAGTCGAGGAGATTGAGACGCCCTTCGTCGCCGGGACTTCGGATTTCCAGCGCGTCGTTGACGACGACGAGGCTGCCGCCGAGAACGGCGCGATGTTCAAGGATGCGCGCGTCCAGGAACGTATCTTCGACCACATACACGCGGTGGAGTTTGACATGGAGGATCCGACGACGACGGAAGTCGGCTCGATTCTCTCTTCGGGCGTGTCATCCGGCGGCGGCTTCCAGCGCATAGACGATAGCGATGTCGCGCCCGCAGACAACCAGGAAACCAACTTCGTCCAACAGACGGTCGCCGCACACGTCGGCGCTTTCGTTGACGAGATCAACGAAGCGACATCCAGCGCTCAATCCTTCGAGCGCATCAGCGACGACGAAGGCGGCGCGGAAACAAGCCCCGCCGTCACAGCCTCTACCACAACGACGGCAGCCACCGGAGGAAACAAGCGCGGCAAGCGCGGCGCTGCTCCGACTACTTCTTCTTCATCACGTCGCGGCGCGAAGAAGACTGCACCCGTGGCTGAAGCGAGCGAGGCCAGGGCTGAAGCATCCGCCGCATCAACAACGACCGCAGAGATTGCAGAGGAAACAGAAAAGCCGAAGCGCGGCGCTCGCAAGAAAGCAACACCAGCGGCGGCGACCAAGAGCGCGACGAAGAAATCCGCGTCGAAGGATAAGACCGTCGCGGCCAAGGGTCGTTCGCGCCGCGCTGCCTCCACAGAGAGCGGCGAGACAGACATCGCGGTGCTTGAGGGCGAGGCAGACCGCGCCGAACATACGGACGTAGTGGCGAGCGAGGCGGCTGACGGCGAACACTACGAGGCGGGCAAAGCTGGCGAAGAGTACGGGGACGCCGAAGCGAAGTTGAAGACGGGACGCTCGCGCGCGGAGTTTGCCACGCGCCGTGGAGGCCGCAGGCGCAGCAAGCGTCCCACGGGCAAACCCGGTGAAGGTGGCGACGCTGATCGCACCAACGGCAAAGATCATGAAGCACCCGCAGCCGTCGAAGTCGAAGAAGTGCAGCCTCTCGCGAATGTCGCTCCGACCAGAGTTCCGTCCGGGCGCGACCGCTCTGATCGTGGCGGGCGCAACGAACGACCGAGTGGCGGGCGCGACGGTGGCGGGCGTGACGGCGGGCGCGATGGTGGTCGTGATAGCGGACGCGAGGGCGGCGCTCGCGATAGTAGTGGTGGACGCGAGGGCGGAGGCGGCGGGCGCGGCGGTTCGCGTTACGACCGTGATCGGAGGCAACCGACCATCACGGACCTTTTGCGCGAGGGTCAGGAAATTCTGGTCCAGATAGCCAAAGAGCCTATCGCCAAGAAGGGCGCGCGCATCACTTCGCACATCGCGTTGCCCGGACGCTTTCTCGTTTACATGCCGACGGTCGAGCACGTCGGCGTCTCGCGCAAGATAGAATCCGACAGCGAGCGCGTGCGCCTCCGCAAGCTCATCCAGTTGATTCGTACGGAAGAGGACGTGCCCTCCGGCGGCTTCATCGTCCGCACAGCCGGGGTCGGCATCAGCGAAGAAGATTTGCGCGAAGATGCCAGATACCTCGTCCGCACATGGCTCGACATACGCCGCTCTGCGGAACGCGCCAAAGCGCCCGCGTTGGCCCATGCCGACCTTGACCTCGTCCAGCGTATCCTGCGCGACCAGTTGTCCGACGACTTCACGGCGATTCGCGTTGACTCTGAAGAGGAATACCTGAGCATCGTCGAATTCATCAATCGCATTCAGCCGCGCATGGTCAAGCGCGTCAAGCTCTACACCAGAGACGAGCCTATCTTAGAAGCCTTCGGCGTCCAGCCGGAGATTGACAAGGCCATCAAGCCGCGCGTCTGGCTGCGCTCCGGCGGTTATCTCGTCATCAACCAGACCGAAGCGCTCGTCGCCATTGATGTCAACACGGGCAAGTTCGTCGGTCGTGGCGGCACGCGCCTCGAAGACACCATCACGAAGACCAACCTCGAAGCGGTTGATGAGATCGTCCGTCAGATTCGCCTGCGCGACCTCGGCGGCATCCTCGTGCTGGACCTCATTGACATGGAGGACAGGCGCAATCGCAACCGCGTCATGCAGGCTTTACAGGAAGCCCTACAAGGCGATAAGTCTCCAACCAAGGTTCTCTCGTTCAACGATTTCGGACTCGTCATCATGACCCGCAAGCGTGTCAAGCAATCGCTCGAACGCACACTCTGCACGCCCTGCCCTTACTGCACCGGCGCGGGACTCGTCAAATCGCCGCAGACTATCTGCTACGAGATTCTGGACGAAGCGCGCCGTCTCGGCAAAGGCATGAACGGCGACAAAATCAAGCAGACGACTCTGCGTATCAACCCCGAAGTCGCACGCGCCCTCCGCAGCACGGAACGCGATGTGCTGACGGAGATAGAAGACTACCTCGGCGCGGTGGACATCACCAGCGACGACCACATCCACCAGGAGCAATTCGACTTCGCCTTCGTCTAAAAAACAGTGATGAGTGACGAGTGACAAGTTAAAAGCTTGTTCTCGCTTGTCACTCGTCACTCGTCACTCATCACTGCCTTATCATGAGTAAAGCCGGAAAATTTTGGAAGACTTTGCTGGCGGGCAGCACCGGGGTCGTGGCGCTCGCCGCCGTCAATGCGACCATCAGGCGCAACGCGAGCGAGCCTGAGGAGGGCGCTCTCGGCGGCCAGCCTCAGACCTTCGAGTGGCGGCACGGGCGCATCTTCTACAAGACGGCGGGCGCGGAACATCCCGGACCGGCGCTCGTCTTTGTCCACGGCATAGGCGCGGGCGCATCTAGCTTTATGTGGAGAAAAAACTTCGACGCGCTTGCCAGGGACTTTCGCGTTTACGCGCTGGACCTGCTCGGCTTCGGTTTCTCAGACAAGCCCGCGAGCGCGCCTTACTCCGCAGACCTCTACGTGGAACTGCTCTCGGACTTCATACGCGAAATTTCTGGACCAGGCACGCGCATCGTCGCCAGTTCCCTCGGCGCGGCTTACTGCTTGCGCGTGGCGGACGAGCATCCAGAACTAATCTCCGCTCTCGTCTGCGTGGCCCCGACGGGCGCTGATTATTTACGCGCGCGTCCGGGCATGACGGGCGCAGCCTTTTACGGCTTGCTTCAATCCCCCATCCTCGGCACGTCCTTTCACAACGTCATGACCAGCGAGCGCAGCATACGCGATTACGCGCGCACGCAACTTTTCTTCGACCCGGCACGCGTCACCAACCGGCTCGTCGCGCAATACTACGCCAACAGCCATCAACCGGGCGCGCAGAACGCCATCACGGCTTTCCTCTCCGGCTATCTCAACACGGACACGCGCGCGGCCTTCGCACGGCTCAAGCAACCGGTGACGCTCGTCTGGGGCAGACAGGACCAGACCAACCCCATCGAAGAGGCCGCAGAGATGCTGCGCTTCAACTCGCGCACGACGCTTGAAATCTTCGACCGCTGCCGGATGATGCCGCAGGAAGAGCATCCCGAAAAATTCAACGCCCTCGTCCGGGCTGCGCTTCTCTCACGGTCCGCCGCCGCCTGAGCGATGCGTCATTCACGGGGTGTGAGCAAAAGCCATGAACAACTTCTACTTCCCTTTCGCTCTGGCTACCTGCGGCGCACTTCTCTACCATCTCTCGCAGCGTTCTATTCCCAGAGGGATGAATCCGTTCCTGACGACCATCATCGCCTATCTCGTCGGCATCATTCTTTGCGGTCTCTCGCTCTTCATCTTCCCCGCCAACAAACCTTTGAGGGATTCGCTGAGAGAGTCTAACTGGGCGGTCTTCGCCGTCGGCGTCGCGGTGGTGGCAATCGAGTTGGGATTCGTGCTGGCGTACAGGGCGGGCTGGAGAATCAGCGTCGCCGCCGTCGCAACCAACGCATCCGTCACCATCCTTTTAATCCCCATCGGCATCCTCGTCTTTAAAGACCAACTCTCGGCCAGAAATATCATCGGCCTCATCTTTTGCCTGATAGGTCTGATTCTGGTGGCGAAAGATTGAAGAGCAAGTGGGAAAGCGGAAGGCGGAAGGATCAAAGAAGAACTATTCGTCTTGAATAGCCACTCTCTCATCCTTCCGCCTTCCTATTTCCCACTTGCTCTTCAATCCGCCATCAGCACGGTTAATTCGCGCAGCGGCGTGGACTGGGTCGTGTCTCCGAGCGAAGACTCTTCGCGGTTGACGTGGCGATAAAGTATGTCGCGCTGCTGCGGGCGAAAGCCAGCCTCGCGTATCAGGTAGCGCAGCATTTTTTCGTCCGCCATGTTGTGCGCGCCCGCCGCTGAGACTACGTTCTCCTCAATCATGATGGAACCCATGTCATCCGCGCCGAAGCGCAACGCGACCTGTCCGAGCCTCAACCCTTGCGTCAGCCATGAAGATTGGAAGTGCTCTATGTTGTCCAGAAAGAGACGCGAGACCGACAGCATCTTGAGATAATCAATGCCCGTCGGCTCGTCCTTGATGCGACGACCGAGCGCGGTGTTCTCGCGCTGGAAGGTCCACGGGATGAAGGCCGTAAAGCCGCCCGTCTCATCTTGCAGATGGCGTATCCGCTCAAGATGGCGCACGCGATGGACGACCCTATCTCCGATGCCGAACATCATCGTCGCCGTCGTCCGCAAGCCCACTCTATGCGCCGCGCGCATCACCGCGAGCCACTCGTCCGTCGTACACTTGGTCGAGACGCGCTTGCGCACTTCATCATCCAGAATCTCACCGCCGCCGCCCGGCAGGCTGTTGAGGCCAGCCGCCTTGAGCCGCGCCATAATCGTTTCGTAATCGAGACCGGAGATGAGATATATGTTATGAATCTCAGGCGGCGAGAAACAGTGCAACTGAAAGCCAGGATACTCCGCGTGCAACGTTCGCAAGAGGTCTTCGTACCACTCTATGCCGAAGTCCGGGTGCAAGCCGCCCTGCATCAACACGCCCGTCCCGCCGAGCGCAATGGTCTCATCTATCTTCGCTCGAATCTCGTCGAGCGTCTTGACGTAGGTCTCCGCGTGACCCGGCCTGCGGTAGAAGGCGCAGAACGTGCAAACTACATTACAAACGTTCGTGTAATTGATATTGCGGTCAATGATGTACGTCACGATGCCGTTCGGGTGACGGCGCTTGCGAATCTCATCCGCAGCCAAGCCTACACGCACGAAGTCGTCAGACTCAAGCAGCACGGTGCAATCATCCACTGACAGGCGCTCGCCCGCCAGCGCACGGTCCAGAATCAATTGAATATCCTGTGAATCTCTCATCAATCTCTCATCAATCTTTCACCACTCAAACATTGTAGATAGCCCACCCTCAATTTGCAATTTGTATACCATCCATCCGCGCCCTCATCGCTAATTAAAGAGCCGTTATTTCTGGTCCATGATTGGCACTTTGCGAATCGCTCTCACATTTTGCGAAGACGACCTGGCGGAGTGTTTCTCAAAGGAGTGTAAGGCAACTTGATAATTCACCACAGAGACACAGAGGAGACAGAGTCAGCACAGAGGCTAGAAATATTTTCTCTGTGCTGACTCTGTGCGCTCTGTGTCTGCGGTGGTGAACGCCTCTTGCCAGACACTCGACTAGCCTACGAACGGCACGTAGAGACTTTAAGCCAGCTTGTCACTCAAGCATCTTCAGCGGGCGCAGCGCGGGAATAATTCCGTGCTTGTGCGCGAGCCTGTAAAAAAGGTCCAGCCCGGCCCGCATCTCCTCGTCCAGAGTGAAAGAGATATTCTCCAACAGGTACTCGCGTAGCTCGCCGCGCGGCAAACCCAACTCGCCTTCATAGAGCGCCGCGATCTCATCAACGTGCTCCAACCCTTCATCCCTCGCGCCCGCGAAATCCACCGCCTGCACCCTTCTCGCAGATGCCTCGCGCGCCATCCACATGGCGAAGACAAAGCCGAGGCCCGTCTGCTCGCGCCAGAGGCTCGCCATGTCGTAGACGCGCAAGCCTTCGCGCGGAAAGACCATCGCCGGGTCGCCTATAATCAACGCCGCGTCATTCTCCCTCAACATCATGGAGAGATCGGGCGCGTAAGATTTCAACTCCGGCTCAAGGCCCAAAAATTCCCGAAAAATAATCTGGACCAGCGCCACAGACGTGCGCGACTCTCTGCTCAGCGCCACCCTGCGTACATCTTTGAGTTCCAGCCCGCGAGTCACCAGCACGACGCTGCGCACGCGCTCGCGCGAACCGACGCACACTCCCGGCACGGCCAGCACTTCATCCATACGCTGGTACTCTATGACCGGCACGAGCGCGGCCAACACCTCATCGCGCGCGAGCATCAACGCGCAACGCGCCGGAGCCGTGTCCGTCAATAATTGGACCTGCCCCCGCCGCGACCCATGTATAAAACTCCAGATGAGCGGCGCGGTGTTCAAATAACTTGAAGCCGCGAGACGCGGCTCGCTCCCCAACGCGCTTTCCATGCTCCGGCTCTCCTGCCACATATCTTCCAGACCGTCCTTCATCTCACCACGCGCCCGTCTCCCACTAATATTCAACATCCCTGCTCACGCACGATAACAAGGCCAGATGGAGAAGGCAAAAGAGAGGCTGGAGGCTAGAGGCTGGAGGCTAGTTAAAACAGCTTTGCTTTTCCTAGTCTACTAGCCTCAAACCTCCAGCCTCTCTCTTCCCTTTTACCTTTTACCTTTTGCCTTTATATTACGTGCATGCGAATTTACGATGTGAGCGTGCCGATTTCGGAGCGGATGCCGACCTATGAGGGAGACCCTGGGGTTGAGATTAAGCAGTGGGCAACGATTGCGGGCGGCGATGCGGCCAACGTCACGGTGCTACACTTCGGCGCGCACACGGGCACGCACGTTGATGCGCCCGCGCATTTTATAGAAGGCGCGACGAAGGTTTTGACCTTGCCGCTCGATGTGCTCATAGGAGAAGCGCGCGTGGTCTCAATACCGGAAGACGCGCGCTCGATTACTGCGGCTCATCTCTCCGCGCAGGATTTGGGAGGCGCGACACGCGTCCTCTTTCGCACGCGCAATTCCGAATTCTGGTCCAATCCGACAGGCGCGTTTCGCACTGACTTCACCTACCTGGAGCCTGACGCTGCGCGCGTTCTGGTCCAGATGGGCGTGCGGCTCGTCGGGATAGATTATTTGTCCATGGAAAAATTCAAGCCCGAACGATTTGAGACGCATCAAACCTTGCTCTCAAACGGCGTGGTGATCGTCGAAGGGCTGGACCTGCGAGGGGTCTCTGCGGGCGTTTACGAATTGATCTGCCTGCCGCTCAAGATTGCGGGCGGGACGGGCGACGGCGCTCCCGCGCGCACAGTTTTGCGTTCACTGGAATAATTGGTCCTGCGCGCCCCGGAATAATTCGGACGCGCGTTGCGTTTTGCGTATATGATAAAGTCGGAGCAGATGATAGAAAAGGTCAACATCAAAGAGAAGTTCGCTTCGTTTCAGGAATTATGGAGTCCGAAAATCGCGGGCGAAGTGAATGAGTCTCATGTCAAACTGGTCAAGCTCAAAGGCGAGTTCGTCTGGCATCATCACGAGACTGAGGACGAGTTATTTTTGGTCCTGAAGGGCAGGCTCCTGATTAAGCTGCGTGACCAAGACGTGTGGCTTGACGAAGGCGAGTTCGTCGTTATCCCGAAAGGCGTGGAGCATCTGCCCGTGGCCGAAGAAGAGGTTCACGTCATGCTGCTTGAGCCTAAATCCACTTTGAATACCGGGAATGTCCTGAACGAGAGAACCGTCTCGGACCCGGAACGAATTTGAAGCGATGAGCACGAAGCGCCGGACCTTAAACGTTGATGACAGCGAGAAGAGGCGGGCCAGGACCGATGTCTAACACGAATCAGGAACAACCTTTGCCAGAGACGGAAGGCTACCGCGAACGCGTTTTTGAACTCGTGCGCCGCATTCCGAGCGGGCACGTCATGACCTACGGGCAGATCGCAGAGATACTGGGCGAGGGCTACACGCCGCGCACGGTCGGCTTCGTCATGCACTCTGCCGATGAAGAGACGACGCCCTGGCATCGCGTCATCAACGCGCAGGGCGCATGCTCCACGGGTCGCATCGTCCTGCCGCCCGACAAGCAACAACGCATGCTCGAAAGCGAGGGCGTCAAGTTTGACGCGCGTGCGCGTTGCGATCTCAACCGCTATCGCTGGACGCCCGAAGAGGCCAGAGAAACAGAACAACAGGACGACTCTCAACCCAGTCTCTTTTCAGACTAGAAGGAGTTTGAAAGCAAGGATGAAGGCGGAAGGATGAAAGAAGAACTGCTCAGCTTGAAGAGCCACACTCTCATCCTTGCGCCTTCCTACTTCATCCTTGCTCTCGATTGACTATGAATAATAATCCCCTGCAAACGAAAGCGCCGTATGAGGTCAGCGCGCCGCGCTATTCTGTGGCGCATCACATGGTCACGTCGGCCTTCGAGATACCCGGCTTTCGCGTCACGCAAAATCTGGGCATCGTGCGCGGCATTGTCGTCCGCTCGCGCAATCTCTTCGTCAACATCGGCGCGATCTTCCAGAGCATGGTCGGCGGCAACATCATCGCCTGGACGCGCCTCTGCGAACAGACGCGCGCGGACGCCTTCGAGATTATGATCCAGCACGCGACGGAACTTGGGGCCAACGCGATTATCTGCGCGCGTTATGATGCGACCGAAGTCGCACAGGGCGCGACGGAGGTTCTGGCCTACGGCACGGCGGTCATCGTCGAGCCTCTCAACCCCGGAGAGAGTTACCGCTCTTGACAGACAATCAACTCACGGGCGAGCAGATGCGCCTTGTCGAAGCGGCCTTTGCGAGCGTCCCCTTCATACATTTTCTGGGCCTCGAATTGGGGGCCGTAGAGCGTGGCGCGGTCACGCTCCATCTGGACGTGCGCGACGAATTGAGGCAGGTCAGAGGTCTCCTGCACGGCGGCGTGACGGCCTCTCTGATAGACACAGCGGCGGCCTTCGCCATCATCACAACGCTCTCGGAGGGCGAGTCAACGGCCACTGTTGATCTGACCATACACTATATGCGCCCGCTCCTTTCTGGACGCCTCACCGCACAGGCTCGCGTTCTGCGCGCCGGACGCCGTCTCCTGACCGTCACCGTTGACATTCAGGACGAGGCCGGAAACCTTGCAGCGACGGCACTTACGACCTACGCCAAACTGGCCTGAGATTTATCACAGAAGTTTTCCGGGTCCGTACAAAATATTCTGGACAAAAACCTTTTATCCGTGTAAAAATATGTTTGTCATCTCTGTCGCTACTGGCGGCAGCAGACCGCGCTTCTTTTTGGCCTTTTAACTGGCACGCCGCTCCCGCACCAGACCGTTTCAAAGCATGCACTCTCTGTATCAAGCGCTACTCACACAACATCCGCGACAGTTGACTCCCATCCGCTGCGCAGAGCAGACCATCGCGCAACTTCATCGCTATTTTGAAGACGTAGTGTTGGAGAATAATCTGGCGGCGCTGGTGGTGGAGAGTTTGCCTTTGGAGGCGACGCGTTCGCTGCGGGACATGGCGCGCGTGCGCGAGGTCGGACGCGCGGCCAATCGCGCTTTCTTTTTCGTCTCGCCGTCGGACGCGCTCAACAACATGCCGCCGCGCATGAACGAACAGGAGCGCGAGCCGATTCTTTTGCAATGTCAGGGACAGGGCAAGAATTGCGAGCGCTTCGTGGTGGTCGCGGACTCGCGCTTCTCGGCGCTGCTGGCCTCCGTCCAGAGCAACAGGGACAACGGAGGCGACTCGCGCGACGATGAAGTTATCTGGACCTTCGAGCCTGACATAGTCTACTCGGCGCTGGAATATTTGATGGCGCGCGTCACTGCGGAGCGTCCCTTTCAGGCCGCAGCCTTCTCTATGGCCGTGCGCAGTTCGATGCCGAAGGCGACCTCGCTCCAGTTGACCGTCTCCGTGACGACCAAGCTGGCAAGGCTGCTACAGGAACAGGCAGGGCGCGAGATAGCCATCAATCGCATCGCCACCGCCATACGTAATTCGCTTGAGCTAGACAGCATCCTGCAAACCACCGTGGACGAGGTAGGGCACGCGCTCAAGGTGCAGCACTGCGCCCTGCGCGTGGAAGGCGTCGCGGGCAGAGAGGCTCTGACCAACTGCTACTACCGCGACGATGTGCGCGACGAGACCGCCGAAGAGATGGAGTTGACCGGCGACCTCAACGCCTACAGCGTGCGCCTCGCGCATCATCCGAGCAACTTCATGCTGGACGGTCGCGGCAGCGATGCAGAAGCGGCTGACAACATCTCGCCTCTGGCCGCCGTGCCGCTCATCTACCAGGAACGCTTTATGGGAGTGTTGCTCGTCCGTTCGGACGACCCCGCGCGTATCTGGCAGGAGAACGAAATTTTGTTACTACGCACGGTGGCGGATCAGGTCACCGTGGCGGTCAATCACGCGCGACTGTTCGCGCAGATGCAGGAACAGGCTTTGACGGACGGGCTGACGGGCTGCTTCAATCGCCGCTCCTTCGAGATGCAGCTTGAGCGGGATTTGCACCTGGCGACGCGCATGCGCCAACCGCTTTCTTTAATCATGCTGGACGTGGACAAATTCAAGCTGGTCAACGACACCTATGGGCACGATGCCGGAGACCTGGCGCTGCGCACGCTGGCAGAGGTGTTGCGCGAAGAGTTGAGGGGTGTGGACACGGCTGCGCGTTATGGCGGCGAAGAGTTCGCGGTCATCTTGCCGCAGGCGGACCTGGACGGCGCGTTAATCGTCGCCGAACGTTTACGTAATCGGATAGAGCAGACAGAGATGCCGGGCATCGGACACATCACAGCGTCTCTCGGCGTCGCCACATTCCCCTTTCATGCTTCCTCGCGCGACAGCCTCGTGACCACCGCCGACCGCGCGCTCTATCAAGCCAAACATCTGGGCCGCAATCGCCTCTGCACTCCGCCGGAACCAGAGCCTGTCCCGGTTGAAGAGGTCTACGGCGAATTGACGCTCGAAGAGCTTGCCTCGGATGAAGTTCAGCCCGAACAGGCAGAGGCCGTCGAAGGCTCGATGGAGAACATCGCCACACTTTTGGAATCCACCCAACCTTTAGCCTGAGAATTTTCCAGCCCTCTCGATTTCCACTTGAGACAAGCGAAACGCTGATTTCAATCGCCGCTTCTGGCATAAAAGAGGAAAATCGCGCATGATATAAGCATGCGTTATTTTCTCTGAGATGCCTTGAGGGGCTTTTTTCGCGTGGTTTCGCTTATGGATGATTTACGAAAGTTTGCTCTCTACTTTCGGCCTTATAAAACATCTCTCATCGTCGGGGTTCTGTGCATCTTCGTCGGGGTCATCTTCAATATTTTGATTCCGCTGGTCGTCGGCAAGGCGATTGACGATCTGAAGGGAGGCGTCACCTGGGCCATCCTGACGCGGGCCGCTTTGCGCACCCTCGTGCTGAGCATCGCCAGCGGCACGTTTCTCTTTTTGCAGCGCCGCATCCTGATAGGCATGTCGCGTCACATAGAGTATGACTTGCGACGCGATTTTTACGCGCACCTGGTGAACCAGCCGCTCTCGTTTTTTCAGGAGCATCGCACGGGAGATTTGATGGCGCGCGCGACGAACGATCTCGCAGCCGTCAGGCAACTCGCCGGGCCGATGATTATGTACACGTTGCAGACCGTGCTGGTCGTCGTCTTCATCCTCCCGTTGATGTTGAGAATCAACGTGCGTATGACGTTGATGTTGTTCCTGACGATGCCGCTCGTCTCCCTGACGGTCAAATATTTCGGCCAGCAAGTCCACGTCCGCTTCACCGGGATACAGGATTTCTTCGCGCAGATTACGGCGCGCGCGCAGGAGAACTTCACGGGTGTGCGAGTGGTCCGCGCTTACGCTCAAGAGGGAGCCGAGATTGAAGCCTTTGAAGCTCTCAATCGTGAGTACGCCGCGCAAAATCTGAGCCTCGTGCGTATCTCCGCCGTGATGCGCCCGTTGATGCAATTTTTAATCGGGACCGGCTTCGTGCTCATCTTCTGGTACGGCGGCTTGCTGGCGGGACGCGGCGAAATCAGTGTGGGCCAATTTACGGAGTTCAACCTGTACCTGGCGCGTCTCATCTGGCCGCTCATCGCGCTCGGCTACGTCGTCAATCTGTACCAGCGCGGGACGGCGAGCCTCAAACGTCTCAACGCCATCTTCGCCATCCAGCCGACCATCGTTGATGAGCCGAACGCCAGACCGCAACCAGCCATCGCCGGACGAATAGAGTTTCATGACCTGACCTTTCGTTATCAAGAGACGGGCGTCGCCGTGCTGCAAGACATCAACCTGACGATAGAGGCCGGGCAGTCCGTGGCCTTCGTCGGGCGCACGGGGAGCGGTAAATCCACGCTCATGAATCTCATCCCGCGATTGATGGATGCGCCGCCGGGCACGGTCTTGATTGACGGCGTCCCTGTGCGCGATTACAAGCTTGAGCAGTTGCGCGCGGCCATCGGCTACGTGCCACAGGAGACATTTCTGTTCAGCGATACGCTGGCGGAGAACATCGCTTTCGGAGTCAAGAAAGCGGAGCGGGCTGAGATCGAATGGGCGGCGGAGATAGCCGGTCTGAGCGAAGACGTGCGCGATTTTCCAGACGGCTTTGAAACGATGGTGGGCGAGCGCGGGATTTCTCTTTCGGGCGGGCAGAAACAACGGACGGCGATTGCGCGCGCCGTCGTGCGCCAGCCGAAAATACTGATTCTGGATGACGCCCTCTCATCCGTTGACACTTATACGGAGGAGAAGATTCTGGCGCAGCTTCGCGGAGTCATGCGCGACCGCACGAGCCTCATCGTCTCGCATCGTATCTCGACCGTGCGCGAGGCTGATTTAATCTGCGTGCTCGACGACGGGCGCATCATCGAACGCGGCACGCACGAAGAATTGCTCGCGCTCGGCGGCGAATACGCGGACCTCTACGAGCGGCAGCTTTTGGAAGAGGAACTGGCGGCGAGTTGAGACTTGTGGAGAAACGATGCAAGAGATACCAGACGCAAAAACAGCTATGGCCCAGGGGCGTTATCGCACGTTGCTCACGATCTGGGTAGCCATCCTGTGGTCCATCGCCATCATGATAGCTGTGCCGGTGATGGTCGGGACGAGGCCCATGCCCGTCGCCAACAACAAGGCGTTCATGGTCTTCGCGGGTTTGTGCCTGCTGCTCGTCGTCGTCTCCTTCGTCTTGAAAGGCATACTCCTCTCGCGCGCCTCTGAGCAGCAGAACTTGGCCCAGGTGGTCACGGCTTACATCATCGCTTTCGCGCTGTGCGAGGCTTCCTGTCTGGTCGCGCTGCTGGCATGCTTCACGGGAGTTTCGCCCTATTACTATCTGTTGTTCATCCCCGGCCCCCTCTTCATGTTGTTCCACATGCCGCGCCGGGAGAGACTGCTGGAGGCCACGTACAAGGCTCAGGGTTAAGAGAGAGCGACGGATATTTTTTTTGATGTGAGGAATAAGCAGGAAAGCATGTCAACGGCAGTCAAAGAATTTCATGAAGAAGAGGCTATGGGTAAGGGCTATGACCTGCGCATCGCGCGCAGGCTGCTGACCTATCTGAAGCCGTACCTGCGCCCGCTCATCTACGCGTTGACGCTGACGCTCATCGCCAACTTCCTCGCCATCATGCAGCCGAAGTTTACGCAGTGGGCGATTGACTGGTACATCTTGCCGGGGCGGCTGGCGGGTCTGAAGTGGCTCGCTATCGGCTACCTGGGAATCCGGCTGGGCCATTTCGCTTTCTCTTATCTACAGGAGGTGTTGCTCAACTCCGTGGGCCAACGCGTGATGTTCGATTTGCGGAGCGAGCTTTATCGTAAACTGCAAGAGCAGGAAGTGGCCTACTACGACCGCAACCCGGTGGGCCGCATCATGACGCGCCTGACCTCGGACGTGGACGCGCTCAACGAACTGTTCACCTCCGGCATCATCGAACTGCTCGGAGACTTCGTGCAAATCTTCGCCATCATCGGCGCGTTGCTTTTGATGGACGTAAAGCTCACGCTCGTCACACTGCTGACCGTGCCGATGTTGTTCGCCGCGACTTCGTGGTTTCGTAAAGGGGCGCGGCGCGGTTATGACATGGTGAGGACGCGCATCGCGCGCATCAACGCTTTTCTGCAAGAGCGACTGGCGGGCGCGCAGACCGTGCAGATTTTCAACGCGGAGGAGAAATCCGAGCGGCAGTTTCACGACATCAACGACGATTATCGCAACGCCAACATTGACACCATTTTTTACTACGCGGTCTTTTTCCCGCTCGTAGACTTTATCGGCGCGACGGGCATCGCGCTCGTTATCTGGTACGGCGGTTACAGAGTGATGGGGAACACGCCCGCGTACACGGTGCTGAGCCTGGGCGCGCTCGTCGCCTTCGTGCAATTTTCGCAGCAACTCTTTCAGCCGATACGCGACATCTCGGATAAATATAATGTCTTGCAGGCGGCGGTCGTCGCCTCGCATAGAATCTTCAAAACGCTGGACCTGCCGATCCAGATTAGAACGCCTGAGCAGCCGCTCAAGAGCGGTCGCGCCGTCGGGCGCATAGAATTCGAGAACGTCTGGTTCGCTTATAAAGATGAGAACTGGGTGCTCAAGGACGTGTCCTTCACGGTCGAGCCGGGACAGTCCATCGCGCTCGTCGGCCACACGGGTTCGGGCAAGACGACGATCACGAATCTCCTGATGCGTTTTTACGACGTGCAGCGCGGTCGTATCCTGCTTGACGGCGTTGACGTGCGCGACTGGGAACTCAAATCCCTGCGCGAAAACTTCGCCGTCGTCCTACAGGATGTCTTTCTCTTCAGCGGGACGATTGAGGGCAACATACGCCTCGGCAACGAGAGCATCGCGGAAGAGCGCGTCCGCTGGGCGGCGGGCGAAGTCCACGCGGATCGTTTTATACAACGCTTGCCGGAAGGCTACGCGGCGGAGGTCAAGGAACGCGGCGCGGGCCTCTCCGTAGGGCAAAAGCAACTCATCTCCTTCGCACGCGCCCTCGCCTTCGACCCCGCGCTGCTCATCCTCGATGAAGCGACCAGTTCGATTGACACAGAGACGGAGCAACTCATACAGCAAGCCATTGAGCGCGTCATGCGCAATCGCACCTCCCTCGTCGTCGCGCACCGGCTCTCCACCATCCAGCGCGCAGACCGCATCATCGTCCTCCACCACGGCGAAATCCGCGAGCAAGGCTCTCATCAAGAATTACTAACCCAACGCGGCCTCTACTGGCGTCTCTACAAACTCCAGTATGCGGACGACACTTCACGCCAACAGATTAAAGGCAGCGCCACCATGAGAAGCGACTTGCAGTACGGCGATTAACGCCCACGCAGTACGTTGATTAAGACCGCTAGCAATCCTCTCATCCCCCACTCCATCCAAGCCTTCAGCCCTTCGGCAACGGCTCATGCAGGTATCTGGCCCTCTCCTCCGGCGTCAGGCTCCGCGTCGCGTGCGCCCGCGCCAACTTCAATAGTTCATCAGGACCGACACAGACTTTGCAATCGTAAATCAGCACCGTTCTATCCTCGCTCGCCGTCACGATACTCCTGCTGTCAGGACCGAACATCGAGGCGGAAATGCCGGATGTGTGTCCTGAAAAATCCGCCATTTTCCGCGCCGTCTCTGCATCCCACACCAGCGCCCCCTCGCTGGCTCCGAGCACATGCATCAATACGAACTTGCTATTAGGGCTGAAGCTTATGTTTAAGATGGTAGAGACTTTCGAGTCATTCAACTCGTCTATTATTTGCCAGTTGGTCGTCTCCCACAGGCGCGTCGGCCCCTGCCATTCGACGGTCAGGAGGAATTTGCCATCAGGGCTGAAGATAGTAAGGGCAACAGGGGCCTCATGGTTCAGGGTTTTGAAGAGTGCGCCCGTATTCAAGTCCCAGACACGCGCAGTTTTATCCGCGTAGCCAACAACGACGTACCGACTATCTGGACTGACGGCGGCCCCCAGGGGATAGCCATTTTTTGGTTCACCCAGCGACCGGGTTCGCTGCCAGGTCTTCGCATCCCATATCCAGACCGAGGCGCTCTTATCCTCAGGGTCTTCTTTTCCCTGGCTGCTGTCTCTCCCAAAGGGCCAGCCGAATGCCTTCCGAAACCTATCGTAGTTCCCGGCAATGGTCACGACAACTCTGCCGTCCGGGCTGAAGAATGCGTTACGCAGGTCGCCCTGGTGTCCGCCTAACACGGCAACCTGCTCGCCCGCGTTCGCGTCCCACACTCGCGCAACCTTCAAATCCTGCCCGCGTTCAGATTCGTCCTGGCCGCCCATCGTCAGCAAGAAACGGCCATCCGGGCTGAAATTGGAATTCCTGTAAAGATATATCTTTCCATTCAGATTCTTAATCAACTTCCCGGAGGATGTGTCCCACAACTTAGTGCCGTTGTCGGTTGAAGTGACAAGCCGCTTTCCGTCAGGGCTGAAGTAGATAGCATTCGCCTTCTCTTTGCTATCTTTCAGATCGCTCGCTTGAACCTTCTGTAAGTCCCATATCTGCGCCGTGTTGAACTTATTCAAAACCGTCTTGCCACCAGAAGCATATTCCCCGCCTGCGGTCGCCAGCAGCGTGCTATCGGGGCTGAGCGAAGCACCAAATATCCGATACTGTGTCTGAAACTCTTGAATCAGATTGCCCACTTCCCACACGCGCGCCGTCCCGTCGAGGCCAGCAGTGACGACCAGTTTGCCGTCGGGACTGAATTCGGCCTCATCAATATCACTGTTATGTCCAGGAAAGATAGAAATGGCCTGGCCCGTTGCTGCCAACCAGACGCGTGCGGTATTGTCGGTGCTCGCCGTGACAATCAGCCTGCCGTCGGGACTGAATTTCGCGTTGTTAATCGGGCGCGTATGTCCACGCAATTCGACGATCTTTGTTCGCGTTGCGACATCCCAGAGCACAGCGGTTGGGTTGGTGATTTCATAGCTAATCGTCAGAACTGATTTACCATCAGGGCCAAACGATGCTTGCGATGCCTCTCCCGGTAAAGTCAACACGCCCAGCTTCTTTCCAGTATTCGCGTTCCAGAGCAACACTGTCTTGTCACCGCTTGTGTTAATGATGAGTTTGCTGTCCGGGCTAAAGTCTACGTGTACCCCTAGAAGCGGGGGCTGATAACCGCGTAGAACGGCTATACGCCTTTCCGTTGCGACATTCCAGACGGATATAGAGCTTTCGGTTTTAGCGTTTAACGTCAAGATGATTTTGCCATCAGGGCTGAACTTTAGCGGGACTCCATTTTCCTCACGTAGCTCGGCCACAGGCGTTCTGGACGCAATGTCAAAAACGCGAACGAAACCGTCCTCGTCCCCCACGGCTATCTGTTTGCTGTCGGGACTGAAGAAACTATTCCCAGAGGACAGATGCTCGAATTGGGCAACAGGTTCTTTCAGGTCAGCGAACGCCCAGATACGCCCTGTGTAATTGGCAGGTGCCTTATCAAACGACGCGTCATCGTTGGTCCCTACGTCATGCACAGTCAGAATCAGTTTGCCGTCAGGGCTGAACTCAGCGCTGTTAATGTCGCCCTCTCCGCCCAAGGTAGCGATATTCTTTCTCGCAGCCACATCCCATACGCTGGCCGTCCCGTCGCTATTGGTCTTTAGAATATATGTTCCATCAGGACTGAAGTCCGCGCTCTGAACTTCTCCTGCCTGGTCTCGCATGACGAAGAGGCAGGGATAGGCCGTGAGAGCCTGCCTGAGAGCATCTGTGGATTCGATGGTGGGGGCCGCCTGGGCCGACTCTATCGCCAGTAACATGCCCAGTTCGGGGTCGTTCTGTACTTGCAAAATCGCGTTGCCCGCAAGCTCGCGTGAGATAGCCAGTTTGCTTTGCTCTCTGGCGAGCGCGCCCTGTTTACTCGCTTCAACGGCCAAGCGATCACTTCGTATATATAATATGCCGAGGAGAAAGGCGACGACGACGAGGGCGATGATGCCAAAATGCAGGCGGCGCGAGCGTTCCTGTGCCTTCTGCTCCGCTTGTTGCGCTTCGAGTTGTTGTCTGAGCCTCGCGCTCTTGCGTTTATCATCATACTGTTCGCGCCAGTAGAGAATCGCCGGGCCGAGCATGTCGTGATATAGCTCATAACGGTCTGGTTGGCCGGGGATGGCTACCTTTTGCAGGATGCGATGCTGCATGGAGAGCAGCGTCAGGATGGGCTGCACCTGTTCCTCACCGAGTTCGGCCCAGGAGGCGAGAGTGTCCGGCTGCTGTGCTATCTTCGCGCCTGTGGAAGTCACCAGATAGCGGAGCACGGAGGCCGCCGTCTCTTGCTCGCCCGGACTTAGCGCGTTCATCACATCGAGCAGGTGTGTGCGCGCGATATTGCTCGCGCCGCCCAATCGCTCCAGGGTGCTGAGACGCAAGCGGCGAGAGTTTTCGGCCCGCTCCTCTTCCCACAGGCGGATGAGGACCATCTGTAGAAAAGACGCCTGGATTCCGGCGCGCGTCCGTTCGCTTCCTGGCTGGTTGAGATGCTGAGCCTGTTGCTTGTTGCCGTCGTAAGACGAATAGCCGGAACTGACCTGTTCGATGACTGCTTTGACCAGCGCGTGTTCGATGGTCATCGCCTGGTCCGGGAATTTACGGTTGTAGACCTTGAGCGGCCTGATGATGGCGTGACGTGCAGCCTTGCGGTCCAGGTTCTCAAGACGCAAGAGGTTGCCCAGCAAGTTGGGGATGCGTGCGCGGAAGCGGTCCAGCTTGCTCAACTCCTCTTCGCGCATCGCCAGCAGAAAGTTGACCCCGACCTCCTGCGTGTTGACGGTGCGCGCGAACTCCGCATCAAAGCCAGTCGAACCGGTGGTCGGAGTATGATAGAGAAAATATTCCTCGAATTGATCGAAGATGAGGAGGATGCGCTGGTTGAGAGCGTCCGCGCACCCGACGAGCAGGTCGTCCAGCGTCATCCTGCTGAGATCAAACTCGCCTTCGTCGCGCAAGCTCGCGCTCAAGACCCGCAGGACTTCTTTAATCTCTTCACTGTCTTGCTGGCTCAAGCTGGCGTCTATCGCTAGTAAAGACGCTTCTTTCTCTTTGCTCGCTCTCTTCTTGACCTCCGCCAGAACCTCCCTTTTAAGAACCTCCGCGAAGCCCGCCTGCCAGTAGCGAAAGACTATAACGGTGACGCGCTTTTTCCCTCTCAACTCCGGGACCACGCCCGCCAGTAAGACAGAACTCTTGCCCACCCCGCTCACGCCGTAGAGGACCGTCAGCGGCGCGACGTAAAGATTTGAAGCGATAGTCTCCCTGTCGCGCTCGCGGCCAAAGAAATAATCGTGGTCCAACTCCGTGTAGGGTTGAAGCCCTTTGTAAGGACAGTAGGTGAGATTGTGATTTGTCTCTCTGTTGGACACGTCTCTTAATATTTCTGAAGCTGCTCGACGAACTGGTTGATGTCCTGATTATAAATATTGACCCCGCGCTTATCCCACAGGATACGCTCCGAGAGCGACGGCTTATACTGAATCGCCCATGAAGGCAAATTCTCATTGTCGTCGTCATCGTCATCAAGCCTTTTCCTCTCCGCGTCAGATGGCAGCACGGCGCTCAGGTTTTTCAGCACGACGCGCAGATTCCAGTCCCTCAGTCCATAGCCCAGAAACAAGAACTGGCGATTGCTGAAATAGGTCATGAACTGCATGGGCACGGCTGATTGCTGGACCATCCTGTAGAGAAAGTTGACGTAATCTTCTTCCGTGATGACATAGCTATCGTTGCGATATGGTCTCGCGTCCTCGACAGCGGGTGCAGTCTCCTGTCCTTTGTGCCAGGGGCGGACCACCGTCCCGTGCATCTTGTAAATCACGGTCGTGGTCCGCAAGCGTTCGGTCATCGGCAGGTCGTTGGGAGGAAATGCTTCCGGCTCCCTGGCTCCATCCTTCCACCATAAGACAGACGCAGCCACGTCTTTGCGATCTGTCGGGTGGACCACGAGATCGTATGGACGCCCTTTGGCCTTAAAAGCCTTTTCGGTCAGGTCGTCGTAGTTGGTGGTGACAATCAAGAGGGGCCTGGGCAGGTCTGCCAGATACTTATGAATGTGACAGGTCTCATAATCCTGATCGAAGAGTTCGTGCAAGTACTCTCGCAGGCGACGACGACCGACCGTTTCAACGACGAACGAGGCAACCCGTGCGAGGTCTTCACGTTCCTGCTCCGTCGCGGCTGGGAAGTTTGCGTAGTTAGCAAGTCGAGTCGAAAGCTTGGAGCCGGTGGGCAACTGTAGGTCTTCCTTCTTTTCTCCCGCAACATTCGACAGAGATGGCCTGATATTCACCCCCGCGCCGAGGAAAGGAATAACCTGACCTCTCTTTAACCCCTTTGCGATGGCCTCAAAAGGCGGCATGGCCTCTACGGGCGATTCAGTCGGAGGTGGCGCTTGTTTCTCAGGTTCCATGTCACTCCTTCACACGATTAACGCTCTTATTAGCATGCTTCATGAACAACCCGTCCACCTCGCAAGAGATTAATTGAAATGCTTTTGAGTCCAGGTTAATAGAGGATTGGCGAAGACCCTGGCCTAAAGTACCTGGAGCGCGGCATTGAAAACGTCATCCCGATAAGAAGGCTTATACAGCAAGCCTCTTATGACGGTCAATAGTTACCCTCGCCGCCCTTCAAGGGCGCACTCTTGAGCGGTCGTCTGCAATTCGATGGCTAGAGCAAGATGCCATTGGGCGGACGGAACGTTTAAACGCAAAGGTCGCAAGATTCACTCTGCGACCTTTGCGTTTAAACGTTCCGGCTGTTGCCACACACTCAATCCGCACTCAGAAACGAAAGGCGAAGCCGACGATGATCTGTAGGTTATGGCTGAGTTGATTGTGGACTGGCATCGGTTCATCGAGGCGCTGGTAGAAAAAGTCTCCCGGCCTGTAATGAATCATCGTATCGCCAACGTCAACGCGGAGGGCCGTGTGTTTGCGCGGGTAGAATTCGACGATGCCGCCGACATCAAAAGCAAAGCGCGTCTCTGGATGATTGAAGACGTTCGGCACTTCGGCAGAGCCTAGTTTGTGGAATTGGACCAACCCCGGACGGGCCTTGGCGAAGATTCCATAATGTTTGAAACGTTTGCCCGCACGCACGCCGAACAGTCCCTGCACCTCGTTGTTGGTTCCGCCTTCTCTGACTTCGGGAAATTCCGTCCCCTCCGCTTCGACCGCCACATAGTCATTCAAGTTGTAAGTGAAGCGCGCGCCGATGCCGCTATCCTTGTCGCTTTTTTCCGTGACGCGCAAGGCCGAGTAGTGAACGCCTACCTCAAACTTGCTGGCATGGTCCTGCGCTTGCGCGTTCAAGACAAAGAGACATAACAGCAACAGCGGCATGATGACGAAGGCCCCGGTTATTTTTACTGGCATCTGATTCCTCCTCTGACCACACATCACAGGGCAATCGAGATGCCAGACTTTTCGAGCGATAAAGCCCAGGTAAAAGCGCCTCAGCGTGAAGTGCGGCGCACTAAACTATCAACAAGTGTCGGCCAACGGTTGCACTCTTCGCAGTCATCTCGAAGCGCTGCCTGGCGAGACTTACACGCCTTCCCATAAGCGGCGCGCGAGTTGGTCGGAGGGACCGTTCCGGGCCAAATCGCGCTCGCGTTTCGGTCGCATTAAAAGACTGCACTGTGAGTGAACGCATGTGGTCTATGTGCTATCCGATATGGTGTTTCAGGTGTCCCGGATAAACGTCAGGGGCTTGTAAAACGCTGAAAACTGGCCGGAAAACGCGAGAATCCGTGGCCCGCGCGCGGCGGCATGCGAGTTGCCATATCTTGGAAATGGAGGGGAGATTAAAGATGAAATCAAATCAATTGAAGAGCAAATTCGGTGGGGCCTTACTGGCATTGGCTATACTTTTTGGCGTCGGCATGGCGACCAGCCTGACGGCTCAGGCGCAGTACAGGGATAATCGTGACGGGCAGTCTCGTCGTGACCGCGATGGGCGGCGCGAGCGCGATGCGCGTCAGAGGCGTGACCGTGATGGTGATGGTCGTGATGGCCGTTACCAGCGTAACGGCGGTTACGGCAATAATGGCGGTTACGGTAACAACGGTGGTTATGGCAACAATGGTAGCTATGGCCGCAATGACGGCTACTATGGCGGCAACAACGGTTATGGCAACGTCTACCAGGTGGCGCTCAATCAGGGCTACCAGGCTGGCTTGAACACTGGCGCAAACGATGCGCAACGTAGACAGAATTATGACCCGCAGAGGTCGCACTACTACAGGGACGCGACGGACGGCTATAACTCTTCCTACGGTAACAAGAATCAATACAAGCAGGCTTACCGCGACGGGTTCACGCGTGGCTATCAGGAAGGCTACCAGCGTTACGGCTACAACAACAACGGCGGCTATCGAAGAAATACCGGCAGCGGTATCGGTGGCATCCTCGGCGGCATTCTCAGCGGCAGACCGTAACAGTCCGCACGCCTGAGACATCACAACTATCAAACTGGAAATGCCGCGATTTCAACATCGCGGCATTTCTTTTAGACAAGCTTGCAATGGCGTGCGACTGAGGTCAGTCTCGCTCGCATTTTTGTTCAAGGCTTCGCGGCCTCCGGCTTCGGTTTGTCTGCGGGCGGCATGTTGAACTTCGCGTCGTCCACGGGCACGTTGTGTTTGATCTCTGTGAACTTGCGCGTCGCTCCGGCTGAAGGGTCTATGTTGTAGACCTGTATGGTGAAGGGCAGCTTGACTCCGTCAACATCTCTGTAATCGTCAAAGTCTATCTGTTCCGGGATGGGGACGATGTTGGTCCTCTCGACGGAGACACTGCGCAAGAGGAGGCCGCTCTGCGTGTCAAAGTACAAGCGCTCGTTGTTGCCTTCGAGGTTGACGGCCCTCATAAGATAAACCTCTCGGTCGCCTATCTTGTCCTTACCAACCACACGCGCCTTAGTATACTGATCTTTGAGGGTGATGCCGCCGAAGAAGGATGTCAGGCGCTTGAGCGATGGCAGGTCCGTCTCGCCGAAGGCCCGCGCGCCCCTCGCATTTTGCGTCCAGCCAGCCGTGCCGTTATAGCCCGTGGCGAAGACGCCCTGCTTGGGTGTCGTCAGAGTAGCCAGGAACTTGTTAGGGGCTGACTGCTGAACTTCGTAAGGCATACTGATGCCGCCTGCGTTGACGTAGGTTCCCTTCCAGACGCGCGTTTTCAATTTATCAAACGCGGCCTTGCCGCCGATGGCCTGAATATATTTATCAAAGACCTGTTCGGCGGTCGGCAGTGCCGTTTCATCACGCTTCGGCGCTTCGGCCTTCATGCTCTCCCTCGTCGGCAAAGGGAAAGGCGGCAGGCCGACGACGCGCGTCTGGCCTCTATGGCAGGTGTAACAGGTGATGGCAGGGTTGCCGCTGAAGCTCTCTTTGTTAACGGCCTGGACCATCTTGATCATCTCGCGCGCGGTCTCCTTTTCCTCCTTGGCATCGCTGGCGAAGTCCCACTTATCTCCACCGTTATTGACGTGGCAGTAAGAGCAGCGGACTCCGAGCGAATCTCCGAAGAAGTTCATCACCGGAAATAACTGTGAGTCAGGCAGCCCGTTGAGCACCTTAATATTCTTGCGTACCTGCTCGACGGGTTTATCTCCCTGCGACGGCCCGCCCCCCTGCTGATGCGCCGCGAGGTGCATGAGAGCGTTGAGGTCAAGTTGGCCGACAGGCGTTTGCGCGTCTGCGATTATGTTGGCCGGCGTGATATTCGTCGTGACATTCATTTCAGAAAGCCCGGCGCGGGCGCTCGTGCGCGAGGCGCTCCAGTTGGCGATGATAAAGCAGAGCGTCAGGCCGAGCGAGATGCTGGCGGCGGTGTGCTTGATGGCATTTTTGGTCATGAGTTGAAGGCGATTCCTTTCACTTTACATTCAAAAGATATTGCAGAGTCAGTGCCGCCTGCTTAAGCCGGGCGGGTTATCGTCAACAGTCGCACCCGCCCGGCTTAAGCAGGGGGTGCTGACAGGAATTACATTTAATTTTTACAGAGAGAGCTCTTCAACTGCGCGGCTTGCTGGGAACCAGGCTCTCGAACGTGCGATAGATTTGCAGGTACAGCTGCGTCTCGCGCGGAATGAGCACCTTCCATGATTCGCCGCCGCGCCGCAGGTATTGAGGAAGCTTCGCGGGGTTCGAGTTATACCCTGCGGCCATCAACTCGGCCTGCGTCGCGGTCTTATTAAAGAGCGCGTTGGTCACTTCCGGGTCTTGCGCGAGGTCGCTCCAGGTGTCCTGCATGTAGAGCAGCATCGCTTCGAGCGCGTTGCCGTGATTGCGCATCCCCGCGACGAAATCCGGGTTGAGGCCCGCGCCCGGATGACGCTGCCTGATCATTTGATAAGTCCAGGGAATCATCTGGACCATCCCGCCCGCCCCTGCAAAGCTCACGGAGTAACGATAGGTGTCCAACTCGTTCAAGGCATAGAGAGAGTAAATCTCTTCAAAGAGCGCGACGCGATTCTCCTTGCGAAAGCGGTCGTGGTCCACATGCTCTACGATACACAATCGCTCCGCTTCGTCCACGATGTTGGGCGCAATCGTGAAGCCCTTTTCGCGCAGACGCTTCGTCGCCAGTTCAAGCATAGAGTGAACGTAAGCCTGCCCCGCCCGGACCACCTCCGGCGAGAGCAAGGCCGGATGCGCCGAAGTGTAATAAGCCATCTCACGAAACGCGCCGTTGCGTTCAATCGGAAACTCTACGACGAGCGGCGTCAGAGAGCGACCGTTCGCATCCGTGATGGAGACGGCGGTGTTGACGCCGTTGGCCCGCAGGATGTTTATCTGCACGTTGCTCCCCAGGGAGGTGACAGACGGAACCAACGCGCCTTTAGTCAGAAACGTCTCCTTCGGCAGCGTCAGCAAATGAATCTGCGAAATCTCAGGGTCGAGTGCCGCCAGGGTGACTGTATAAAAGCCCGGAGTCGTCAACGCCGTCTGCACCGGACGCGATTTGAGCAATCTCTGCGCTTCAAGGATTCGCCCGCGTGCCTTGAGCAGCGAGAGTTGATGCGCGGGCATCTGCGCCTCACTGGCAGCGGTCGTCCCTGTAGGCGGCAGCGTCGCCGTGGCTGGCGGCAAAGTTTGCGGCACGGTCGCCGTCGGCGAGACGCGCGCGCCGGGCCGCGTAGATTGAGCGGGCTGCGGCGGTTGTTGTTGTGGCTGCACGGGCGTCACAGTGCGCGGGCGCGTGGCCGTTGAAGAAGAGGGTTGAGCCGAAGAGTTTGGTTGGCTGGCAGTAGACTGTGCATGGGCGTTGACGACCGCCAGCACAAAGACAATCAGCAAGATCGAAAACGTCGGGTGTCTTTTCATACTCAAAAAACCTCGCACCGGATAATGGCTGACTCTTGAGGCGCTGGTCCTAAGATTCGCGCAAGCGGTTGACGGTTGTCAAATGATTTCTTTTCCGAATAATGATTCAATTTGCCTTGAGTGGGTTGAAAGCAGCGTTCACCACCGCAGACACAGAGCGCACAGAGTAGGCACAGAGAGTTGAGTATTCAAGCCTCTGTGCTGACTCTGTGTCCTCTGTGTCTGCGGTGGTGAATCTCACTGTCACACTCACTCAAGACTAAACTGAACCACTACACTTTTCCGTGAAGAGTCCGCCTTTGAAACATCAAAGAGCGCGCTCCCTTTGACACGGAGCGCGCTCTTTGTACTGTCTGGACAGTCGTTCTGTGAAGTTAATCCACGGCGAAGGTGACGTTGACGACCGCCGTGATGTCTTTGTCGAGCGAGGAGGTGTCGTTCATGCCCTCGCCGGAGACATCGTTCGAGTCTGCGGGCGTAATCTGTAGCACGCCCATTCTGGCCGAACGCATGCTGCCGATGCTGCTCCCTGTGCTGGAAGCTATCTGCTGTGCGCGCAGCTTCGCATCCTTGGCCGCTTCGGAGAGCATCTCTATCTTGAGGTCTCCGAGCTTCGTGTAGTGATATTCGGGCGCGTTGGATTCGATGAGGATGCCCTGGTTAATCAACTCCGTAGCCTCGCGCGCCAGTTTCTCTATCTTGTCCACGTCCGTCGAGCGCACTTCCAGTTCCTGCTTCAAAGAATAGCCAGTGATGCGCCCGGAATCTTCCCCTCCCTCTCCGTCCGTGCTCTTCGCGTGCAAAGTCTGCGAAGTGATGGCCGAGATAGTAATCTCATTCTCCGGGATACCCTTCGAGATAAGATAGTGTTTGACACGCGGCACGTCGTTGGAAAGAGACTTGTAAGCATCCGCCAGTTGCGTCGCCTCGTAGGAAACGCCCGCGCGCCAGATGACCAGATCAGACTTGATACGCTTGCGCGCTGAACCCGTCACGACAATCGTCTGGTCCCGGCTCTTGACCCGTATGATGGCCCACGAGCCGATGATAGCCGAGAGCACCAGCGCCACCGCCAGCGCGAATCCCGCGTTAAAAATTCCATTCCCCGCACTGAAAAATCCATTTTTTTCACCGTTCATATTTGGCACCTCCACTGCCGCATACTAGACGCCAAGAGTAGAACACCTTTGCCGCGCCCCATATGTGGACAGCCACAGTGCGAAGCGGTAACAGCACGGAAAAAGCTGACCGTCGCATTGTAGGGGCCGGGCTGGTCCCTGCCCTGACATGTACTACGTCTCGCTGGCGTTGAGGCTGCGTTGATGGTTGAGTGTGAGAAGACGCGAGAGAATCTCTTCGTCCGTGAGGGAGGCGTCCCAGCCGTAGGCCGCGCGACGGCCTCATCCAGTCTACGGTGCGCGAGGTCGAGCCAGGTCGGTCGCCCGTTGTAGAGATTGGTGAGCGTGCGCTTTGCCAACAGCCCCGCGCTCGCCGCATCCAGAAGCACGAGTCTGGGATAACGGACAGTGCCGACGCCGCGCGCGTCCGCCTCATGCACATAACGCGCCCACGGCCCGTTGACCGAGCCGGGAAATTCCAGCACCTCCGCGCGCGTCCATTCGGGCGGGTTGAGCCAACGCTGGCGCAACTCATCAAGTTCCCTCGCCGCCCCGCAATCACCTCACCCTGTTCCGGCGTTGGTTCTGGAAAAGGAAACGTCTCGAAGCACGTCGTCGGCGTGTAACGAAAGCCGCTCTCCCGTTCTCTCACTTGCGTTCCTTGCGCTCTGGCCCAAACTTCATGTAAGCGAGAATGAAGCACGCCGAAAAAGTAATCATCAGAGCGAGCGAAAACGAAAGTGGCACTATCCGCCAGAGTTGGAAATTTCAACCAAACGAACAGGCGATGTTTTGAGACTCGCGGTGTGCATAAAAAGCGCGAATGATTCGATAATGCAGCATACATACCCGGCCTGGCTTCTACATGTCTCCACCAATATTTTCGATAAGCTTCTCGATTATTGTCTTTCCTGATAGGCCACACATTTTTCTGTAGATACTCGAACGGGATTTCGTAATTCGCCGCGTCCGCTTCTTTCATTTGAATTCCGAAATTTCAAAGGCTCATGGAAGAGCCAGCGCATAATCTCTATATTACACGGCGTGTCCAACTCGCTCAGAGGAATGTTGTAGATTTTGCTCGCCGTCGCGGTGAAGTTGGTGTCAATGATGATGCGATCCATGTCGCACACCACCAGCAGGGGAGGATTTTCCAGCGTCTCACGATACTGCAAAAGCTGGTCGTAAGCAGCATCCAGATTTTTATGCTTGCCCTTGTACTCCCAACCGAAAAATCTACTGTCGTGGATAAGGTCGAGGGCTTTGCTCTGCCTTACGTCTAACTCACGTTAATTAAATCTCTCTCAGGCTTCCGGCGAGCGTGCCGACGGTGGATTGGGCGTGGTCTTTGAGCGTGCCGGGGTGATTCTGCATGAGACGGAAACGGATCGTGATGATGTGTCCGACGCTCAGGCCGAGGCTCGTGTCTAGTTGGCACAGTTCTTCTGTGACGGCCTGATGAGAGACGCGCTCGAATGCCTGCTGGATGTCTGCGGCCAGGGTGTCAAGATTCTCAATTAGTATCACCTGAACTTCGCTGCCGCTCCGCGCGCGCCTGCGCGCATGTTCGCGCAAGCGGACGCGCGCTTCGTCCTGAACCTCTCCGGTCGTGACCAGGACGAGATGCGCGCCCCCCGTCTCAGACAGTTTATCGAAGGTGCGCCGCGCGTGGGCCAACGTCAAATCTCCGTCTCTCAAGACGAAGAGAAACTGCTCGTCGCAGACCTGTGCCATCAAGTGGCCTTCGCCGTCCGCTTCTGTATGACCGACGGCGATCTGCTTTTCGCTGATGCCCAGTTCGCGGAGGACCGTGTAAACGCGCTTGGTGAGCCAGGAGCCGTCTTCGAGCAGGGCCGTCGCCGTGTCCGTAGGCTTGATGAAATCCTCCACCTTCTCATCCGCTATCTCCGCGCCGCACTCGCTGCAAATAGCGTTGCTCGCGGTAATCACGTTGAGCGCCTCCGCAGACGGCAGGCGAAAGAGTGGCCGCCCGACCTTGCGGCAACTGACCAGCATCTCGCGGCGCAAGAGTCCTGCGCCGGATAGTTTGTTGATGAGAGTTTCGCTCTCAGCCTCATTCTCATCGTTCGTCAACAACCCCGCGACGCGCCCGCCCGGATGCGTCTCCCTGAGCCTGTACAGAAAGCGTCTGGCGCCTGCGTCCTCCAAGAGTTCCAGAGCGCGAGCGTGTTCGCCCTTCATCTCTTGATGGATGGACGATGCGCCGCCCTCGCTGGCGATGGTGAAGTGTGCGGCCCCTCCCTCCGCGAGAGGGCGCGACGCGCGCGGCTGCCACTCTATGGACTCCGGCCCGCCGTTCAAGACTTTGCCAGACCGGCGCAGGGCTTCGAGCGCATCGCTCACGTTCCGGCAAAAAGCTTCCAGCTTCTTGAGAGGCTCCGTCGTCTCCGCTTGATGAATGATTCCTGCGCGCAAGCCGTCGCCGCTGCCTTCACCGAAGATGAGAAAGAGCGCGAAGTCTTCAAAGCAGAACACGTCTCCGGGGACGTATGGCGAATCTGCCTCCGTCTCCGTCCAGGCAGCCAGTTCGCGTTCCATTAAGGGCACACGTTCCTGGCCCAATAACGCCTGCTCGTAACAGGCCAGGCGCGTCGCGCGTATGAGCGGCGTCAATCCCTTCTCCTGCAATTTCTCCAACAGCGCGAGCCGCGTCGCCGCCTCTATCGTCTGCGCGGAGACTTTGCCTTCTATAAATAGCATGATGAAGCCTTCTCCCCACTCTCTCTCTTGCTGCGCCGCGATGCTATCACGCGATAGGTGAAATATCCACGTTCACCCCCGCGTACGAGTCTCTTCATTCTCAAAATAAAGAATTTAGCCACAGACGACACAGAGCGCACAGAGGAAAATAAATTAAGGTCTGGCTTTTCTTCCTCTGAGTGCTCTGTGTCGTCTGTGGCTGATTTCCTGAGAATGAAGAGATGCTACCCGCATATCCTTCAAGTTGACCGGACCTGTTCTTTGTTGGGACGCCAAATCATTGCGGGCATAATGACCTGTAGCAATGTGACAACCTCTTGTGGCCCCTTTCCGTGCGCCCCACCCCTCGCCATTGTGAATCGTCACAAAACAGTCACATTGCCTCTTGTCATGTCCGTAACTGTTCTATAGGATGGACTTCGTGTTTAGGTAAGACCCGCCTCACACTAAAGCATTCCCTAAAAGCAAGAAACGAGAATCGGTTTAAAAGGAAACGTTCCCCGTCTATGACTTTACCCAAAATGTTCCCCTACGCGCTGGCGGTGTGCTTTGCGCTCAACCTGCTGGCCGTCAAGACACAGGCCCAAACAGAAACTTTACGCCCGCGCCAGGTCGCAGCCGTGACCAACCAGCGGGGTCTCAGCCGACTCGAAAACGACCCCATTATTATCTCCACGGCGGACGAGACGGATGAGTATCCTTCGGCAGAGTCCGTCATGATGTCCAGGGCCACCGCACCGAGCCTCGCGCGTTCGGCTGGCATGATGCGCTTCGATCAACTGCTGACCAGCGCGATTGATACCAGAATCGGCGCGCGTTACGTGTGGGGCGCATCCGGCCCTTACGTCTTCGATTGCTCAGGCTTCGTCTGGAGCGCATTTCAATCTGCCGGAATCTCCTTTGAACGCGGCAGCGCCCGCACGCTCTGGTCGCGCTTCGCGCCCGCACGCAAGGAAGAAGAGACCAAGTTCGGCACGCTCGTCTTCTTCAGCGGCCTGACGCACATAGGCATCGTCGCGGACGAACACGGTTTCTACCACGCCTCGCGCCATCACGGCGTCACCTATTCTCCCTTCAACGATTACTGGCTCAAACGCATAGACGGTTTTCGACGCGTCCCGCTCCCCACACAATTGACCGCCGAATAGATTCTCGCAAAGAGGACTCCGCCCGCGCGCCATCAGCGCCAGGGGATGCGTGCTCACAGACAAGGCCGACACCTGGATGGTCCAGATGTCGGCCTTTAAAATTTTCGACGCTCGCTAAGTTCGTTTCAAAACTGTAGGGGCAGGGCTGGTCCCTGCCCGCTTTTTTGAGATGCACGCGGGCAGGGACCAGCCCTGCCTCTACAGCTGTACTCGACCTTGAAGCTTTGAACCGAAAATTATTTGAGAGAGCCGGAAACAAAACCCGCGCGATGCTCTTCTGCCTGCGCCTCCCACACCGCCACGATCTTGTCCAGCGCGACATAGCAGACCCTCTCATCCTCGTCCTTCAAATACAGCAGCCCGCCGTCAACCTCCAACGCCTCACCGCGCAAGCTCAACGCGCCCTCGCAAAACAGATCGAGCCTCCGCCCGATCATCTTCGACAAAAACTCCTGCATCTCATCCACCTCCAAAGGACAGTGACGAGTGACGAGTGACGAGTGACGAGCAAGAAGAAGAAGTTGTCTTAACTCGTCACTTGTCATTTATCACTTGTCACTGCTTTTCATTCTTCCATTCCAAGATTTTTTCGCTGCCGTGCTGGTCCCCGACGACCTTCTTCTCCACCTTGCGGAAGGTAATCTGGACCAGTGGCAGAACATTTATATCGTCCTGCTGTTCCCGCTCGAATTGCAATAGATCGTAGTAGGCGCAACGCGTGCGGTCAGGGTATTCACGGCACACCGCCGGACGCGCATGGTAGATTGTACAGCCGCGCGTCTCATGGTCAAGAAACTGGCACGCCTGTCCGAAGAGAGGGTCTTTCTTGCGCCGCAGCACGCGCTCGCCCGAATGCATCTTCGTGTAACGCTCGGTCGCGGTTTCGACCGTCAGCCCGAAATATTTGGCGAGCCGGTTGATGTCACGCCTGGTAACTTGCACGCGCTCGTAAATCGCGCAACAAAACGCGGGGCACTTCGAGCAATCGAAATAAACGCGAGGCTGCTCGTCCGTAATCTTTTTAGTCATAACCCTCCCGGAAATTTCGCCTTTATCTTCTTTTCGATTTTTTGTATTCGGACATTAAGAGGTCCATTAATTCCGCGCGGCGGTCATAGAGACGCTTCGGCTCGCGCGGTTCGTGGCGGGCCAGCGCATAAGCCGTGATGAGCGGCAGGGCGACCGTCGAATCAACGTAGCAGACGACCGCATCGGGCAAGCGCTCCGGGTCCACCTTGCCCCACGAGACGGCCTCGCCCGGCGTCGCGCCGGAGAGTCCGCCCGTGTCCGGTCTCGCGTCCGTGACCTGTAAGAAATAGTCGTGGCCGCGCTCGTCTATGCCGAGCACTTCCTGTATCTGCGGTTCCGTCTGGAGCATGAAATTTTTGGGGCTGCCGCCGCCGAGTATAAAGACAGCGGAGCGACCGCCGTGTTTGGTTCCCTTATCGCCCTGACCATGAATCGCGCCGCGCTTGGCGGCGAGCACGATTGAAGCGGTCTCGTTGACATCCAGCGAAGGATCGAAGGCGAGCTTGTTGCCCTGCAAGGCTTTCGCCGCGACGTTCATGCCGATGGATGAATCCCCCGGCGATGAAGTGTAGACGGGCACGCTGTATTCATAAGCGGCGGCGAGCAGAGACTTATTTTCCAGGCCCAATTTTCGCTCTCGCTCGCGCACGTAGCGCCCGCACAAGTAATGAAACTCCGCCGTGGACATGGGTCTCTGAAATTCTTCGCCCTCGATAATCTGGCGAAAGAAGGCGTCCGTGTCGAGCAACACCGAGTAGTCGAAAAAGATGTCGTAGATACGCACGACCTCTTCCTCGCGCAGCAGGATGTCGGAAATCTGCGTGTTGCCCTGGTGCAGCGAAAGACCTATGCCGAAGTGCGCGTCATGATAAAGGTTCGCGCCCGTTGAGATAATCCAGTCTATGAACCCGGCTTTGATTAAAGGGATGAGCGCGGAGATGCCGAGGCCCGCAGGAGTCAGCGCGCCCGTGATGGAGACGCCGACCGTCACATCAGGTTCCAGCATCTTCTGCGTGAAGAGTTGGCAAGCTTCGCGCAGTCGCGCGGCGTTATAAGCCAGAAACGATTCGTCAACCAGATCAGCGAGGGCCGTCTCGCGCGTAATCGGTTGCGGGTCAATGCGTCTGCCCTGCAAAAACCTACTTCTCTTTTTTGCCAATGTCTTTCCCCTTCTCCATTTGCTCTTCAATCTTGCGGATGCCTGCGCGCGCGGCGCTCTTGAGAATGTGAACAGCCTCGCGCCCGTCCAGCGCCTTTAAAGGACCAATCGCGCGCCCGTCTCCGAGCAGGGCCAGAGCCTTCACCGCCACGAGCCGCACGCGGAATGACTTATCTTCCAAAAGCTCTACGAGTTTTTGATAGACGGCCTCGCTCTCTCTCACATGCTCTTTGCCCAGTGCGCCGAGCGAGAGCGCAGCCATGACACGCACCGAAGGCGGCGCTCCATACGCCGTGTTGTCAAGCGCGAGCGCGATGGCGCGACGGTCCTTCGCAATCGCCAGAGCCTCAAAGACGGTGGCCCGCAGCACGTCCTGATAAGAACTTCTGCCAAGCTGCCCGACGAGCGTCTCGTAAGCATCTTCGCGGGCCGCGTGGGCCAACGCGCGCATCGCAAAGGCCGCGACAAAATAACTCGCATCACGCCGCACAGCGTCAGTCAAAGCGGCAATCGCTTTGCCGTCCCGCCGGAAAGTTCCCAAAGACCACGCGACGGCACGCCGCACGCGCGACTCCTCATTCTTCCTCAAGCCCTTGATGAGCGCATCGCGCGCCTCCTCGGTTCCGACTCCGGCGAGGCCCACCGCCGCAGCCATCCTCACAGGCCCGAACACATCATGCAGGAGCGCACGCTTGAGCGCGCTGACGGTCTCTTCATCCTTGAACGCGGCCACGTCGCGCGCCGCACGCATACGCGCCGTGAAATCCCTCGCGTGAAGAAGTTGATGCGATAACTCCTGCCTGGATTTCTCGTGCCTGATGGTCTTTAAAATCTTCTCGCCCGCATCGAAGAGCACGGCTAGCGGGCGCGTCTCAAGCGGCAGTTGAATCAACTGCTCCGCCTTCTCCAACTGGACACGAAAGGCGCGCGTCTCACGCTTCGAGATGATTTCTATGTCCACCGGCAGACGAAAGACCGGGGTCCCGTCGCTCGTTTTCTGGACCTGTTTAATCTGGACCTGTAAAACTTTGCCCGCGACATCGTAAGTGTGGCTCACTTCAAACTCCGGGTAGCCGTGACCGTAGAGCCACTGCTCAAAGAACCAATCGAGATTCTGCCCGGTTACGTCCTCTATGGCAACCTTCAGGTCGTTGGTCTCGACGCTCTGCCAGGCATGTTTGTGCAGGTAGTGTTTGAGGACCAGAAAAAAATCTTCGTCGCCCAGCACGTCTCGCAGCATGCCCAGCACGAGACCGCCTTTTTGATAGCTATGGCGGTCATAGAGTTCAAACGGAAAGTCGTAGCGCGCATCAACAATCGGGCGACGATAATGATCCCTGTCTTCCGAGAGATAGACGTTGAAATCCTGGACCTGTAAAAAGCGCGCCTCGTCTTTTCCCGAAACGTGCTCAAGCCAGAGCGCCTCCGCATAGGTCGCAAAACTTTCTTTGAGCCAGACATCCTTCCAGGCTTTCGGCGTCACCAGATCGCCCCACCATTGATGGGCCAATTCGTGGGCCACTATATCGTGATAATTAAAATCGAGTTCCGTCGCGGCATCGTGCAGGCAACGATCCGTACAGGTCGTGATGGAAGTATTCTCCATCGCGCCGAAGGTGAAATCGTCAACGACCACCTGCGCGTACTTCGGATAGGGATAGTCATAGCCGAAGAGTTTGGAGAAGTGGCGAATCATCTGCGGCGTCTGTCCGAAAAGTCGCCGCGCCCCGGCGGCAGTGCCGGGGTACGTGTAATAGTTGACGGGCGTGCTGCCGCTACGCGCCTCAATCTCTTCATACTCGCCTATCACGATGGAGACGAGATAGGCAGGATGCGGCTGGTCCTGTCGCCAGTGAAACGTCTTGCGAGCCTGTCTCTCATCATGCTTTGCGGAGAGCAGCGTGCCGTTGGAGAGGACCAGAAATCGTTCCGGGACGGTGATGATGGTCTCGGTCGTCTGGCGCTGGTTGGGCGAGTCTACGCAGGGGAACCAGGCGCGGCTGTCCTCCGATTCGCCCTGCGACCAGACCTGCCAGGGCTTGTCCGGGTAAGCCTCATCTGGCGCGATAAAAAACAGCCCACGACGCGGGCGCGCGCTGTAGTTGATATTCAGCTTGATGCTGGCCCCGCGACGCAGCGGCTGGTCCAAATTAACGATGAGCCGATCAGAAAAACTCTCAAACTCAAGCGCGCGCCCCTGACATGTGACCTCGCTGATATTGAGTTCGACGGCGTCGAATTCCAGCGTGGCGAGTTGGTCACGAAAAGACTTGAGCGTGATGGTGGCCGCTCCTTCAATCAATTTTTGCGCGGGGTCTATGTGGAGGGCGATGCGTATGTGCTGGATGTCAAAGTTGCGGCTGCGCGTTTGGTTGAGCGGGGCGTCCGTGGCTTTGTGCGTGGGCGGCGGAGTTTCGTCGTATGGATTGACCACGTTGGTCCAGCGCGGGTCCAGAAAGGCCGGATGGAAGAGTGCGTCAGCGTGACGTGCCAAGTTCGCTGTCCCCCTGTCCTGACGCTGCCATCCCTGTGCTCGAATCCACGGCCAGTTTTTCCAGGCACGCGCGACAGAGACAACGCTCGTATCGCGTGCGAAGCTCTGCGCGGACGGCATCGCTCAACTTGATTTCGCCGCACCAGCAAGTGCCCGTCCCCGCGCCGCAGGTAAAGCTTTCGCCGCACGCCTCGCAAGAAGCGGCAGGCTCCGGCTCGCATTTCCTGATAAATTGGTCCAGAGAGCGCGCCTTACTCAAGCCGTTCTTCCTTCCGCCTGCGCTTCGGTTTCTTCGGGCGCGCGGCGCAGGCGCACGACGTTGATGCGTCGTTCGTCCGCGTCCAGGACTTCGACATCGAGGCCGCGAAACGTGAGGCGCTCGCCCGCGCGCGGGACCGATCCCTTTTCGCCTATCACGAGTCCGGCGATGGTCGTGAAATCGTCCGCCTCTATCTCCATGTCGAAGAGACGTTCGATCTTTCCTATCTCCGTAGAGCCTGGGACTTCATAATAGCCGTCGCTCGCCGCGACCATCTCTATGATTTCTTCCTGGCCTATGTCCTCGTCTTCAATCTCGCCGACGATTTCTTCAAGAATGTCTTCGACCGTGACCAGTCCCGCGACGCCGCCATACTCGTCTATCACCATCGCCATCTGAACGTGCGCCTTCTGCATCTCTTCCAGAAGGTCCGCGACGGGCTTGGTCTCCGGCACGAAGTAGACCAACCTGACGAGCGGCGCGATGGCCTCATCTTCCCTGCCTTCGGACCAGCATTGCAGCAGGTCTCGCATGTAGATGAGCCCCTCCACGTTATCAATCTGGTCACGATAGACTGGCAGCCTGGAATACTTCGATTCGATAATCACATCGCGTGCCTCGCACACGGTCGCGGTCACCGGAAGCGCGACGATGTCAGTCCTCGGCGTCATCACTTCGCTCACGCGCGTATCGCCAAACTCTATGATGGACTGTATAAGCTCGCCCTCGTCCTCTTCTAAAATGCCCTCCTCCGCGCCGACATCAATCAACGCTTGCAAGTCGTCGCCGTTGTCCTCCTCGTCCTCGCTCACCGCCGTCTCCGTCATATGCTGCTCATGGCGCACACGATCAAAGACGCGATGCATGGGGTCCGCCATGAAGGAGAGCACGCGATAGAAAGGCCGGACCACTGGCAACAACAGGAGCAAAGTCTTTTCGGGATTTTTCAGAGAGACGAGGCGCGGGATGAATTGACGAAAGACTCCGGCGACGACCAGTCCCGCCGCGAGCGAAAAGAAAATCAGCCGCACGCCGCTCAAGCCAAAGCTCAAACTGATGGTCGTCAGCAGTACGGAGACGGCGACCAGAAAAATCTGCACCGCCGCCGAGAGAGTAAAACGAAAGCGCGGCCTGTTCTCCAGAATCTCTTTGAGAAAGGGCGTCGAACGCGTGGCCGGGCGCTCCTCCGCTTCCGTAATCAGACGCCGCAGGCCAAAATCGCTCAACTGGCCGAACGCCATATCAATCGTCGCCAGAAACGTCAGCACGATGAGCAACAGAAAAGTGATGCCTATCTCAAATTCCATAATGAAGAGAGTCTAAGAGTCTGGAGTCAAAAGAAGAAACTTGTCTTTGACTCTTGACTCCAGACTCTTAGACTCCTGACTCTAGACTTGAATGATTATATGCCAAGACGGCGACGAAGGCGGAGTTCAAGGGCGTTCATTTCCCCTTTGTCAGCCTCATGGTCATAGCCGCACAGGTGGAGCAGGCCGTGCAGGATCAACTGCGCCACCTCTCCTTCAAACTCCAACCCGTGCTCCGCAGCCTGCCGCGCGGCCTGCTCCACCGAGATCACCACATCGCCCAGACTCAAGCCTTCCAGCTTTTCAAACTCATCCTGCTCCGACGGAAACGACAGCACATCCGTCGTCCCCTTGCGCCCGCGAAAACGGCGATTCAAATCACGCATCGCGCGATCCGAAACGAACGCTATCGTCGCGCTCTCGTCTGCAATTCCAATCGCCCGGAGAGCCTTCTCTCCAAACTCGCGCCACCGCACAGAGTCTACAGCGCGGCCTCGCTGCCGGTTCACAATCTCAACCATCATAAGACAGTGACAAGTGACAAGTGACGAGTTACGAGTTAAAAGCTTTCTCTTGCTTATCACTCGTCACTCGTCACTTGTCACTGCTTTAAATATTGCTCTTGCTTGTGTGGGCCTCGTACGCCTTGATGATCATCTGGACGAGGCGATGGCGCACGACATCTTTTTCGGTGAAGTAAACGAACTCTATGTCTTCGACCTTGGAGAGAATACGCTCGGCTTCGATGAGGCCGCTGCGTTTGCCCGTCGGCAGGTCTATCTGCGTCACGTCGCCCGTGATGACGGCCTTTGAGCCGAAGCCTATGCGCGTGAGAAACATCTTCATCTGCTCGCTCGTCGTATTCTGCGCTTCGTCCAGAATGATGAAAGCATCCGAGAGCGTGCGCCCGCGCATGAAAGCCAGCGGCGCGACTTCTATGATGCGTTTCTCTAAAAGCTTGGCCGCGCGCTCGTAGTCAATCAGGTCGAAGAGCGCGTCATAGAGGGGCCGCAGGTAGGGGTCAACCTTGTCCTGCAAATCGCCGGGCAGGAAGCCCAGTTTCTCGCCAGCCTCGACAGCCGGGCGGGCCAGGATGATGCGGTTGACCTGCTTCTGCATCAAAGCCTGGACGGCCATCGCGACGGCCAGATACGTCTTGCCCGTCCCGGCTGGACCGATGCCGAAGACAACGTCTTTGTCCTGGATTGATTCGATGTAGCGCCGCTGCATGGCGGACTTAGGCGCGACCTGTTTTTTACCGGCGGGGTTAAAGCGAGCCTTGGTGAAATAGTCGCGCAGGGAATAGGCGCGGTCCTCCGCTATTTGTGCGAAGGCTTCGCGCAGTTCCTTGTCCGTGAAGGTCTTGCCCTCTGTGAAAAGCTCTGCGAAGTCTTGCAGGATGCGCTCGACCGTGGTCACATCTTTCGGGTCGCCGTCAACGGTCAGGTCCTGGCCGCGCGCGTTGATACGCACATCCAGGAGTGATTCCAGATATTTGATGTTTTGATCGTGGACGCCAAACAGCGTCTCCATGCCTCTCGGCGGAAGTTCAATCTTCTTCAATAGCTACAGCAGTCTCCTTTGGCAAAGCGGATGAACATTCAGGGACGCGCGTGCGGGTCCACGAGGATGCGCTCGAAGTCTCTTGCATACAGGCAAAAGTGACGCTACTACATGGCGCGCGCGGGTGTCAATATTTTTAGATGTCCGGCGGCGAAAGCTGGATGTATCAGTGGATTCTGTCAATTTGCCGCCTATCGCGCCTTGACACAGTACAGTCCAGCACCTATACTTTTTCGCTTGTGCTTGCAGTAAAAAAGCTGTCTGTGTAACGCTTTGCGAGCTTTCATTATCGAAGCCAGAGAAAGATTGAAACGGAGATTTAAATGCCTAATCATAAATCAGCAGAAAAGCGCGTCCGGCAGAATGAAAAGCGCCGCGTCAATAATCGCAGCAACCGGACACGCCTGCGCTCGACCATCAAAAAATTGCGCGCCGCGCTGACCGGGAGCGACGCTAACCAGAGCAACGAGTTGCTGCCGCAGACCATCTCGACGATTGACAAGGCGGTGCAGAAGGGCGTCCTGCATCGCAATGCCGCCGCGCGCTATAAATCGCGGCTCACACGCAGGGTCAATCAGGCCAGCGCAGACACCAAGTAATTTTTTCTTCCCAGAGTTCGCGGGCAAGGGGCGAGGCGGATCGAGATTTTCGGTCCGCCTCGTTTTTTTGCATGGAGGCCAGGAGCGATGAATCCTGAGAATCATCAACATCAACCTTTCGAGAGCGCCGCAGAGATCGAAATACTGGTCCAAAAATTCGAGTCCTGCCAACTGTCTCTCGCGGAGTTCAAACACCGCCAGCACCTGACCGTCGCGCTCTGGTATCTCTCTACATCAACCGAGCGTGAAGCGATTGAGCGGATGTGCCAAGGTCTACAGCGTTTCATCAGTCATCACGGCGAGACCGGCTATCACGAGACGATAACCATCTTCTGGCTCCAAGTAGTGCGCGCATTTCTTGCGAAGCCCGGCACCGCCCGCCCGCTCCCCGAACTCGCCAACGAACTGCTCGAAACTCACGGCAATTCGCGTCTCATCAATGATTACTACAGCAAAGACCTCATCTCATCCGAAGGGGCTAGGCAAACATGGGTCCAACCTAACATAAAACCGTTCGATTTTTGATTGCTTGTAGGCGCAGGGCTGGTCCCTGCCCCTACATTCGATGGCGCGATTTACCCTGCGAGTTCGCAGATGAGCATTTCGAGTTGGAGGCGCGGGGTGGCCTGGGAAGTCTTGATGGAGAGGTCTGCGGCGGCGATGCGTTTGATACTGCGTGCGAGCGCGCCGGATTCAGTGCGGCGCGCGGCGGCGAGAAAGTCCGCGCGCTTTTTACCATAGAGCATTCCTACGAGGCGGAAGACTTCCTGCTCGGATGCGCCCTGCGACATCAACTCTTTGGCGAGGGCGAGCCGGTGGTAGTTGCTGGCGATGAGACCTATGAGCATGACCGGCTCTGCGCCGTCGTCCAGCAGGCGATGCAGGATTTGCAGGGCGCGCTGGCGATTGCGCGCGATGAGATGATCCGTCAACTCGAAGTTTGAAAGCTCGCGCGAGCGCCCGACCAGATCGTCAACCATCTGCATCGTCACGCGCCCCGTGCCGAGCGCCGCCGTCGCAAGCTTCTCAAGCTCAACGGAGAGCGTGCGAATACTGCTCCCGACGAGCGCGACGATTTGACCAACTGTTCGCTCGTCGGCCTCAACCTTCAACTCTTTCAAACGAGTCTTAGCCCAAGTGATAAGCTCAGCGTCCTTGAACTCTGCGAACTCGACGCTCGCGCAAACATCGAGCATCGTCTTGCTCAGCTTGCGTCTTTTGTCCAAGTCGTCAGCGACGAAGATG
>DASYML010000165.1:0-36231 GCA_036009045.1 Pyrinomonadaceae bacterium
GTGACGCGCACGCTGGTCATCAAGTGCGCGCTCGCGGCTTCGGAGAGAATGCCTATCGAGTTGTGAAAATAGGGCGCGGTGCGAAAACCTCCGTGCCACCAGGTATCATAGAGGGCGTTGGTGATGACGCCCTGTTGGCCCACGCTCTGTAAGTCCGCCGCCATTTTGTGTCCGATGAGTCCGACCTGCCTGAGCAGGAGCGGCGCGATGTGCGGGTTCGATGGGTCGTAGAAAGGTGGAATGAAAAAACGCGAGCCGGTCATGCCCTGCTGGTGAACATCGTAGACAATTTGCGGAAACCACTCTTTCCAGAAGAGACGCGTGACCAGCTTTGTCTCCGGCAGGTTGAGCATGAACCAGTCGCGGTTGTCGTCGTGCCCCGCGTAATGATGATAGAGTTCGGGCGGCTCTTTGCCTTCATAGGGCGTGCCGAGCGTTTTGCGATACCAGTTGGCGACGATGTCTACGCCATCCGGGTTAGCCGAAGGGATGAGCATTAAGATAGTGTTCTGCAAAATCTCGCGCGTGGATGCATCCTGCGCGCTGGCGAGTTCGTAGGCGAGTTGCATGGACATCTGCGAGGCGACGATCTCCGTCGAGTGAATCGAACAGGAGATGGCGACGACCGTTTTGCCTTCGCGCAACAAAGCATCCCGCTCCGCGTCGCCGCGAACCAGGCGCGGGTCCGCCAGCCTGCGCTGAATCTCTTGGTACTTCTGTAGTTCGCGTATATTCTCTGGCGCGCTGATGAAAGCGACGATGAAGGGACGATGGAGGGTCGTCTCGCCGAGCGTGCGGACGGCGACGCGCGCGGATAATTGGTCCAGGCGCGCGAAGTATCCGCTAATCTGTCGCCAGTCGGCAATCGTGCGATCATCGCCGGGGTCAAAGCCCAGATAATTGCGCGGGCTGGGAAGCGCCGTCTCGGTGCGCGAGTGCGTCTGGCCTTCTGCGCGCGCGAGCGGCGCGCTAACGGCGACGATGAAGATGAGAGCGAGAAAAAGAAGAGCGAGCGTAAACGAATGACGAGGCATTCCAGAAACCCTTTACCCGAACCCGTTGATGAGAGCCTTGCGATTGATTCATCGCAGGCCAGCGAGTCTAACATACTCGGCCCCAGGACCCTGAGCGGGCGCTTGCTCTACTACTGGTCTTTGTTCATGGCGGCGATGCTGCTGCTCATTCTTGGACCACCCTCGATTTTAGTTTGCTGGCTGGCGGGTCATCCCGAATGGCTCTACCCTTGGGCGCTCTTCGGCGGTCGCAACTGGCTGCGACTGAGCGGCATGAAGGTCGTCGTGCGCGGCCTTGAACATCTGGACCCAAAACAGACTTACGTCTTCATCGCCAACCATAGATCATACCTGGACACGGCGACGCTCTTCTGTCATCTGGGTCGGCGCATCGGTCTGCTGGCGAAAAAAGAGTTGTTGAAAGTTCCGATCATGGGTCAAGGCATGGGCTTCGTCAACGTCATGGCGATTGATCGCTCGAACCGCGAGCGAGCACTTCAGACGACGCATGCGGCGAAGGAAAGAATCCGCTCCGGGATGTCGTTCGGCGTCTTCGCGGAGGGCACGCGCTCTCTGCCGGGGCAACTGCTGCCATTCAAAAAAGGCGGGTTCTACATGGCTGTCGAAACGGGCGTCCCCATCATCCCCGTTGCTATCAAGCACACAGACGGGTTGATGGGCAAAGGCACGGGCCAGGCCACGCCCGGTATCATCGAAATGGTCCTGCTTGAGCCGGTCGAGACACACGGCCTCTCAACCGATGAGCAAGTCAGCAACCTCACAAATCATGTCCGTGCGTTGATAGGGAAAGAACTGGGGATAGGAGATAGGAGATAGGGGATGGGGGACACTTTCAGTCCAGACCCTAATCCCTTCTTATCCTCCAACCCCTATCCCCCATCCCCTGCTCTTACGGTTTCTTGGGCGAAGGCGCGGGAGTCGGTGTTGGCGTAGGTGTTGGTTTGGCGTCCGGCGTGTCAGCATCTACTTCCGTGATGGTGACGGTGCTCTTGGCGCGAGCGTAATCTGTGTAGCGCACGCGGACGCGGATGTGCTGCACGTCGCCGTTGTCGAAGACGAGGTCTTCGTCCGCGTAGGTGTAGGTCGGAAACCAGTAGCGACCGTCTATCTGCTCGCGGTAGGTATCAAAGGTCGGGTACTTGCTGTTTTTACCTTCCGGCACACCTTTGCCGCGCGCTTTGACGATCTGCAAATCTTTATCGTCCACCCAGATGCGGCCCTGGAAAAAACGCTCTTTGGATTTCTTCGGGTCGGGCATGACCTTCGGCCCCACGTCGAAAACGTAGAGGTCCAATTCGTCTATCCGCTCCTTGCCGACATAAGTGAAATTATACTGGTCCAGTTTTGAAACTTCGAGGGCGAAGGGCTGGATGCCGCCGAGGTCTTCGAGGTCTTCGTTCGAGACATCTATCCCGACGAGCGTCTTCATCGGGAAAAAGTTGATTTTCTCGTAACGCTCGCCCTTGTCGTCGAAGGTGAAGGTCGAGACTCGATGATACTCGCCCGTAATCTGCCCGCCCATGCCGATGGTTTGAATCACCGCATCACGTTTGAAGGCGTACATGTTGAGCGCGTGCCGAAACTCCGTCTCCTTGGCCGTAAAGGCGCGAATAATCTTTTCCACATCCGCTGGCCTGCCAGCGCTCGAAGGGGCTGCCGTCCGCTGCGCTTGAATTCTTTGCGGCGACCCGGCGCACAGCAAAAAGAGCGCCGCGAGAGTAAATATGAAGTTGTAAAAAGGTTTCATAAGAGTATCGTCTGTCTTTCATTGTGGTGTGGCAGAGGGCCTGAATTTGTGATGCACTCCTTCAAGTCAGGCTCCGGTCAAAGCGCAAATTCATCAGATGCAAGCGTTGCGTCGAATGTTGCCACCGGCACGCCCGTGCCCTGGCCGGAAGATTGAGAGAAGAGCATCTTGGCAGCGGAAGATTTATGTTATAATCCCTCGCGCGCTTTTTCGCGCGCATCCAGGCCCCTATTCGAGATGAAATTTCTGGCTTCTGTTCGGCGGTAATTTTCCAGTCCCTAAATTTCGATGACCCAAACTTCGACCAACCAGGCGACGCCCGTGGATTCGCTCATACGCGCTCAGAGAAACGTCGAGCGCGGTGATCTGGCGGGCGCGCAAAGATTGCTGCTCGAATTAATCGAAAGCGGGAAGGATGCGCCCGAAACCGAGCGCGGCATACAGGCGCGCGTCATCCTGGCCGAAGTCTACGAGGGATTGGGAATCTTCGATCAGGCGGGCGAAGCGCTCGCGCCTTATGATATTCACTCGCTGGACCAATTTTCGGCCCACGCGCGTGGGCTGCTCCTGCTCGCTATAGGCTCTCTGGCCTACTGGAAAAATGATTTCCCGCGCTCTGCGACGCTCCTCAATCGCGCACGCGAAGTCCTGGAACCGATGGGCGATGCGCCTCACCTGGCGCGCACGCATCACTGTTTGGGACGCGCCTACTGGGCGCTCGATGAGCAACCGCTCGCGCGTGAGCATTACGAGTTCGCCATAGAGTGGGGACGCCGCGCGCACAAAGACCGCGCGCTCGCGTTGACCTACGTCAATCTGGGTCTCGTCGCGCGTCATGAAGGCGATTTGGACGAGGCGGGGATGTGTTACCGCCGCGCCCTGCGCCTGCTGCGCAACACAACAGATGACACCAGCCTCGCGCGCCTTCAGGTCAATCTGAGCGTGATGCTGCTCTCTCAGGGCAACTTTTACGAATCCATCAACTCTTTACGACGCGCGATGGAGCACCTGGCGGGAATTCATCGCCCCGCGCGTCTCATCGGGGCAGTCCACAATAACCTCGCCGTCTCCTACATCTACACAGGCGACTGGGCGGACGCCGAAAGCCATATTCAGCAGGCTCTGGGCATCGCGCGCACGGCTGGCGATAAGTTCTGGGAAGGCGAATGGACGGAGACCCTCGGCATGTTGCGCGCGCATCAGGGTCGCGTCCACGAGGCCAACGAGTTATTGCGCTCCGCGCTGGTGCGCGCCAAGGAAATCGGCAGTAAGAAGGATGAGACGCAGGCTTATCTCTCGCTCTCAAGGCTCTGGCTCTCGGCGCGCAATACGCATCTCTCGCTCACCTTTGCGCGCAACGCGCGCGACCTCGCACGCGAGATTAGCGACGAGCGGCTGGCCTGCGAGGCCCTGCTCGCGATGGTGGAGGGCTATCGTCGTAGCGATAAATGGATGCCCGCCGAAGATTGGGCCAAGATTGCGCAGGCCGAACTCGAACCGCTCTCATACCCGTATCTGGATGCCATCCTGCAACGCAATATGGCGAGCTTCATCTCGCGTCGGCGCGACCCTTCAAAAGGCGAGCGTCTCTTTCAACAGACGGAAGAGGCTTTCCGCTCGATGAATGCGGCCTATCAGGTGGCCCTCACTATTTTTGAACACGGGGAAAGCCTTGTTCGTCGCGGCGAATACCCTTCGGCCCACGAGCGTTTCAATCTGGCGGCTGAGCAGTTTCGCGCGCTCGGCGCGCAACTGGACGCGGAACGCGCCACGACCGAAGCGCAACGCGCCGCCGAACGTATGGCTCCCTGGCAGATCGCGCCGCCACAGTCCATCAGTCTCATCCCGCCGGATGTCGCCCCGCTCATCCTGCAAGTGCTCAATGCCGCTTCGGGGCGTGAACGTCTCCTGCGCGAATTGATGTTCGCCGCCAAGAACGCCCTCGCCGCCGACAGCGCGGCCATCTTCGCCGCAGACGACGACGGGCAAATCTATGTGCAGGCGAGCATAGACCTGGACCAGGCTGGACGCGAGCGCGCCGCGAGGGCCATCACGCAGCATCTCGCGGCCAATGAAAAGCAGGGTCTTATTTCCGGCGAGGATGCGCCGCTCGGCCTCTCTACATCCTTGAGGGGCGGGCCGGACGAGCATTGCCGCACGCTCGCGCCGAGGCGCAACGGCGGCGCGTTCGTGCTCTACCTGCGCGCCTCCGCGACCCTCTCGGAGCGACGCTCGGAGATTCTCGAATCGCTCGTCGGGTGCGCACACCTGGCCTTGCAGATGATAGACCTGCGGACGGACATGCGCCGCGCGCGGCCCTTTAACGCGCTCGCGTTGCCGAGCGCCTCCGGTCTCTTCCCCAACATCATCGCCACCAGCTTCGTCATGCGAGACGTGCTGGCACGCATGGAACGCCTCAAGGATTCGGATGCGCCAGTGCTCCTGCTCGGCGAATCCGGCACGGGCAAGGAAGTGATGGCCCGCGCGCTTCATGAAGAGAGTGCTAGACGAGATAAAATCTTTCTGCCTTTCAACTGCACGGCGGCCCCGCGCGACCTCGTCGAGAGCCAACTCTTCGGCCACAAGCGCGGGACTTTCACCGGAGCCATCAACGACCAGCGCGGCATTATTCGCGCCGCAGAGGGCGGGACGCTCTTCCTGGACGAGATAGGCGACCTCGCGCCCGACGTGCAGCCCAAACTCCTGCGCTTTCTACAGGGCGGCGAGATCATGCCGCTCGGCGAAGCCCCGCGCAAAGTCAACGTCCGCGTCATCGCCGCGACCAACCGCGATCTCGAACAGGACGTGCGCGAAGGGCGCTTCCGCGAAGACCTCTTCTATCGTCTCAACACGTTCGTTATCAAACTGCCGCCGCTCCGCGAGCGCCTGGAAGACATCCCTTTGCTCGCCTCTTACTATTTCGAGGAGACCTGCCAGCGCAATCACAGGCAACTATCGGGCATTACGCCCGAAGCGATGGGCTACCTGACGCGCTACCAGTGGCCCGGCAACGTGCGCCAGTTGCGTAGCGAGATCGAGCGCATCGTCGTCTTCGCAGAGGACGGGCAGTCTGTCGGGGTCCAATCGCTCTCGCCGGACATCCTGCGCGCGGCTGCCGTCCCTTCGCCCCTGCGCTTCCAACTCGATTTCTCCAAGCCCGTTAATTTCAAAGAGATTATGCTGGACGCGGAACGCCAGCTTCTGACCGAAGCCCTGGCACGCCACAGCGGCAACGTGTCCCGCGCCGCAGAGCGCCTGGGGCTGCGGCGCCAGACTCTGAACTATAAATTACGCAAACTTCATATCGCTCACCCGGAAATGGACCTCTCACAGGAAGATGAGGACTAAGACGAGCGCCTGAGCGCAGGGACGGGAGACCCTCGATAGCGCAATTTTTTTTGCGGCCTATGCAAAATTTCTTGCATAATGCCTTACTTCTGCAAACACAGTAATTAGAGCCTATAAGCTGAAGGAGAATGAGGCTCGCTCGTAGCAAAATTCTTGCCACTCCGGCAGCCCGGCCTCCAGACACATATTTCGCTCAAGTGGCGATTTTACTGGCTTAAACTCATTTTCTGAGCCGACGGGCGCATGTGGCACGCCCGTTGTAAAGGATAGTCAGCGGGCAGGACAAAGCATTACGGTCACGACCAAGCATTATCGGTACTGAACTAAGCCACATCCCGATTATCTTTAAATTTAATTCACCTTTTGAGGGGACGATAAAAGAATGCACAGACTGAAAAAGTTGGTGGGAGTTGTGTTGTTGCTCGCTGTGATGAGCATGGGGGGGGTATCTGCCCTGGCAGATGGGTCAACGGAGATTCCCTGTCGAAAAATCGTAAACACATCTGACCCAGGAAACACTCCTGTGATCGGGTCAACTGAAATACCTTGCCTCACGGAATACGTGAGTTACCTGGTGATAATTCTACCTTTATGAGAGAAAACGTACACACTATAGCTGATTGGAGAACCGATTCAGCTAAACTCAGGTCCTCATATCGGCGGTTGGCGGAAGCTCGCCTTCCCGTGAATATCTATAGCGTGCAAGCGCAGATACAACGTCGGGCAGCCGCGTTGCTACATGGGAAGGAACAGGGGCAAAGCTCGTGGGAGGAGCTTGATGGCCGTCAACTAGCCGATGACGAGCGCGGCGACCGCATTTCGCTCCTTCTGGGCGGAGCGACTGGCGGCGTCGCGCTCTCCCCAGCAAGCCGTGCGGGCTTACTGGCGAAAGCGGGGACGGGCACGCTTTTTCTGACTCACATCGAAAAGATGGCCCCGGCGGCACGCCGCATCCTCTATAGTATTGTGGCTGCCAAACGCTACACGCCCGTCGGAGACCCTTATCCGCGTCCGGTCAATTGCCGGATTATCGTGGCGACGAGCAGGCCGCTGCAAGTCCTGGCGCGCAGTTTCCTGCTTGAATGGGAACTGGTGGATACGCTCGGCCACATCGCGCTTCGCGCCGAAAGCATCATCGGCGCGCTGGAATCCGAGGGCTTACTAAATTCTCACCCCAGCAGTCTTGCAGCGGCGAGCTAAAGAGTTCAGGCTCAAGGCTAAAAAGAAGACCGCTGATTCCTGCTCATCCTATCTCCGGCAGGAACCAGCGGTCTTTGATATTTCGGCGATCTTTCGGCGGCCACATTCCGGGATGCCCGGCGGTCTTTGAGACGCTCTTCTCTACTCCACGAAATCAACCTGGACCGTGTTTGGAATGATGCCCAACTCGAAGCCTTCCCTGAGCAAGCGACGGACGGCCTCGCGCCCGCGCTCCGTATAATCGAGCGTCAGTTCATTGACCCACATCGCCACGAAGCGATCCGCCAACTCAGGCTCCATGTCGCGCGCGAATTGCATGGCGTAGGCCAGCGCGTCCTCTCTATGCTCCAAAGAATAACGGATGCTCTCCTTCAGATAGCCTGAGACCTTTCTCATCATGTCCTGGCCCAGGTCACGACGGATGGCGTTGCCGCCCATCGGCAGCGGCAGTCCCGTGCGCTCGTGCCACCACTCGCCAAGGTCCAGGACTTTGCGCAGTCCCATCTTTTCATAAAAGAGTTGGCCCTCATGAATCAAGAGGCCAGCATCGCAACGACCGTCCAGCACAGCCCCTATAATCTCATCGAAGGGCACGACCTCGTAGGCGAAGTCCCGGTTAAAAATACGCAGCGCGAGAAAGGCGCTCGTGAGCGTGCCCGGCACGGCGACTTTGAGACTCGATAAATCTGCGGGTGCGGCTTGCTCGCGCGAGACGAGGATTGGCCCATAGTTGTCGCCGATGGATGCGCCGTGCGGCAGGAGCGCGTACTTATCAGAGATATAGGCGTAGGCGTGAAAGCTGATGGCCGTCACGTCGTAAGTGCCGCGCATCGCCTCCTCATTGAGCGTCTGAATATCCTTGAGCACATGCGTGAATTGCAGCGCGCCCGTGTCCAGCTTGTGCGTCGCCAGCCCGTAAAACATAAACGCATCGTCCGAATCCGGCGAATGCGCGACCGTGATAGTTCGTGTGTCGGTTGCAGTAGTCATAAAAGCAGTGACAAGGGACAAGTGACGAGTTAAAAGCAAGAGATGAGTGATGAATGACAGGCATGAGAGACGCGCTTTTAGCTCGTCACTTGTAACTTGTCACTGGTCACTTTGTTGTAGAGCGTGTCGCGTTCGACCGCTTCCAATCCGGCGTCTTCGATGAGCGTGATGATCTCCTGTTTGGACATCTTGACTTCGCCGCCCGCTTCGACAGAGTAGCTCTCGGTCAGTTCGCCGCCCTCCGTGATGGTGCCGTCGAGGTCGTTCGCGCCGTAGTGCAGCGCGACCTGCGCCAGTCGCTTGCCGAGCATCACCCAGTAGGCTTTGATGTGCGCGAAGTTGTCCAGCATGAGACGCGAGACGGCGATGGTCTTTAAGGAATCCACGCCGTACGGGCCGGGCAGATGGGCCAACTGCGTGCCGGGCGGATAAAAAGCGAGCGGGATGAAACACTGGAAACCGCCGGATTTGTCCTGCTGCTCTCGGAGGCGCACGAGGTGGTCCACGCGGTCTACGATTGATTCGATGTGGCCGTAGAGCATGGTCGCGTTGGTCTTGAGGCCCGCCGCGTGGACTTTGCCGGAAAGTTCCAGCCAGCGGTCCGCGTCGCATTTGTGCGCGCAGAGCATAGAGCGCGTCGGCTCACGAAAAATTTCCGCGCCACCGCCCGGACACGAATCCATCCCGGCCTCTTTCAAACGCTCTATCACATCCTCGTCCGTCATCTTGTAGAAATGCGCGAAGTGGTCCAATTCGACCATCGTGAACGCCTTCAGATGAAGCTGCGGGTATTCGTTTTTGAGCGCACTCAGAAGGTCCGTGAAATACTTGAAAGGCAGTTTGGTATTGAGACCGCCGACGATGTGAAGTTCCGTCGCGCCCTCGCGCGCGGCCTCGCCAGCGATGCGCAGAGAGTCCTGTATGTTGTGCGTGTAGGCGTCCGCTTCCCTCGGCGTGCGAAAGTAGTTGCAGAACTTGCAATCCGCATAGCAGATGTTGGTCGGATTGAAATGGCGGTTGACGTTAAAGTAGGTCGTGCGCCCGTGCAAGTTTCGCCTCACGCTGTCGGCCAACTTCGCCAGCGCCGCCAGGTCATTCGTCTCAAACAGCGCCACTCCATCTTCAAAAGAGAGCCGCTCACCCGCATCAACTCTGCGAGCCATGTCATTAAGTTTCTCGTCGTGTGAAAAATTCATAGCTTAAAATTCAAGGTCCGATTAAGTCTCAAGTCTCAAGTCCCAAGACTCAGGTCTCAAGTCAAGAACAAACCTCTTTCGCTTCTTGACTTGAGACCTGAGTCTTGGGACTTAATTGGACATCATGATCGCTCCGCCGAAGGTCGCAAATAGTATCAGGCTGACGAAAGCATTGGTCGTAAAAAACGCCGCGTTGAGGCGTCTCAAATCATCCGCGCGCAAGAGCGTGTGCTGGTAGACGAGCAGCGCGCCGGTGGCGATGACGCCTAAGAGCGCGAGCGGCCCCAGGTGCGTCACCAAGTATAACGCAACGAGCGTCGAAAAGGCTTCCGCGTGGAAAAGGCGCGCGATCCACAGCGAGCGCGCGATGCCGAATTTTTCGGGAATCGAATGGAGTCCAGCGCCCCTGTCAAAATCATAATCCTGGCACGCGTACAGGACATCGAACCCGGCGGTCCACAACAGCACGACGAGCGAGAGCAGCCACGGCACAGGGCTGTCCAGCGACCCGCGCACCGCGATCCATGCCCCAGCCGGAGCGATTGACAGACACCAGCCGAGGACCAGGTGCGAAAGCAGAGTCCAACGCTTCGTGTAGGAGTAGAGCAGGACGCTGCCGAGCGCGATTGGAGAGAGCCAGAGCGTCAGGCGATTGAGCATCGCAGCCGCGAAGAAGAAGAGAGCCGCCGACAAAATTGTGAACGCCCACACGAATCCCACGGAAAGAGCGCCCGCCGGAATCGCTCGCGACATCGTGCGCGGATTGCGCGCGTCAATCTCTCTATCCACGATGCGATTGAAGGCCATCGCGGTCGAACGCGCTCCGACCATCGCCATCGTAATCCAGAAAATCTGTGCCAGGCCGGGCAAGCCGCCCGCCGCCAGCACGGCCCCCAGAAACGCGAACGGCAGCGCAAAGAGCGTGTGCTCGATCTTAATCATTTCGAGCGTCGTGCGTATGTTTCGCAATGTGGCGGTCAACATCATCTCTCAAGTTCGTTCACATGTCGTCCGGCCCTCTCGTTGCCCGCAACCTCTCCTGTGAACGCCTCCCAGCCTCTCCAAAGCAAAGACGAGGCCACTCCCTTTCCCTCAAATTCCCCAGCAAAACGCCCCCAAACGCCACTCACTCGCCCCCACCTCTTTGCAAACTGCCACTCAACGCCGATGCCCTCTCGCACTCTGCGAATAAGACAGTGACGAGTGACGAGTGACAAGTTAAAACAAGTTCTTCTTCTTGCTCGTCACTCGTCACTCGTCACTGCTTTATCATCTCCTGTCCAGGTTGTCGTCTGCGAGTGGGGAACGGCGAATTGGTCCAGGATACGAAAAACGAGGTGGTCCACTAAGGCTTCGATGGTCTGCGGGCGATGATAAAAGCCGGGGCTGGCGGGGAGGATGCGCGCGCCTGCGTGGGCCAATCGCAGCATGTTCTCCAGATGAATCGCGCTGTAAGGAGACTCGCGCGGGACGATGACGAGTTTGCGACCTTCCTTTAAGGTCACGTCCGCCGCGCGATGAATCAGGTTCGTGCCCGCGCCCGAAGCAATCGCGCCGAGCGTGCCCATCGAGCACGGGACGACCATCATTCCCGCCTGCGGGTGCGAACCCGAAGCAGGGGGCGCGGCGAGATTATCCAGGCGATGCAGCCGCACCATCTTTGAATCTGGCGGCAGCCCTATCCACTCGTTGATTTTTTTGCCGTCCGACTCGCCCAGCTTCGCGCCGAGTTCCACGCGCGCGACCGTCCGCGCCGCCTCCGACATAATCAGATTAATCCGCGAGACGACGCCGCTCGCCGCCAAATGGACCAGCGTGCGTTGCGCGTAAATCGAGCCGGAGGCCCCTGTCATGGCGACGGTCAATTCCATAAGAGCAGTGACAAGTGACGAGTGACAAGTTAAAGCAGACGGGTCGAAACTGACGAGTTAAAAGTGCGCCTCTTCCTGCTTGTCACCTGTCACTCGTCACTTGTCACTGTTTTATTCATCTTACTTTTCGCCCTACACAAGCGCAAGGGGCGCACAGGCTAGAGGGTGTTGCTGTTCGATGCTAGAATGTTTGATAAAGAATTCAATGTTGGCAGGCGGAAGGTTTGTGGAGGGTTAGCATGGATGTCTTGGAGATAGAGAGGCTGTTGCGCGCTTACAAGGGCGGCGAGATGGAGGCGCAGGAGGCCGCGCGGCTCATCAAAAATCTTCATTACGAGGACATAGGCTATGCGCGTGTGGACCATGCGCGGGCCGAGCGTCAGGGCTTTCCCGAAGTAGTCTTCGGCGCGGGCAAGACGCGCACGCAGATTGTCGGAATCGTCGAGCGATTGGTCCAACATGCGCCCAACGTGCTGGTGACGCGCACGGATGAGGGCACCTTCGGCGAAGTGCGCAACGTCGTGACGGATGCCGAATGGCACGAGACGGCGCGGCTGATACGCATTCGCAGGGACCGTTCGGAGTTGGGCGTCGGGCAAATCGCCGTCGTGACGGCTGGCACGAGCGACATTCCGGTGGCGGAAGAGGCCGCGTTGACCGCCGAAGCGATGGGCAATCGTGTCAACAGAATCTGGGATGCCGGTGTCTCTGGCATACACCGCATCCTTGCGGAGCGTGAGCTTCTGCAAAGCGCGCGGGTGATCGTCGTGGCGGCGGGGATGGAGGGCGCGCTGCCCTCTGTCGTCGGCGGGCTGGTCGGCGTCCCGGTCGTCGCCGTCCCGACGAGCATAGGCTATGGCGCATCCTTCGGAGGCGTCGCGGCCCTGCTCAGTATGCTCAACTCATGCGCCTCTAACGTCACCGTGGTCAATATAGATAACGGCTTCGGCGCGGGCTTCGTCGCCAGCCTGATTAATCGCAAGTGGGCTGCGCCGGATTAAATGGGACGCGAAGCCAGATTAAATAGATGCGCCGCCGGATTAAAACTTTGACGCGCAAAAGCAAACCTAAGCCTGCTCATGACATCTACACGCCCGGCGACTCTCTCTGATTGAAACAGGATAAACTTCATTTACGTACATCTCATCTTGCGTCTAAAACCACTCCCACATCCATCCCGCGACAACGCCCTGGGCACGCGCGCCGGTGCTCTTCTGCTCATCATGCTGTGCGTGCTCTCACTGCTCCTGAACGGCTGCATCTCCGCGCGTCGCACGCCTAACCTCGCGCGCATCTTCGCGGACGCGCGCGAGCGCACGGGCAAGCGCCCGATTATCATCATTCCGGGCATCCTCGGCTCCGAACTGGTCAACACGCAGACGGGTGAGGTCGCCTGGCCTTCTCTCTTTCGTTCGTCGGATGACGGGCTGGCCCTGCCCGTCTCGCCGGACATTGCGAGCAACCGGGACAAGCTCGAACCGAGAAAGATTATAGACATCGCACGGTTAAGTCAGGCGCGGCTGGGGCCGGAAATGTATATCTACAGAGACTTGCTGGAGGCCATTAACAAGTACGGCGGCTACGCGGAGGGAGACTGGTCCAATCCGGGACCGGACGGAGACCACGATACCTTTTATGTTTATCCATACGACTGGCGGCGCGACAATGTCGAGACGGCGCGCGATTTCGTCCGCCGCGTGCTGGAACTCAAGCGCAAACTCAATCGCCCGGACCTGCGTTTTAACGTCGTCGCGCATTCGATGGGCGGACTCGTCGCGCGCTACGCGGCGCGTTACGGCGACGAGGATTTGCCGCCGGACGGCACGCCGCCCGTGCCAAACTGGAACGGCGCGGCCCACATCAACAAGATCATCATGTTCGGCACTCCGAACGAAGGCTCCTTCGATGCCTTTGCTACCATCATCGAGGGCTACTCCGTGACCGAAGGCTTGCGCCGTCGTATCCCCCTGCTCAACAAACTCTCGCGTGAAGACATCTTCACCAGCCCGGCGATTTTTCAACTGCTGCCGCACGCGCCCGTCGCACGTTTTCTTGACGAGAATTTACAGCCGCTCAATGTGGACCTCTACGACCCGGCGACGTGGCAGCGTTACGGTTGGTCGCCGGTCACAGACGCGGACTATCGTCGCCGCTACGTCAAAGGGCAGACGCGCGGCGACGATGCGCCGTTTCGCGGCGGCTCGCTCGCGGACCTGGACGCTTATTTCGCCGTCGTGCTGCATCGCGCGAAGCGTTTTCAAGAGGCGCTGGACGCGCCACTGGAGGGAGAGACCCCGGTCGCGCTCTTCGCCTTCGGCGGCGATTGTGAAGAGACGCTCGACGCGCCGGTTCTCCTCCGAGACGAGAAGAACAATCGCTGGATAACTCTCACCAGGCCGCGCGAGTTTCGCACTTCGACGGGCCGCAAGGTCTCGCGCGAGGAGGCGACGCGCGCCATGTACGCGCCCGGCGATGGCCGCGTCACCAGACGCTCGCTGATAGCCGAAAGCCTCGCGGCCAAACGTTTGAACAATTCATTGTTCGACACTTCGCTGCCCATCGTCTACGCAGTCTTCGGCTGCGACCTCCACGGCCATCTACAAAATAACAAGTTGCTGCTCGACAACGCTCTCACCTCGCTCGTCAGCGAAGCGATGAAGTAACACGCCAGGGCATTTGCACGACGAAGGCGGCGAGGCCGCTGCCCTCGCTTCATGATATATTACGGCCCGTCAGCATTTTGTATTCAGGAGATGCTTATGTCTCATCAACCAAAGACGACCTACCTGACGCCAGAAGAGTATCTGTCTATCGAGCGGAAAGCCGAGTACAAGAGTGATTATTTCAACGGTGAGATATTCGCCATGACGGGAGCCAGCAGAGAGCATAATCTAATTACGACCAATATCATTGGAGAACTAAGGCAACAACTGAAGGGTAAATCATGTGAGGTTTATCCCAGCAATATGCGCGTGCGCGTGCCTGCCGCGCGTTTGTACACTTACCCGGATGTCGTCGTCGTGTGCGGTGAACCGAAGTTTGAAGATGCTTATGTTGACACGCTGCTCAACCCGACCTTGATTGTTGAAGTGCTTTCCAGGTCTACGGAAACTTATGATCGCGGCAGGAAGTTCGGTTATTACCGCACGATTGAGTCATTGTCAGCATATCTGATCGTGGAGCAGGACGAATATAAAATCGAGCAGTATGTCAAACAGGCGGACGGGCGCTGGCTGCTCTCGGAAGAGACCTCGCTTGAGGGCGCGATTGAACTGGCTTGCGTTGAATGCAGGCTCGCGCTGAGCGAGGTCTACGAGAGGGTGGACCTCTCTCGCTCAGAGTCTTGATTGGCTCTCCGCTATTCTCATTCCCTTCCTGGATGCTTGCTTTCGGACCTCTTCACGCGTAATCTTGTGGTGTCGCGTTTCTCTCTCCACACTCTCCCGTAAACTTTCGCGTCCATGCATCTCTATTGAAACTTCTGCATCTAAGGGTCTGATGCCGCGCGCCTGCCCGGCGCACATGTGCCTCTTCCGGGAGCTAACAGATAATGAGAAAATATGCCTGTGTGTTGATGCTCCTCTCCCTGCTTGGCATCGCCGTCTTGAACGCAGACGCGCAGACGCGCCCGCGCCGCGTCGGGCAGACTGCGAGCCAGCCTTCAGTGCCTTATACGCCAGGACCGAGGGCCAATCCGACGAGCCAGCCTTCAGCGCCCGCGACGAATCAGGCGCGTCAGCCACCTGTGCTCGGCGGAGCGAACAGGCCCGTCAACCAGCCTGGCACGACGCAGGCTCCCGTCCCCGCTCAAAATGATTCCGATGAGGTTGGCGAAGGCGATGTCGTGCGCGTCAATACGACGCTGGTCACGATTCCCGTCAGCGTCATGGACCGCAACGGCAAGTACATTCCCAATTTGCGCAAAGAAGATTTTCGTATCTTCGAGGATGGCGCGGAACAACAGGTCGCCTACTTCGCGTCCGTGGAAAAGCCCTTCACGGTCGTGCTCATGATAGACACGAGCGGTTCTACGCGTTTTCAACTCGAAGAGATACAGGACGCGGCCATCGCCTTTGTCAATCAACTGCGATCCGATGATACGGTGATTGTCGTCTCCTTCGATGACCAGGTGAGAGTGCTGGCGGAGGCGACAAACGACCGCTACACTTTACGCAACGCGATTCGGCAGACGCGCACGGGCAACGGTACGCGTCTCTACGACGCCGTTGACATGGTCATCCACCAGCAATTGAGCCGTGTCAACGGGCGCAAAGCCATCGTCCTCTTCACAGACGGCGTAGACACGACGAGCAGGCACGCCACTTACGAGAGCACCGTGCGCGCAGCGGAAGAACTGGACGCGCTCGTGTACCCCGTGCAATACGATACCTACGACGGCTCGCAGGGCGGCGGCGGGGGCGGCTCGACCTGGCCCGGCTCTTCAAGAATGCCGCCGCTCAGATTGCCGAGCATCCTGGACATCATCATCGGTGGCACTAGCAGGAACGGCGGTGGCGGTAGAGGTGGCGGCGGTGGCGGCAGGGGTGGCGGTGGCAGAGGCGGCGGCGGTGGCGGCGGCGGCGGCAGCAGCCGTGATGAGTACATGCGCGCCAGCGATTACCTGCGCGAGTTGTCGGAGAGGACCGGCGCGCGTCTCTATCAAGCGGACAGCGTGCAGAATCTGGAACACTCGTTCGCGCTCGTCGCGGAAGAATTGAGACGCCAGTACAGCCTCGGTTATTACCCGCGCATGACGGCGCAGGCGGGCCAGCGCAGACAGATTAAAGTGCGCGTCAATCGCCCGGAACTCGCCGTCAGGGCGCGCGACAGTTACGTGGTCGGCTCTCAATCAAACGCCACCGCGCAGGACACACAGCAGGCTCCCTTCCTACGCAAAACCAGATTGGTCGCCGTGCCGGAAAAGTCTACAGTCCCGCCCGGACGCTGAGCGACAGGAGAGATACACAAGAGAGGATAGAACCAGACTGGTCCTTAAAAGGAAAGCCCCGCATGAACGACAGAGAGACCGACGACGCACGCGAAACTCCGCGCGAGCAGGAACACGACGATGTCGCAGAACCCGACGCCCCTACCTCACAGGAAGAGAACCCCGGCATGAGCACCATCCTCACTTCCGATACTACCCTCGGCGTGCAAACAGACGAGAGCGAAGAATAACTTGCAACAGTTTTGAGTCTGAGAGTCAGGAGTCTGGAGTCAAAGACAGGTTCTTGCTTTTGACTCCTGACTCTCAGACTCAAGACTCTTGAGATTCCTGACTGTTGATTTGTTCGATCTGGTTTTCGAGGGCGCGGAGGGTGCGTTGGAGCATTTCACGGTGGGCGGGGCGGGTGGCGCGTTCTAATTGGTCCAGCGTGCGTGAGCGCGAGAGATTGAGCGAATTGAGTTGCTCCTGCCGGGCGCGTGCGGCGGGAGAGAGTTCTCCTTGAGCACGACGCTCCATCTCCCTCGCGCGCTCCTCGGCGGCCTCCAACTGGTCCGCGACGTTTTTGCTCTCCCAACCTCTAGCCATCTCTTGTTCCTCAGCAGGGATTGACTCATTGATTCATCGGCTTATTGAATAAATGGACCAATGAAGCAATGAACCAATGAGCCGATGAATCAATCCTTACACGACCGTTCCGTCTTTGACGACAGCGTTTTTGGGGATGAGGATGATGCGGTCGCGTATGTAATAGCTGCCGTCGGGTGCGTCCGCGTTCTCTATGCCGTGTTCGTTGACGAGACGGACGCCCGCGCCGATGCGAGCGTTTTTGTCTATGATGGCGCGTTTGATGACCGCGCCTTCGCCGATGCCTATGCGCGGGACGCCCGCCGTGTAGTCCGCGTGCATGTCTGCGATGGACTGGTAATAATCCGCGCCCATCAGGTAAGAGGCTTCGATGTGGCAGTTGCGCTCGATGCGGCTGCGCAATCCTATGAGCGAGCGGATGAGTCTCGATTCGTTGATGATGCAACCGTCGCTGACGAGCGAATCGCTGACGTTGCAGTTGTGAATCTTCGAGGGCGGAAGATAACGCGCGCGGGTGTAGATGGGCGCGTTCGCATCGAAGAAGTTGAACTGCGGAATGAGCGCCGTCAAATCCATGTTCGCCTGATAGAAAGCGGCGATGGTTCCGATGTCCTCCCAGTAACCGTCGAACATGTAAGCCTGCACGTTGCCTTTCCCGATGGTCGCGGGGATAATCTCGCGCCCGAAGTCCACCCACTCCTTATTCTGGCCCAGGAGGCTCACCAGCCTGTCATACTTGAAGACGTAGATGCCCATCGAAGCCAGAAAGGGCCGCTCGCTCGCCTCTGCGGCGCTGAGACCCAGAGCGCGCGTGTCAACCCTCATAGCCTCCAACGCCGCGCCCTTCGGCTTCTCGCTAAACTCCACGATGCGCCCGTCCGAGTCCGTCTTGAGCAGGCCAAACTCTTCCGCCGCGTGCGGCGTGATCGGCACGACGGAGACAGTCACATCCGCGTTCGTCTCGTAGTGTCGCTGCAAAAATTCCCTGTAGTCCATCCGGTAAAGATGGTCGCCGGAGAGTATCAGCAGGGTGTCTATGTTGAGGTCCTTCATGTGCGGGAGCACCTGCCGGACGGCGTCCGCCGTGCCCTGAAACCATTGCGGGCTTTCCGCCGTCTGCTCTGCGGCGATGATTTCCACGAAGCCGTCCGAGAAGGGCGAGAAGCGATAGGTCCGCGCGATGTGACGATTGAGCGAGGCGGACTGGTACTGCGTCAGGACGAAGATTTTAATCACGTCCGAGTTGATGCAGTTGGAGATGGGCACATCAACCAGGCGATACTTGCCGCCGAGCGGAACGGCTGGTTTCGAGCGTTGCTGCGTCAGCGGAAACAGTCGCGTACCCGCGCCGCCGCCCAGAATGACCGCCAGCAGGTTGCGCCTCGCTATGGGCATGGTTTCTTTCACCGTCCACATGATTTTTGATTGCTATGACGTGTATGAGAATAGTCGCAAAGCGCCGCTCGTTACAAGCCACGAAGAGATTGATTCATTTCTTCAATGAGCCGGTGAACCGATGCATCAATGAGTTAATTTTCTTTGGCTTGGTCTCAGGCCAACCAAAACAAGTACAATGCGTCTATAGAGTTGACCTGAAGCGAAGGGTGACTTGCCGTTGAGCGAGAGCGAAAGCGAATTAATCAGGCGTTCCCAGAGAGGCGACCAGGAGGCTTTTGGTGCGCTGGCCCGCGCTTTCGAGCGTCGCATCTACGTGCTCGCGCTGCATTACTGCCGCGACCCGCACGACGCCGAAGACCTCTCGCAGGAAGTCTGGCTCAAGGCTTATAAAGCCATCAACGGCTTTCGCGCCGAATCGAGCTTCTATACCTGGCTGCGCCAGATCGTGATTAACTCTTTTCTCAATCACAAGCGGGGCGTCGCGGGGCATTGGAGCAATCAGGCCGCCGTCGGCAAGATAGTCGAACTCGATGCCGTGGACTACCGCGAAGAATTTCTCCCGTCGCGCCCTTCTGAGATGGAAGACGACATACACAGAAAAATTCTCATAGAGAAGGTCATGCAGGCGCTCGAAGAATTGACCCCGCAGCAAAGGTTGATCTTTCTTTTGAAACATCACGAGGGGATGACCTACGAAGAGATTTCCAGATCGCTCAAGATCTCCACCGGGACGGTCAAAAAATCCCTCTTCCGCGCCATCGTCAAACTGCGCCAGCACCTTGGCGTGGGCGTCGAATCGGCGGACTATCTCGCCGTCGCCGCCGGAGAAAATTTTTAGTTGCGATTGCCAACTCGGATGCTTCATGTGAAGTGGTTTTGGTTTCAGATAGTTAGTTTGGAGTGAGAGATGATGCACGATTGCCGCACCGCACAGGAACGATTGATTGACCTCGTCTTTAAGGAACTGGATGAGGAGCAATCGCGTAGACTGCTCTCTGAAATAGAGGCTTGCCAGGAATGCCAGGAGCAGCACAGGTCCATCTCGCTGACCCTCTTCGCCTTCGATCAGGCGACGGCCTCCATCCAGCCGCAGGAGAATTTCTGGTCCGAATATCATGAGAGGCTCGAACGCCGCATGGACGCCGCCGTGACGGAGACGCCGCGCGCGCCCCGCAACAGCGTGCCCTTATGGAAGCGATTCACAGCCACGTCAATTCGCGTGCCCGCGCCCGTCGCGGCACTGGCCGTCCTGCTCCTCGCAGTCTCTTCTCTCTTCGCGTTGATGCGACCTTCAAACACGCTGGTCCAGCGAGTTCCGGCGTCAGCAGCGGTTCCCTCTGATGAGAGGACCAGAATCGTAGAAGTCCCAGTCATTCAGGAAAAGCTTGTGAGACGCATCGTCTACGTCGCCAGGAATAATCGCGCGTTGAAGAATGAGGCGCGCGAGCGCGTCCTGGAACCACAGGTTGCAACCGGGCGGCAGGAGACGCCCGCCCCGCAGGATGTCTCGGATGCGTCCATCAACACCGCGCGCGATTCACAGGGAAAGATAGAGAGCACGCATGCGGCCCTCGCTGGGTTCAAGCCCACGGGCGAGGTCAAGCTGAGAATCATCAAGGGAAGCTATCAAAGATGAAAAGTAGAACGCTGAGCGTCATCATCATCTGCCTCTTGCTCTCTCCGCTCTGCGCCCGCGCGCAGGAGGGAGGCGGCCAACTCGTCGTGCCGCTGGAGAGCGCTGGCTTCGTGGCTTTCAAAATCGAGACGGTGCCTTCCGGCTCGCCACTCTCAAACGGCTCGACGCAGGCGCAGGAGCTTGTCAACCCGCGAGCCTTGAAGGGCGAGCATCATGTCATTCATCGCGTGCTCGCGGACGCGGATGGCGATTTCGTGTTCGGCTATGATCTGACGGTCGAGCCGCTCGCAAACGTCAAGCAGTTCAAGGTTGCGGTCGGGCCGCTGAGCCCCGAATTCGCAGAGCAGCTTCGCGCGGGCAACAACGTCGCGGGCCAGGCCGCTCGCCGCCCCAACATCAACGTACACACCATCTCGCGCTCGACCGAATCGCAGATTATTGACGACGGCGACGGCTTTGCGCTGGACCTTTTAATCAACCAGCAGACCGGCGTCAAGATTGTTGACGTGGTCAAGGTCTCTTTCGACCGCGCCAAACTCTGGCAGTCACCGGCGGGCGAGCAGTATCCTATACGCGACTTTACGCTCGCCAACGTCGAACTCGCGGTGAGGGATTATAAGCTGCTGGTCAACGACGAACAGGTGGCTGGCGGCAAGCCCACGCGCGGGTGCGAGGGTGCGCTCGTCTGGTTTTACGTGCCGGGCAAGGGACGTTTTATCTTCTCTTTGATTCCGCACCAGGGCTACGATTTTCGCAAGGTGGGCGTCATCGAAGACAACAAAATTTCCTTCACACTGGGCAGCGATCATTACGAGTGGATTTCCAGCGCGCCGGTTGTCGGCAACGGCGGCAACTGGAATGTCTGGGTGCTCGTTGATTCCACTTACATTCCCATCCCGGAATTTTATCCGCCCGCGAAGGATTCTGCGGTCGCCAGCCGTGGAGGCATCAAGCAGGCCGTGCCTCCGTTTCTGAGCCAACTGCTCGGAGGCGTCTTCCCCAGCATGAGGGAGAGAAACAAGGCCGGGCATACGGTCAAACAAATTCCTGAGAGCGCGGAAAAGCTGGAACAGATTCCCAGCCGCGTGCGCGTCTCCATCGGAGCCGCCGACCGCATCGAAAATCTCTGGCCCAAAAATTAAGCGACGCGCGAAGTTAAGCGCGAGCGATGGCGGGCTGGTCCACTAATTACGGCAACACGAAACTTTCGGTCAAACGTCCTTGACTCAGTGCTCAAGGTCAGGCTCGACGTGTGTCTCAACGGCGGCGCAAAGATAAGCCGGAGGCAATAGCCCTTGCGGACACGCGATACGCAAAACGTCCTCAAACCAAGGAGGTTAAGGCAAAATGAAACGCAGTTTATTCCTGACATTAGCGACCCTCTCGCTCTGTTTATGTTTCGGTCACACGGGGACCATCGCGCAGACGAAGGCGGACGCAGACGACCCACCGAAATTCGAGATCGGCGTCCACTTCGCCGCGCTGGTCTTAGACGGAGAGCGGACGGAACCGGGCCTCGGCACGAGGCTCACCTATAACCTGACGAAGAACTTCGCGCTCGAAGCCGAAGGCAATGTCCTGCCGCACAACTCGCGCTTCGCCACTTTTCGCAACGGGGGCCGCGCGGTCGAAGGACTCTTCGGCGTGAAGATTGGCAAGCGTTATGAGAAGTTCGGTATTTTCGCCAAGGCGCGGCCCGGCCTTATCAACTTCACACAGGGCAAGGGCGGCTATGTGGCGACGGGCGGGGGCGGCGTCTTCCCCTTCCAGTTCAGGACACAGGGGGCGACGCATTTTGCGACCGACATCGGCGGAGTCCTGGAGTTTTATCCCACGCGCCGCATCGTCACGCGCTTTGACTTGGGCGATACCATCATCCGCTACGGCAGCAGCACCTTCAACGGTCTCTCCACAGACGCCAGCGGCACGACCGTCATCTTCCCCATCCCCATTCCCGCCGATACCTCACACAACTTTCAATTCACGGCGGGCGTCGGCTTCAGGTTTTAAGAGCAGTGACGAGTGATGAGTGACAAGTGATGAGCAAGAAAAAGCAGTGATGAGTCATGAGTCATGAGTAAAAGCTTTCCTCTCATGACTCATCATTCATCGCTCATGACTTATGACTTGTCTTAACTCGTCACTTGTCACTCGTCACTCGTCACTGCTTTTGCTAAACTGTCTCTATTGAATTTTACGGGTGGTCTCTCAAAAGGAGGGGCCGTTGCGTCCAGACCAAAGGTCTTTCTCTTATCGCCACGTTGGCCGCTCAGGGCCACACATTCACCGGGAGGCGGACATGTCCTCAAAGTCATTCATCTCTTCACTGGTGCTCACGCTGCTGATGCTCACGAACGCCGCCGCGCAAGGGTTGCCGCCGGTCCAGGAATCCAAAGAGGAACAGCAGAAGGCACAGCAGGAATTGGAGCGCAAGGCGCTGGCGCTGCTCGACACGACGTTGGAGAGCGCGCAAACGCTCAAGCTCGTAGAGAATCACGCGCTGGTCCAGACCATCGCCGCCGACCTCCTCTGGACGCGCGACGAAAAGCGCGCACGCAATCTTTTCCGCGATGCCATGATGGCCGTCGCCGAGGCGCTCAATAACGCGAGCGCAAAGGCCACGCGCTATGATGCCTCGTACTGGATGATCGTCCAGTTGCGACAGCAGACGCTGCAAACAATCGCGCGCCGCGACCCGCAATTCGCGCTTGAACTGCTTCACGCCACGCGCGCCGTCTCCCCCGAGAACGCCCCTTTTAACTCTCGCGGACAGGACCAGGAACTCGCGCTCGAACAGAGCATCGCAAGTCAGGTCGCCCTCAACGATCCAAAACGCGCCCTTCAGATGGCACAGGAGAGCCTTGCCAGGGGCATCTCTTATGCGCTCCTGGGTATCCTCCAACGGCTGCAACAGAAGGACGCGGAAGCGGCCACGCGGCTCGCCGTGGACATTATCAAAAAACTTCAGACGGAAAATCCTGCGCGCAATCGTGAAGCAGGATACGTCGGGCAAGCGCTCTTGCGCATGGTGGTCGAGCCGCCCCAGGGACGCGCCGTACTGGCCTCCAGTCCCGCTCAGGCTCCCGAAAAATCCAAAGCGCTCAAGCTCGACGATCAAGCCATGCATGACCTCGCGGATGTCGTCGTGACGATGGCGCTGAGCGCGACCGCCGCTGATTTGGGCTACACCATGAACCTTCAACCGTTGTTTCCAGAACTAGAGAAACGCGTGCCGGAGCGTATGGACCAGTTGCGCAGGAAGATCGCGGAAATCAATAAGGCGATGGAACCGGAGGCTAAAGAATGGATGCGCACGGAGCGCCTCATGCGCGCGGGGACGCCGGAAGAGATGCTCGAAGCGGCCAGCACAGCGACGCCCGAAACGCGCAACGGACTCTATACGATGGCCGCGATGAAGTTTGCGGAGGCGGGCAATCATGAGCGCGCGCGCCAGATTCTCAACGATAACGTGAGCGGGCCTGAGCGCGATCAATTACTGGTCCAGATTGACAGGCAGTTGATGGCACAGGCAGTCGAACAGGGCAAGGTGGAGGAGGCGAAACAGTTGGCCTCTCGGATGCGCTCGAAGGAAGCGCGCGCGACCGAACTCGCCTACCTGGCGATGACCGTCTTCGCCAAAGGCGACCGCAAAAACGCCCTCCAATTGATGAGCGAAGCGCAGAATCTGGTCAATCGCCAGCCGGACAATCAGGAACAACTCAACGCGCTGATTCAAATCACGCTGGCCTATACGCTCATCGAACCGCCGCGCGCTTTTGACATCATCGAACCCGTCATAGACCAGGCCAACGAGATGCTCGCGGCAGCGGCCCTGCTGGACAAATTCGGCGCGGGGCGCATGCCGGGCGGACCCGGTGAGGGGTTCTTCAAAAAAGGCGAGATGCTGATGCACCCAGGCTTTCTCTCTATAGACCAGATCGCCGCTCAATATGGCAAAGGGTTGACCGCGCTGGCACGCGCCGACTTCGATCATACAAAGTCGCTCGCGGATAGATTTCAACGCAACGAAGCGCGCATCATGGCCCGCCTTCTGATCGCGCAGAGCATCCTCTCCGACCGCCCTGATGCGAGCGACAATACCAACCGTATCTTCTACGGCAGAGGCATCCTGCTCGGTAATTAAAGGGTATCTAAAAAGTCAGAGAGAACTATTCAACCTTATCCACCGCAGTGGATACACAACCTTATCCCCGTAGGGAATATCTATGATAACGTGAGTTCGATGTAAGGCAGAGCACACCCTTCAACCTGATCCCCGGAGGGGATACATATGAGAGCCCGGGGCAACGCCCACGGTGACTGGTCCAAGATAGAAACAGACCCTGCAAGGGTCGCACCTCAACATTGGGTGTGCGACCCTTGCAGGGTCGGAATGTGTGGTGTTGAGATTACCGGGGCGACGCTGAGGCTTGCCCCGGCTCTCACCGGTTGCCCTTTCAGGGCACAGGATGGCTTTTCAAACGCCCTCTAGTATGCGGCAGCCGAAGCGGTCGGCTTGGTGCCAGCGGCCTCTTGAGCAATCTTGACTCCGACGCTCGCGCCGATGCGTGTCGCGCCCGCCTCGACCATCTGTCGCGCATCCTGTAAGCCCTTGACGCCGCCCGAAGCCTTGACGCCCAAATCCGCGCCGACCGTCTGACGCATCAACGCGATGTCAGCCACGGTCGCACCGCCTTTGGCGAAGCCCGTTGAAGTCTTGACGAAGTCCGCGCCCGCACTCTTCGCCGCGAGACACGCGCGCACCTTCTCATCATCCGTCAGCAGCGCCGTCTCTATAATCACCTTGCACGTCACGCCCACTTCGTGCGCCACCTGGACCACGGAGCGTATGTCGTACTCGACCGCGCAATCATCTCCGCTCTTGAGCGCGCCGACATTAATGACCATATCAACTTCGCGCGCGCCGTCGAAGATCGCGCGTCTCGCTTCATAAGCCTTCACGTCCGGGAGCGTCGCGCCCAGAGGGAAACCTATCACCGTACAGACGGGCACGCCCGTTCCCTGTAGATGACATGAGGCCGCACGCACCCATGTCGGGTTGACGCACACGGACGCGAAATGAAACCGCGCAGCCTCTTCACAAAGACGCTTGATGTCGGTCTCAGTGGCTTCCGGCTTCAAGAGCGTGTGGTCAATCAAGCTGGCCCAATCGCTCGCGGAAGCGGCTTCTCCGAGCACCATCCCGATGCGCGCCGCGCCCGCGTCTACCACTCTATGCATACGCTCCGGGCAGCGATTGAAACACTCGTTCGTGCAACCGCACATCGCCGCCTGGCCGTCGCCGTCGCCATTGAGGCGCGAGACGATGACATCCGTAATCTGCTCTACGAGGCGTTCCAGTTCGCCGTTAGATGAATAATGTGGCAATAATGCGGCCCTCCGAAAGAAAGAGTCCGAAAGAGACGAAGCACGCTGGCGGTGCGCTCCGCCATCCTCCTGCCCTTCGTCTCAGGCTTTGAGTTTTGGCGTGGGAAATTTCTCTATGCGCTTCCACAAAATCAACACGCTACCGTCCGTTTCCCGCCTCAACATGCGGAAGGCGACCAGTAAATCCGATCTATCATAAGCGATTGAGCGCAACGCGTAAGTCATGTTTTGCTGGACCGGAAAAGCCGTCTTGAAAAGATAGTTTTCGAGCGAGACGCCCTTCTTGAAACGTTCATACTCACTCTTTGCCTGCTTCACATTTGACGGTGGCGCATACTTCGCCAGGAGACTCAGCGCAGGATTTTCGATGGTCAGGGAATCGAGCGGGACATCGCCCAGCATCGTCAGAGCGCCGAGCACCTCCGGGCCAAAGGCCACTTCAAATTCTCCATCTATGAATTTGAGGTCCGACCACACGTCCGGCACATGATTCAACTTCGTGAAGGAATAAAAAGCGCCGCCGCCGGGAAACGTGACGGGCGGCCCCTCCTTACCCAGTTTCTCGACGCTCACGACCTTGCCTGCCTTTGCGGGCAACAGTCTCACCAAACCCGCGTGCGGCTGTTTCAGAAACTGCGCGTTGGCCGCAAGGTCCGTCTTCGCTGGCCGCAAAGTCTTCTCCTGCTCCTCTATCAAAATCGCCGTCATCTTGAAATTAATCGCGCCGTATCTTGAATAATCAATGTGGCTTCCGCTACCTGACCCCTCTGGACCGCGTGCGATGCTGTTGCGTACGTCTTGCTCCTGCCCCTTTTGCGCCGCTTCCGCACTATTATACGGGCCGCTGGTCGGCATATTATTCCTGGACTGCTGACCGCTCACAGACGAAACGGGCAGTGCCCCGAAGAGAATCAAACACAGGGACGCCGCATAGATAAAACGAATCATGTCGCTACCATCCTTTCTCAAAGCATAGATCTGACGACACCAGAGGCAAGTTTGTTTGAGCCTGAAGAGAGAGAGACCCGCGACGATACGCGTCAGGTCCTCTTGCCTGAATCCATTTAAGACTAGCACGCTCATGATGCCACTCTCGCACGCGCTATACAAGATTATCGCCACGCCCGCGCGGACTAACATTTGTACTGCCGCTCGATGGCCTCTATCTTGGCGACGCGCTTGCGATGGCGCTCCTCGCTCATCTCCGTCGCCAGCCACGCGCCGACTATCTCCCGCATCAACGTGTTGTTGATGGTCTTACTGCCGAGCGTGAGGACGTTGGCATCATTATGCTCGCGCGAATTTTTGGCGACCGCCACCGAATAGCACGCGGCGGCACGTACGCCCGTGACCTTGTTCGCCGTCATACAACTCCCGACGCCCGCGCCGTCAATGATAATGCCGACATCCGCCGTGCCGTCCGCGACCGCGCGAGCGACCGCGTGCGCGAAGTCCGGGTAATCCACAGCGTCTTCGTTGTTCGTGCCGAAGTCATGCACGCGATGGCCCAACTCCGCGAGCAGAATTTTCAACTCTTCCTTCATCTGGTAGCCGCCGTGATCCGCGCCGACGGCCACCATCTTCGTAGCGCGCTGGCCGCGACGAGGCACGCGCCGCACGAGTTCGATTTTGCGCTCACGCACGAGGTCCGCCGCGAGCGGCGTCAGGCGTGCGCCCTCCGCGATACGCAGTCGCGCGCCCTCTTCCAGGCCGCGCACATCATCCTCCGTAATGACCATCTTGGACGATTCATCGCGCGCATATTCCGGCCCCGGCTGGTCAGACTCCGAAGGCAACGTATTGATAAACCGGCTCGACACACCGGACGCCCCCGCCCGGTCCAATTTCGTCGCGGGCGCAGCCCCACTCATCTCGCTCGCGGCTCCCACATCCTCCGCCGGAAGCGCGCTCGCCAGGACATCCCTGACCAGCGCCCGAACGCGGTCCCTCGTTGATTCATCATTTGCCATAAAATTAGAGACCAGGGGCTGGAGGCTGGAGACTGGTAAAAACAGCTTGCATCAACTAGCCTCCAGCCTCCAGCCTCTGTTTTCACCCTTCGCGTAAATCGAGCAGCCTTCCGGCGGAGGCTGTGATGCGGCCCGCGCGCATTGTGAAATCCACGCGGCCCAGGTAGATGCCGCTTTTACCGACTTGAAAAATCATCGTCTCGCGGCCCGAAGGCTGTTTCGCCATGACGGGCTTTTCCATGAAAATGTGTGAATGCCCGCTGGCGATAAAATCTATTCCATCCACTTGCGCGACGAGTTGCGAATCGCCGAATTCATTTCCCTTCCGAGGCTCATAATAACCCATGTGCGAAAGGCAGACGACCAGCGCGCAACCTTCTCTCTCACGCAAGGCACGCACGGCATCACGCGCCACGCTCACCCGGTCCAGAAATTTGATGCCGGTGTACCTGTCCGGCGGATAGTAGCCTTCGAGTTGAAAGCCCATCCCGAAGAGGCCCACGCGCACGCCGCCAACGTCGCGCACGACGTAAGGCTTGACGCGATTCTCCAGAGGCGTCCCGCGCATGTCATAGTTCGCGTTGACCAGATCAAAATTCGCGTACTTCAACGCCGCCGCGAGCGATGCCACGCCGTTATCGAATTCGTGATTGCCCAGCGTGCCCACGTCGTAGCCCATCGCGGACATTGCCCTGTACTCGACTTCGCCGTGAAAGAAATTGAAGTAAGGCGTCCCCTGAAAAACATCGCCCGCGTCCACTAGCAAACTGTTGGGGTTCTCGCGGCGAATCCGCTTGATGAGCGTGGCGCGGCGGGCCACGCCTCCGAGGCCCGGATGCTGTTTGTCATTGGCCGGGAGCGGGTCAATCTGCGAATGCGTGTCGTTGGTGTGAAGGATGGTGATGAGCGTCTCGCCCGCCTGCGCGCGGATGAGCGGAGCGGCCAGCCACTCGAAAGAGTTGACGGAAGAGAGATGAGCAGAGAGATGAGCGAGGCCCTTCTGTGAAAGGGACAGGGCCGCGCTTCCCGCCATCATCGCGCCGAGAAATTCTCTACGTGTCGGCATCTCAGGTAATCTCACCTTCCAGCATTCCCGGTCCTTCAATCCGCCCGTCCTCCGTGGCCTTGATAGCCCGCCCGGCAGCCGTCATAGCTTTCACGTAAGCGGTCACGGCGTCGCGTATCTTCAGACCCAGAGGGCGCACATCCTTAATCTCTTTGAGAAACTCATAAGCGCCGCCCCTGCTCATGACGAAATCAACCGTCACGATAGTGTAAACGCGCGCAGGGTCAATCTCCTCCAACGCTCCGGTTGGACCAATTAATTGCAGGCTCAACGTGTCGTAACGGCGCTTCTCGTTCAGTTGATACTTGATACGCGCGCCCGATTGCGCGAGGTCGCCGTATCCCATCAGGGTTTCTATCAGGCGGCGAAGTTGCGCGCCCGTCAAATCAACTGCCACCAGTTCATTCTCGAAGGGGAGAATCTCGAAAACATCTCGCACGCGCAGGTCGCCCGGCGCGATGGTATTCTTGCGCAGGCCGTCGCGGTTGAGGATGGCGAGCGCAGGTGGTCTGCCGAGCTTCCCTCTTGCCTGCTCGCGTACCGCGTCGTTGACGAAATTACCCATTGAGCCGCCCACCACGCGCCCTTTTATCAAAGTGCCTTCCAGCCTCCCGATGATGGTATCAAGCTCATGCACCTTCGCGCGGTACGGCTCCAACATCTTGTCGAGCGCAACGTCATCAGGAATGCTGGCATCAATCAAACTCTCTGCCGCCCGCGTGGAAATTAAAGGTCCAGCGGAAACTGTTGCGGGAGACGAAGAGGGATTCGCCGCTGAAGAAGAATTCACAGCAGGAGCAGCATTCGCCGCAGGAGTCTCGGTTGCGACTCGCGCTGGCGCGTTCGCCTGGCTCACTCTCGAACTGGTCCCTTTTGATGGCGATTTATTGGAAGTGAGCCGGGCGCAGCGTGTGCCGCTCTGCTGGGCCTGTGCCGGGCACGCGCCCGCCAGCCACAGGCAGAAGAGCAGTACAACGGCGAAGCATCTATGCTGTATTCTGTATCTCACTCTTGTTCTCTATTGACCTTCGGGGATAGCTTCTTTAGTATGTCGCACCACAGGGCACGCACGCAAATGTTGACGAAATCAATTCACGGGCTTCTTTTAATCATGGCATCAACGGGTCAATGATTAACGGACCAATGAAGGGATGCTTCAATGAAGCGTTAATCAATCAACGAATCAATTTTAAGATTGGAGACGGTCTTGGCTACTTCTTCCGCACAGATACCTTCCGAGTTCAGCAATCCGAATCTCGAACCGCTCTTTTCCGCCGAACAGATACAAACGCGCATCGCCGAACTCGGCGTGGAAATCGCGCGCGATTACGCGGGGAAGAACCCTTTGCTGATAGGCGTCCTCAAGGGCGCATGTCTGTTCCTGAGCGACCTCATGCGCGCGACGGACCTGCGTCTCGGCGTGGAGTTCATGGCGATTTCAAGTTACGGCGCGGCGATGCGCTCATCCGGCGAAGTACGCATCGTCAAAGACCTTGACGTAGCCATCGAAGGCCGCGACATCATCGTTGTAGAGGACATCGTAGATACGGGCCTGACGCTCTCTTACCTGCTCGCCAACCTGCGCTCGCGCGGCGCGGCGACCGTCAAACTGGTCGCGCTCCTCGACAAATTCGAGCGCCGCGAACGCGACGTTGAGATTAATTATCTGGGCTTTAAAATACCGGATGCCTTCGTCGTCGGCTATGGACTGGACTTCGCCGAACGCTATCGCAACCTGCCCTACATCGCGGTCCTCAAAGACCCGAATGGATGAGTCTGGAGTCTGGAGTCAAAAGCAAAGTGATGAGTCATGAGTCATGAGTCATGAGTGAAAGCTTATCTCTCATCGTTCGTCACTCGTCACTCATGACTCATCACTTATCACTCATCACTTCTTTTAAGAAACTCTTTCCTGCCGTTAGTTGTAATCCGAAATTTTCGGCGGTGGTCTGGCCGATGTCCGCGAGCGAGTCTCTGATTCCAAGGTTGACGCCGGGGCGTGCGCTCTTGCCGTAGACGAGGAGCGGGGCGTATTCGCGCGTGTGGTCTGTGCCGGGGAAGGTCGGGTCGTTGCCGTGGTCTGCGGTGATGATGAAGATGTCTCTCTCTCTCATCGCGGCCTCGATTTCGGGGAGGCGCGAATCAAAGTGTTCAAGTGCGCGCGCGTATCCTTCAACGTCTCTGCGATGCCCGTAGAGCATGTCGAAATCAACGAGGTTGGAAAAGATGAGGCCGCGCGTTTTATCCCGTAGCGCGTGGATGGTCTGGTCTATGGACTGCTGGTTATTCTTCGCGGTCAAATCCTGCGTGACGCCCGCCGCGTCGTAAATCGAAGCGACCTTCCCGATACAAACTACGTCGAGTCCCGCTTCCGAGAGGGCCACGAGCAGATTCTCGCGCGGCGGCGGCACCGCGTAGTCGTGGCGATTTTCGGTGCGACGAAACTTGCCCGTCTCGCCCGTGAAGGGACGCGCGATGACACGGCCCACTTCATGCTCGTGCTTGAGAATGGCGCGCGCCGTCTCGCAGATTTCGTAGAGCCTGCTGACGGGGATAATTTCTTCGTGCGCGGCGATTTGAAAAACGGAATCGGCGGAGGTGTAGACGATGGGCTTACCCGTGCGGACGTGTTCCGCGCCAAGCTCTTTGATAATCTCCGTGCCGGAGGCCGGAACATTGCCGAGCACGCCGGGCACGCCCGTCTCTTTAACGAAGCTCTCGATAATCTCCGGCGGAAAACCCTTCGGGTAAGTCGGGAAAGCCTGCTGCAAGATAATGCCCGCCATCTCCCAGTGACCCGTCGTAGTATCTTTGCCGTTCGAGCGCAGGGCGCAACGCCCGTAAGAGCCGCGCGGGTTATCCGCAGGCGGCACGCCATGCAAAGGACGTATATTCCCCAGCCCGTAACGCTGCAAATTAGGCAACTGCAACTCGCCGGATGCCAGCACATGGCCTAGCGTATCCGAACCAGCGTCGCCCCACTCCGCAGCATCCGGCATCTCTCCGATGCCCGCGCTGTCGAGCACGATTAACACCATCCGATCAAAATTATTTTTCTCACCCATCAACTAACTCCTGTGAAAAGTGATGAGTCATGAGTCTTGAGTCATGACAAAGCTTGAGTGATTAGCACAAGAACATTTTCACTCAACAGCTTTGACTCATTGACTCAGCACTCATGACTCAAGACTGTTCTTACCCTTTCGGTGCGTAGTAGCCTTCGCGTGCGCGGACCTGTGCGCCGCCGGTGATGCCTTTGACCTCGACCTTGATGGCGCGAAAGCGTCCGTCGCGCGTCTTGTTGGTCGGGTAATAGCCGAGGCTGTACTGCGTGCCGATCTCTTCCGCGACCTGTGCGAAGGCCGCGCGCGCGTCTCTCAAATCCGCCGCCGTAAAATTTTTGCCGCCGGAGGCACGCGCCAGATCATTCATCTCCTGCCGCGCGATGTTGTAGAGATCGCGGCTAATCTGCATCCGCTCGAATGGGCCAAGGGCGCAAAAGTTCGAGTAGTCAGAGGGGTCCGAGCGCGGCGCGAAGATTTTACGATAGCGCTGCAATTGAGTGCGCGAGAGACCCAGACGACCGTCGTCCTGGCAATCTTTGAGCAGGCGGTCTTCGACAAAATCTTCCGTGTTGACCTGTATGAAATAGCATGAGAGACCCGCTCGCAAGAGTTTCGCGCGCGACTCTGTGAACTCCGCCTCGCTGGTCGAATCCACGCCGTCCGTGAGTGCGACGACAGCCCTGCGCCCGCGCGTCTCTTCGCTCGGCGCTTCGCTAAAGACATCCTGCGCGATGCGTTCGAGCGCGTCATAGAAGGGCGTGCCGTTGCTCGAACCGATGGCCTCTACGGCCTTTCTGAGCGCGGCGCGATTGCTCGTCAGTCTGGTCAACACGTCAACGGTGGCGAGCTTCGTCGTGCCCATCTCAGACGTGTTGAAGGCGACGATGGCGACACGGTCGTTCGCGCGCAGGGCGTCTATGAAAGCGTTGGCCGCGCGACGAATGAGAGCCACGTCCGCGCGCGTAGAGCCGGAAGTGTCCAGCAAGAGCGCCACTTCAAAGGGCGCTTCCGTGGTCGCGAAATTACTGATGCGCTGCGGGCGTCCGTCCTCGTAGAGCGTGAAATTTTCCGGGCGCAGCGTGACCAACGGGCGGCCCGTCTGGTCGTAAACCACCGCCGGGACGGAGACCAGTTGCGTCTCCACGCGCACGACATCGCCCTCGCCGACTTCCTCGCCAGCATCCGTCGTTGTTGGCGTCTGCGAAGCGCGCGGCGTCGGCGTCGGCATCGCGGTCGTTGGCGTCTGAGGCGCCGGGCCGACTCTGCGCGGGCGTTGTTGCTTATCGCCCTGCGGCGTTTGCTGCGCGCGTGTCGCACAGAGTCCGCCGCACAGAGTCAGGACCAGCGCCAGCGAAATCAATTGAAGTCGGCGTCGCGCAACGTGTTTTGTAGTTGCCAGTTTCTTCTGCATGGACTTAAACTCTCTGAGATAACAATCGAAGCGATTTAACTATAGCCGCAAACGCATATCAAGCAAAAGGAGCGAACCCGTCATGTCCGTCATCGGCAGACTCGATGAACAGGTCGAGGCCGTACTCATCTCACCCCTCGGCCATAAACGCGACGCGCCGGAGCCAGCCCCGCGACCCGCCACGGAAGAATCAAACACGCCCCGCGATGAAGAAAGTTCCGCACAGGAGACCAGCACGCGCGCCTCGGAATTGCCCGTCTGGCTCTTGTAGCCTCCGACATGCAAAAGAATAAATGGGCCACAGAGACCATAGAGCACTCACAGTAAGAAGCAGGACCAAAAAAGCGAAGCAAGCTTGATGAGAAAGGAGATTGATAAGAAGCAAGCTTGCCTCTCATCAAACTCCGTTCTTCCTCTGTGACCTCTGTGGCTCAGTCTTCGTGACGCGGTCTTGATGAATGAGGCTTCGCTTGACAGGCGCGCTCTCATTTCTTAGGATGTTACCCTGCTGTTTGAGTTGAAGCAGAGCCTTAATCGGCTTTCAAGGCGCTCCAACGCGCCAGCGCTTGATGAATCATCAAACGCAGCCGACCAGAGGCACGTATGTCAATGGTAGACGGCCACCCTTACAAGGTGGAGGTTGGGGGTTCGAATCCCTCCGTGCCTACCATCAATTGAAAATTCAGAGTTTACCCGGAGTCGTAGTTCAGTTGGTTAGAACGCCGGCCTGTCACGTCGGAGGTCGCGGGTTCGAGTCCCGTCGGCTCCGCCATTAACGTCAATCAAATGGCACACATGAGACCAGTCTTCGGATTGGTCTTTTGTGTTTTCGGAGGGCGTCCCTGAATTTGCACCTTCCTCAGTGAGCATAACAACGCCAAAGAATTCCCTATCTTCCCCTTCGCATACGAGGCTCCTCTTCAGGAGAATTATCGGGAGAGGCCATTACACAAATTTTGACAGAGCTATGGTAGAGTTTCGAGGCGAGTTTGAGGATAAGAAATCGTGTGTTATATTCGCACAAGTAACGGCTAGTTAGAGCAACCGGCTCATCTTTTTAAGACTGGCCGGAAACCGATAAGTCCATTATTCAGGGCCGATAGCTCAGTCGGTAGAGCAACTGGCTTTTAACCAGTGGGTCGCAGGTTCGAGTCCTGCTCGGCTCATTAAATTGAATGGTTTACGGGCGGCTTGACCGTCCGTTTCCATTTGCACCCGCAATTTCACCCGCAATTTTCCTAGCACGTGCATTATATCCGCTAGTAAATATTTGAGCCGCCGCACTGAGCATAAACGGCTCGCCTGTAGTTGCCGAACTTTACGCTGCCTGCGGCATCAAAGCAATCTTCTGTGCTTCGCGCTGCGCGGACATTTTCATCACATGATAGCCAGCAGCCGCGCTTAAATGTTTGCACGCTAGATTTCTCTCGCCAGCTTTGCAGGTGCAATGACCGAATCTCTTGCCATTGCGGAGAAAGAAATCAACGGTGTACTTTGTGCTCGTCTCGCGGTTTGTAACGTGGTATTGACGAAGAAGGTTGGAAGGTTGAACGAACAATTTGGAAGCGCGGGCGCGCTCTGTCGCTTTGATTAATTTCTCCGCGTTGACCAATTCAATCATGTTTATCGCTCCTATGTCACTTTGTCTTAGTTATTATCAACTGACAAAGAAACTATACTACACCTTGAATAGTATTACAATACTAAATCTTCAACTTGACGAATAGTTTTATTGCGAAGTATAAGTAACATATGAGCTTACTTACGACGAAGGAAGTTGCAGGGCGCTTAGGTGTAAGTGTTCGGCGTGTTCACGCTCTTATTGAAGCTGAACGATTACCCGCGCAGAAGTATGGGCGGGACTATCTTATCAACGATAAAGATTTGAAATTGGTTGAAAACCGCAAGGCAGGTAGACCGCGCAAGATTAAGGAATAGATGGTGTGGACTTATGCAATCATTCTCTCAACGTAAAGGACTCAAACCTATAAAGAGCATCATGCAAGTTGACTCTATGGATGAGGACTTGCGGAATGGGTTATGGAACGCACTCAAAATCTTTTATTGGAACAAGGCTGATGAGAGCCCGTTTGTATATCATCTTCCAAGTATCTCTGATATATACCTTCTACTGGTTTTCACATGGCGCGACTACTTCAAAAAACCGATTGAAAATATTAGTAATGATTGGAACACTGTTCGTAGTTCAATCAAAAATTATTTTTTTGGTTGTACTTGGAATGAGGCTTATGATTTCATCGAGTTTATAGCTAACACATATAAAGACGAGTCACAGAATAAAGAGTTTATGGAATTCTGCAACTACATTTTGGAACGAGAAATATCGGCTTACAGATTTGTTGCTGGACAGCTTACACAGATTACTTCCGAAGAAGAAGTTAATTCGATAGAAGAAGCGTTGAATGATACAAATATACTCAAGCCAGTGAACAATCATTTAAAAACCTCTCTCAATTTATTATCGGATAGAAAATCACCTGACTATAGAAACTCAATTAAAGAATCAATTAGCGCCGTTGAAGCGATGTGCAACATCATCAATGGTAGCAAAGGTACGTTAGGGCAAGCCCTAAAACAATTAGAAGCGAAAGTAGCTCTGCATCCTGCATTGAAAAGCGCATTTAGTAATTTGTACGGATACACTAGCGATGCAAATGGAATCCGCCATGCTTTGTTAGATGAGCCTGACTTAGATTTTGAAGATGCAAAGTATATGCTAGTTTCCTGTTCCGCGTTCATCAACTATCTCATTTCAAAAGCGGCTAAAGCAGGAATTACTTTCTGAGCGTTATTAAAATTTACGTGGCGCGACGAGACCGGCAGTTCAAGACCTTGTAAGGCGCGGACGCGTTCGCTCGGTTAATATAAGGGGCGTGCGCTTATGTATCGGAATGAGGTAATGAATTTCAAGCAAGTCGAACCGGATAGACGGCGTAAATAGGGGAAAGCTGATGTTAAGTCAAGAAGTACGTGCATATGCAAACGCTCTCTTTTGGAAGAAGCATGGAGAGAAGTCAGTGGAAGATGATAAAGATTTAAGACGGTTTGAGGAGCAGTTACCGAGAGGGGGACACAGGAACAAGCAAATAGCCGATAATCTATTCAATCGTGTGCGAAAGTCAGTAGAAGCAAAAACCGAATCTTATATTGAAGCGTTTAAGAAATTTGTGCAAATACCAGAATCGGGGGACATTGATGAGATAATCAAAGAGATTTCTAGTGCTCCGTCAGCCTAGTTTTGATGATTAGCTCTTTGAACGGGTATAGTTTGGTTCAGACCAAAGAATGGAGTCGAACCATCTATGCCCAAGAAAAAGTACCTCGTTGATTTATCCGCTGATGAACGCGAAGAGTTGC